>VEPN01000014.1 GCA_012026835.1 Candidatus Methanoperedens sp. | reverse complement strand
AATCTGATTCATTCTCATTTTCATTTATTAAACTCAAACCAAAACAACCAAAAGATTCTATGTTTTTCGAATATTCTAATAAATATTTTATAATATCTTTTGAAGTAAGCAGGATATCGTTATCTAATAATAAAATATATTCTCCTTGTGCGCTCTTGATAGCGTAATTACATGCAAAGTTTTTCTCTCTTAAACGCGGGCTCTGGATTAGTCTTATTTTTCCGAATTTTTTGATGAATTCCAGGCTTCCATCGGTTGAACCATTATCTACAATTACAAACTCATAATTGGAATAATCCAATTCAAGAACTGGTTGAATTGTTCTTTGTAGAAATTGTACACCATTGTAATTTAACATTACAATACTAACTTCCGGAAAATCTTCAACTTCTTTCATTTCTTGATGAAAACATATTTAGTATCTTTACAGTTTTCTCCATATTTTTCATACAATGCCGGCTGGCACTTAGGTCTATACATCAAATAATCGATATCTTCAATTACGCGACAGTTATTTTCTGTGACAATCCTGAAAATTTTTTGCCAATCTATATGGTCGTCAGTCCATACGTGAATATCCCCTTCCCGTTTATATCTATTATTTATAAAACATATAATTAATGATGATTTTATGAAATCAAAAGTGAATAATTCCCGCGTTCTAAACAACTTATTAAAATGTTCAAATATCGTCTGCTTTGTTAAATTGTTGTATTCTTTCAGCAATGCATTGGATTTCCATTTATCCTCGTTGGCTTCGTGATCAATATAGATATAACCTCCAGGTTTTAGAACCCTGATCATCTCTTTGACTGTAAATAAATAATCAGGAATATGATGAAGAACAGAGTAAGTAGCCACAACATCAAAACTATCATTCTCAAAAGGTAATTTTTTGTCTCTGAGTAAAATCAAATCTAAATTGGAATTATTGTAGGCTCTTTTGTTTAGAATATCTAATGATTTTTGTGAAACATCACAGGCAGTAACCGAACATCCTTTATTTAAAAATTTCAAAGAGAGATTACCCGTCCCTGATCCCAAATCCAGAACTCTGGGGTTTTTTTTATCCAGTTTATTTAATAAAGTTTCTATTGTCTGTTCCAGTCTTCCCTGTTCTATCTGGTTATATATTTCTGGATGTTTTGAATCATATATTTCGGCGATAATATTATGAGCTACAGCATTCTGCCTTATATTATTTTCAAGCATTGTTATATATATTCTCCAAATTTAATAAATAATTATCCAGCGAATATTTCCTTACATTATCCATACCATTTCTTGCTAATTTTATTCTTAGATTTTTATCATAGTTAACTAATTGAATTTTTCCAGCTAAATCTTTTTCATTATCCTTTTCAAATAATAACCCTGTTTCCTTATCCAGAACAACTTCATTTAATCCTTTAATGTCAGATGCAATGACCGGAACACCTGATGCCTGTCCTTCAATAGCAGATAACCCAAAAGATTCTGATCTGGAAGGAATAACAAGACAATCTATCAACCGATAAAATCTTAACATGTCTTTAATATAACCCATGAAAATTATCCTGTCTTTGATGTCCATATCCCCGACCAGTTTCTCCAGTTCCTTTTTTTCCACACCATCTCCAGCAATAACGATTTTACAATTTGGAATATTGACATAAGGTATCGATTTTATCAGGATATCACATCCTTTCAGTTTGTCCAGCCTGCCTGCAAAACCCAGGATATAGTCGCTGGTATTTAACCCAAATTTTTTTCTTTCAATAGTCTTATCAAATTTATTGAAATTTTCCAGATTGAATTTGTTTAAATCAATAAAATTATATAAAATATTTATTTTTTCCCCGTCTATTTTCGCATTCTCAATAAGCTCCATTTTCGTAGCCTGCGAAACTGCCAGAAATAAATTTATTTTATTCTGAAAAAGTCTTAAAATAAGGTTATAGAAATGTTTATGCTGGAATATATCCCCATGTTCGTGAACAATTATCCTGAGATTTTCAAAATACAATATTTTTACCAGAACTCCAAAGAAAACAGACTTTGGAAGATGTAAGTGAAGGATATTTATATTATTTTTTTCAATATGATTTTTCAGCTCAAGAAAAGATAATAAATTGTATCTGGACTTATGGTTTGATGAAATAAACAATGACCCATCATGCAATAATATATGATAATCTGACCTTCGCAAAGAGAAGCTTCGTAACTCAATACCGTTGCAATTCCATCCTTCAAGAAGCTGGGTTACGATTCTCTGGGCTCCACCGAGTTCCATATGATCTATAACATTTAATATTTTAGTCTTTACCATATCTCATGATTATTTATCTTAAAACATTTTCATAAACTTTAGAATAACTTAATGCAATTTTTTCCCAGTAAAAATTATTTTCAACTCTTTTTCTTGCATCTTTGCCCAGCTTCATGGTGAGTTCATTATTGTTAATAAGTCCAACCAGTGCACTCCTAATACTTTCAGAGCTCTTTGGCTCAACTAATATCGCTGTATCGCCCACAACTTCAGGACAGCCCGTAACATTGGTAGTAATGATGGCACAACCTGCAGCCATTGCTTCCAGGAGGACAACCGGAAAGTTTTCTGAGGATGACGAAAATATAAAAATGGAAGAGGTTTCATACTCATACTTCAGCCTTTCATTGCTTACATGCCCTAACAGTTCGATATTACCAGAACCTGTTCTTTTGATGCGTTCTACCAGGTTTTTTTTATAGGGGCCGTCCCCGCATATTACCAGTCTGTAACCATTTATTCCTTTCATGGCATCAATTACGTATTGAACCCCCTTCCTTTCAAACAACCGGGTTACGACCAGGATTTTCTTTTCCTTCTTTTTTGGGAGGAAATTTTCCGGATTGATTCCATTAGGAATAACTTCAATAGTATTACAATAATTATTTTCACTAAAATTTCTTAAAATCAGATCTTTGAGAAACTGGGTGGGACTGGTTATGCATCCTGCATTCTTAATGATCTCTTTCCATACCGGTTTAAGTAATTTATGTTGCATCCCAAACCTGTCTGGATTGTAATTTGGAACATCACTCCCATGGCTTGTAATAATATATGGGATTTTATTTTTAATTAAATACGAAACTATCCCTGTCGGGATAATAAAATGCGTATGGCAAACATCATATTTATTCTCTTTTAACAATCCCGGTAAAAAACGATATGCAAAGTAGCAATATGAAAGCATCTCGTGCGTCTGGCACACGTTCTGTTGCTTCCTGATACTCGGAACCCGATATACTGTCACTCCGTTTATCTCTTCTTTCTGCTTCAAATCCTTAAAACCCATGGTGACCACATCGACGCTATTACCAAGTTTAACAAGTTCTTCGGCCAGGGACTTTGTTACAGGGGAAGCTCCTCCTCCAAGAGGTGGATATTCATAGTTGAGCATCAGGATTCTCATTATTCTATCCGACCGTTTTCTCGATCAAATAATTCTTCCTTTCGTTCTGCCCGTAATACAACTTGCACATAATATCAGCTAAAATCCCCGATGCTACGAACTGGACACCGATTATGACCATTAAAATTGCCAGTAAAAATAACGGCCTGTCTGAAAGGCCCCTTCCAAAAAGCAGCCTCTCAATACCCATATAACCTCCCAAAAGTGTGCCAGAGATGCCAAGCAGCAGCCCCAGTCCCCCGAATACATGGATAGGTCTTACAGAATATCTCTGCCAGAAGCTAATAACTACCAGGTCAAGCAGGCCTTTACCAAGTCTTTGCAAGCCATACTTGGTCTTACCGTATTTCCGCGGGTGGTGTTTAACTTTTACCTCGCCGATTTTATGGCCTTTCCACAAAAGCATTGCAGGGATATACCTGTGAATTTCTCCATACAGATCAAGCCCTTTTACACATCTGTTTCTGTATGCCCTGAAAGTGCATCCTGAATCGTGAATCTTCTCCCCTGTAGTTATTTTCCTTAATAAATTGGCGAATTTTGATGAGATTTTCTTGGAAAAGGGATCCTTCCTGTCTGCACGCCAGCCGCAAACTACATCATAATCTTCATTTTCGATTTTCTCTAAAAGCTTTGGTATGTCAGATGGATCGTTCTGAAGGTCGCCATCCATACTGATAACAATATTCCCTTCTGCATTATCAAATCCGGCTTTTAATGCGGCGCTTTGCCCGAAATTTTTCCTGAATTTTATTATTTTGACGGTATCATCCTTCTCGCGGACATCCAGCATGTTCTTATAGGTGTTGTCTGCGGACCCGTCATCTACAAAAATGATACTGTAATCCCGTCCCAGGCTCTTCAGGGTATTGCTCAATTCAGTATGCAGGGGTTCAATGTTTTCTTCTTCGTTATAAAAAGGAACTACTACCGAGATCAATTTGCCACGCCCCTGTACCAGTTTACGAAATTTTCAATTCCTTCACCTATGCGGACCATTGGTTTATAGCCAAGAAGTCTTTGCGCCTTTGATATATCAGCATAAGTAACAGGAACATCTCCGGGCTGATCTGGCAGTTTCTTAATGATTGCGTTCTTTCCCAGGTTCTCCTCGATTAATCGTATTAGATACCTCAATTCCACAACATCTGAATTCCCCAGGTTGATTATCTCATATCCCAGTTTTTTATCAACTGCCGCCATTATCCCACCCACAATATCGCTGATATACGTATAATCCCTTCTTGACCTGCCATCACCGTACATCTCGATAATCTTACCCTGGTCTATCAACCTTGTGAATTTATGGATTGCCATTTCAGGCCTTTGCCTTGGTCCATATACTGTGAAAAACCGCAGGCTGGTAATTGGAATTCCATATAAATGATGATATGTATAACAGAAAGTCTCACAGGCTTTCTTTGAGGCTGCATAGGGAGAGATCGCTTTATCCACAGGATCATCTTCCCTGAATGGTATCTCTTCGTTTATTCCATATAATGATGAACTTGAGCCAAAGATAAGTTTTTTAATATTATGCTTCCTGCCAAGTTCCAGGAGATTGACAGTACCTCTGATGTTCACATCTTCGTATAACAGCGGGTCCTGTATTGAAGGCCTGACCCCTGCTCTTGCTGCCAGGTGGATCAGGGTATCAATCTCAGTATCATGGAATATTTTTTCCATCTGCGCTTTTTCCCTGATATCGGCCCTGTGGAAAATGAAATCTTCATTATCAAGGTTATGCTCGATATTATTTATTTTAATGGATTGATCATAGAATTGATCAAAATTATCGATTCCGACCACTTTTTTCCCTGCAGCCAGCAGTGTATCTACTACATGAGAACCGATAAATCCTGCACATCCTGTAACCATTATTGTCATAGGCACCTCAAATTAAAAAAACTGAGTTTAGAAGATGAAAGTATCTTCTAAAACTCTATTGAATGTGGAGATAGTATTCTCAATGTTAACTGACAGATCGGGAACCTCTACATCCATATCATTTTCTACATCATCTTCATATGAAAGAACTTTCACAAATTTTACTTTTGTGATTTCCGGGGCCGGTACGCTGTCTGATGTGGCTATCACAACAGCAGTTCCTCTTTCAGTTTCCGAGGTCAAAGTCACGGTAGCCTTTCCTTCATGATCTGTAACAGCGCTCCTTGCACTTAGCGTTCCTCTGGTAGTCTTGAAGTTAATGATTACATCTTTGACTTTTACGTCGTTGCCTCTTCTATCTTTGAGCTGGGCCGTGATTATCGAAGTAGATACTCCGTTAGCAAGGATTTTCTTGGGCGTCGCGGTTAATGATATCTCATGAGCAACTTCTACAAATTTTACCTTTGTCACATCAGGGATCAATACGCTGTCAGACATCGCTCTTACAATAGCAGTTCCTCTCTCTGTACTCGAAGTCAAAGTTACGATAGCCCTGCCATTATGATCGGTAACTGCGCTATCTGAGCTTAGCGTTCCTCTGGTAGTCTTGAAGTTGATAATTACACCCTCAACTTTTACATCGTTGCGTCTTTTATCCTTCAACTGGGCAATTATCGTTGAAGTCGATACGCCGTTTGCAGGAATACTATCTGTATCAGCGGTTAATGATATCCTGCGAGCAACGATTCCATACCCGGGAATATGTTCGATTTCCTTATCTTCATCGCTGACTGAATCCTCGCCTGTGGCATAATCGCCACCTGCATAAAGATCCAGAAGACCTTCTTCTTCTGCACTTACTGGTATTGCGGATACTGCCGGTATTACGGATACTACCAGCATAAAAAATACCGTAGTTACCACTATACCAGTTAGGGTTGTTTTGTCCATTGACGATGCCTCCTTCTTCTACAAGCAGAAAACTGATTCTACTTTATGTAGGGAAAAATAACATTAATTTCTTAGTATTTAGGTCTTTTGATTTACATAATAATAATTATAATAATAATGGCCAGACACTTGGGCTTATCATAGTTCAGTAAAAAGTTTATATTTCCTTAATTCCCTTAAAAGCACTTTTCACTATCATTATCCCGTTTTCGAGATAGAACTCAAGCGTTCTCCCGTGGTTCCCTCCGGTATCGCTGGCCAATATCTGGATATCCAACTCATCCAGTTTTTGTCTTACGGCTTCAACATTTTTTTCACCTATGTTCATGGTTTCCCCGAAGCTGAACATACTTGCACCGCCAGCTATTTTACATTTTATCCTTCTCTGGGAACAACCCCTTTCTATCATCATACTTACAGCCTTCTCGATCCCGGAGTCTGCATATTTTAAAGGATCACCCCCGTTCCTTGCTTGCTCGATGCTTGGCAGGACTATATGGGCAAGGGCTCCAACCTTTGCCACAGGATCAATAAATGAGATTCCCACACAAGAGCCAAGACCGATTGTCACAAGTACGGCAGGATTATGAGCTACAGCAAGGTCGGCGATTCCTACTATTATCTTTTCCATTGCCAACTATCCTTATCTGCCTACCAGTCTGTCTATCGAAGCAAGCAAGCTATCCAGGGACGAGTCATTCACGAACACAAGTATCGTTCCATCCACTTTCTCCGAATCTACAGTGAATTCAGTCTTAAGGAGCAGTACATTATCAACAACCGGCATCAGTATGCCTACAACCTGGTTAATTATAGAATCCAGCATATCGTATACCATGGTGGGTGTCGAAAGATTTATCGCCAGTTTCAGGAAATCCCCAAGAGCAGTAATGTAAGTACCGTTCATTATATTACCCAGTTCATTCAGGGCTGATATCTCCATTTCATCAAAACCCTCGCCGCCCTCTTCCATTCCGAACATCTGTTTTACCAGCATTTTTGCACTCTCCTTGGATAACAGGAGCAACAGGAACCCGCTCTCTTCCCCTTTTAGTCCCTGGATAATGCCTACAACCGGATTTTCATTTTTTATATAATCCGGCAGTTTGATCAAAGGTACCAATTGCAGGTCTGGCAGGGAAATTCCCACTTTTTTGTCCTTTATCATTCTGGAAAGGGAAGTAGTAGCCTGCCCGATGCCTATATTCCCTACCTCTTTAAGTGCATCATACTGGAACGCATTAAGTGCTCTTGTTTCATTCATAAATTATCACCTTTTTTGATAAATTCTTTCCCTCACATCAACAGGTTCAAATAAGTCACCTGCCGGACCTACCAGTGTCTCGGTTTTCCCCATAACGAAATATCCGCCTTTATTAAGGGCATTGTAAAAATTCAAATAAAGCTTTTCCTGCAATTCCTGCTCGAAATATATAGTAACATTCCTGCAGAATATCACATCGAATCCGAACATCCGGGGGCCTGAAATCATATCATGGTGCCTGAACTTTAAAAGACGCCTTAAATCCTCACTTATCTGGAAATTCCCATCATCTTTCCTAGTGAAAAACTTATCAAGCCTTTCCTTATTTATTTTCTCAAGCTGCTTTAACTGGAATATACCGTTCTGGGCTTTCTTCAGGGAATCTTCATCAATATCCGTCCCAATTATGGATATAGAATATCTTTTTGTTAACCCGCCGAGGAATTCGCGCACCAGGATGGCGATGGAATATGGTTCCTCGCCGTTTGAGCAGCCTGCACTCCATATTTTGATGGTTTTATCATCCCCTTTAGACTTTACCAGTTCAGGGAGCACGGTTTTACTGAATACTTCATAAGTTTCAGGGTTCCTGAATAATTCCGTGACGTTAACTGTCAATGTATCCTTTAATTTCTGCAATTCAGCTTCATTTCTCATAAGAATATCCATATATTCCTTATATGAGCCCGACTGGTTCGCCCGAAGCCTGACCGCAAGCCTGCGTTTCAAATGAGCCTGTTTATACTGATCGCAGTTAAAGCCGATTTTTTTCTTGATAATGGCCTTTAGCTCCACGAACTCCTTTTCATCCTCATGCAAAACGATAGAGTCTGCAAAATTCGTCATAGCAATGTCCCTACATCAAGAATAAGAGCCACGTTCCCGTCACCCAGTATGGTGGCGCCTGCAAATCCTTTTATTCCTTTAAGCAGGCTGTTGTCAAGTTTCTTGATTATCACTTCCTGCTGGCCCACGACCTGGTCCACCACGAGTCCCACATTGCTGCCCCCGCGCTCCACCACTACCACGATAAGTTCTTCCGTGCCGTTGGTATTAATCCCGAACAGCCTGTGGAGCCAGATAATAGGCAGGACCTCGCCCCTCATCAATATGACCTCTTCGCCTTTTATGGTCTTTATCATGTCTTTTTTGATAGCAAGGTCACGTATCACGTTGGTTATCGGTATCGCATAGATATCCCTGGCGACTTTCACCATCAGAGAGCGTATGATCGCTACTGTAAGAGGCAATTTAAGAGTGAGCTTTGTGCCCTCGCCAATCTTTGACTCAAGTTTCACCGTGCCTCCAAGCGATTCAATCTTTGTCCTGACAACATCCATCCCGACCCCGCGCCCTGAAACATCGGTCACTTTCTCAGCAGTACTGAAACCTGCCATGTAGGACAGGTTAAGCGCCTCGTTATCCGTGAGCTTTGCAGCCTCCTCAGCCGTCATTAACCCCTTCTTTACTGCGGCTTCCCTGAACTTGCGGGGATCCATCCCTTTGCCATCATCAACAGCTTCAATTGCTACATAGTTCTTCTCGCGCCTTGCAGTCAGGACAACCCTGCCTTTTGGATTCTTGCCGGCTTTTTCCCGTTCCTGGGGTGATTCTATCCCGTGGTCAACACAATTCCTGAGGATATGGACAAGAGGATCGCCTACCTCATCCAGTACTGTCCTGTCAAGCTCAATATCGCCGCCTTCCAGGATAAGTTCTATCTCCTTACCTTCTTTCTTGGCAAGGTCCCTCACCATCCTGGGGAAACGGTTGAATATCTGGTCAATCGGCACCATCCTTGAAGCCATTATCTCTTCCTGAAGGTCGTTGGTAAGGCGGTTCAGGCTTGCAAGGGATTCTTCAAGGACATCGAGTTTATGCACTGTCGCAAGCTGCGTCAACCGTATTTTATTTATAACAAGCTCCCCGACCAGGTTCATCAACGAATCAAGCCTCTCGATACTGACGCGAACGCTCTGGACGCTCTTTACAACAGTTTTATTAGCATCCCCTTCTGAGGTTTTTTGTTCGATTTTCTTTTTAACCTGTGTCTCCACATGGGTATCCACAGGTTTTGCTTCAACACCTGAAACATCCGAGGTCTTTTTTACGGCTTCTTCTAATTTTTTAGCATCCTCGGTGGTCGATATCATGACCGTGAATACCCGATCAAATTTCTCATCTTCAATATCCTTAACAGGCGGTGTTGTCTCCACAATCTTTCCTAACTCGGAAAGATTTCTCATGACGACTGTTGCCCTGGCAGATTTAAGGAGACAGGATTCCTGAAGCGTGACCGTTACATTGAATACAGTGCATGTATCCTCAGAGGTTTTCTGCTCACTGGATACGGGCGCAGCCTCTGATGCGGCAGCTTCCGGTTTCTCGCCTGAGGACACTTCAGTTGCCGCGGGTTTTTCTTCCTCATGTGCAGGCACGCCCGTTCCTTTTGATAGCGATTGGAGCCTGTCACGCAGGGAAGAGATATCAAACTGGGAAGATTGTTCCGGGGCTTCCACCATTTTTTCAAGGTTATCAAGCACCTCGAACAACAGGTCCACTCCTGACGGGTCAAGTACCATCTCATTCTTACGTACCCTGTCCATCAGGTTCTCCATATCATGCGTAAGCTCTGCGATATTGGAGTAACCCATGGTGGCCGACATGCCCTTGAGTGTATGGGCCGCCCTGAACATCTGATTGATCGTTTCACTGTTTTTCTGATCTTTTTCAAGGCTCAAAAGCGCATCATTCATCGATTGCAGATGCTCTGCTGCTTCAACCGCATACATTTCTTTATATTCAGACATATCGTTCATAAATACCTCTACGCAATTTGCGCAATACTTTCTGCTATTTTAGTTATGGGTAAGACATAATCAGCCAATTTCTGGTCTATAACGGACTTGGGCATGCCAAAGACCACGCAGGTAGACTCATCCTCTGCAATTACCTTGCCTCCGGCAGATTTCAGTTTCTTTATCCCCTCGGAACCGTCAGAACCCATGCCCGTAAGTATCACTCCGACAGCCCTTTCCCCGTATATCGGCACTGCGGATTTGAGAAGAACGTCCACAGAGGGGCGGACACCCTGGACGCGCTCGCCTTTTGTTAGTGCAATTACCTCCCTCATTCCTCCATTGGTCATTTGCTGTTTTACTGTCATATGAAAATCGCCCGGGGCGATAAGAACAGTTCCCGGCTCTACAACATCCCCTTCCCTGGCCTCTCTTACCCTGATCCTTGATTGCAGGTTGAGGCGCTCGGCCAGTGATTTGGTAAAGCCCGGAGGCATGTGCTGGACCACAAGTACAGCAAGCGTCGGCGGCAGCAGAGGGATGACCTGCTGCAATGCCCTCGGCCCCCCGGTGGACGAGCCTATTATGACTATTTTCTTAGATATTGGCTTCTTGATATGTTCCGCCTTTTCCCTCCTGTCAGGTTGCGGCTCCCTGGCTATAGTTTCTTTTTTACGCTTTTCTTCGATAAAACCAAGCTTCTGTACCGCCACGCCCGCAGCAGCCCTTACTTTTTTTATCAGTTCATCTTTTATATTGGCAATATCACGGCTTATCTCACCTGAAGGCTTGAGTATGAAATCTACAGCACCATACTGGAACGCAGTGATAGTAATATCAGCAGAGTTATCACCGCTTAGCATGATAACAGGCGTCGGGCACTCGCTCATTATATAACCGAGGGCATTCAGCCCGTTGAGCACGGGCATTTCAATATCCATTGTGACAACATCAGGTCTTAATGAAGTTACCTTCTCTATTGCATCCTGTCCATTTTTTGCCTTCCCGATTACTTCTATATCCGGGAAAGATGCAAGTATATCGCTGATTACTTTACGCATCAACGCAGAGTCATCCACCACAAGCACTTTTATCCTGGACATTTTTTACCTTTTAAAGGTTCTTTGAGACTATGTCCATTACTTTTGCAGCATCAAATGGTTTAATTATAAAATCCCTGGCACCTATCTTAATGGCGTCATTTACGACTGTCTGCTGGCCTATCGAACTGCACATCACCACTTTTGCGCCCTTATCAAAAGCGATTATCTGCTTCAGGCACTCGATCCCATCGGTATTGGGCATTATGATATCAAGCAGGACAAGGTTGGGTTTATGTTCCTTGTACTTTGCCACGCCATCTGACCCATCTACCGCCTCGATCAATTCGTTTCCCGTTGATGCAAGGATTTTTTTCAGCATCATTCGCATGAAAGCTGCATCATCTACGAGCAAAATTTTTCCTGGCATTTTTTCTCCTCATTTTTTATTTAAAGATTATTAAAATATTGTCCCATTTCATGCATTGTTATCTCTAACCACATATGTATAAACAGAAGTGTGATATTGGTGTGATTTGTGTGATGGAAATGTGATTTAACCGGTGGCTCCCAATAGCGGGCCTATTGAGCGCATGGTTACTTCGGCTGTTATCGCAGAAATCCATACAAGCCCTACAAAGTGTGTATATGTGTTAAAATGATGGCCGCCATCCACCACCCTGATAAGCATGGCCGATATTAGCGAATGACCGACCATCATGAACATCAGCATTGTTGTCAGCAGGTTCACATCCGTGTTGATGATGGCAGACATCGAGATGCCAATATCGATATCCGGAGTGATAACGCCAGCAAAAAGCGTCCCGAGCATCGAGATAATGGAAACTGCAAGGAACATCGTGGCCCCGATCCCCGCAGTTAAGCCGTAAAGCACCCCAGTCAGGCTTGCCGCGCTGCTGTATCTCAATTTCCTCATTGAAAGTATATACATAAAATTCCTTCCGATAATATCGCCGATAATACCGGGTTTTCCGCCTACTGCCGTGCCTTCCACGAACATCGTCGCGAATCTCTCGACCAGATTGCTCCCCGTACCTGCCGCAAAATGTTCCCACGCCCTTTTGCGGTTGACCCGTGTCCTTAACCGTTTATACAGGCTGATTATATTATCTGACAGCGGGCCGAAATCATGTGTAATCAGCTCTTTTAAGGATTCAAGGATCAGGCCGCTCCTTGAGCCTGCCGCTCCGCCAAGAGAACGTATAAAGGCGCCAAAATTATTATCATACCTTTTGATCTTGTTCTCTTCGGTCCTTGCTATCAGCCCTGTTATCAATAACGGCGTTAAAGACAATGCAAACATGATAGGGGTCGGAAGGGTGGTAAAAACGATCAGTACCCCTGTGAAAATAATACAGATCGCCATCGAAAAAGGCATTGACCATTTAATTCGCCGGTCTGCCGAAGTTTCAATTTCAAGAGTGTGCCATATCCTGTCAGTCGGCACGACCGATCTTGCATACATCAATATCGCCAGTTCGGTCATAAGGAAAAGCACAATCGCGCCTGTTACTAACAACGTGGCATTCATTCCTGTAATTATGGGCATTATGATCGCAAACGATACAAGCATAATAAGCGACATGCACATGGAAACGAACATTTCTTTTAGCATATCGATGGAATTCAGCGAATCCTTGTACATGGTCATGAAATCATTCATTACAACTTCCTGTTCGTCAATAATGAACTTCTCGAAATCTTCACCTGATTGCACAGCATGCGCCATCCTGTCCAGGAAGTCTGAGAAAATAATAGACGGCGTGCGCTTGGCTATAAAGCGGCATGCCACAGGAAAATTCAAATGCCAGTACCGGATAAGCGCGTATATTCTCCCTGTTTCCTTTGCCAGGTAGCCATATGCTTCGTTCTTCGATAACTGGTGCAGGACATCTATCCTTGTCATCTGCGATGTTGCAAGAACTCCCATATGCGTGATGAAGTAATGCATATTATTATTGATATCCTTTTTTCTCCCTTCGATGCTGGAAACAGGATATACGGTGACAGCGGTCAAAAGGGCAAAAGGAACAAGTATGATAGCTGTCAGCATGTCTCCCGTAGCAACAGACGGAGCCAGGATAATGATCAAAAACGGAAAGAGGATCGCCATTACAAATACAGGTAATACGACCTTCTTGAAATATTCCTTCTTGGGTATCCCAAGACAGTGAAACATGACCTGTGTGTCCATTACACCTCGAACGGGATGCCGTCAAGACCCCTGGCCTGGTAATTCCAGATAATATCCCGGACTTTATAGTAATCGAATATGTTTTCTTCTGCCATCCTGTTAAGGATCTTTGCCCGCAATGCCAGTTCATCATATATCATGCGCTTATCCGCATACCCCAGCCTTATTGCGACCTTATCAAGCACAAAACTGTTGTTCATTCCCCTGAAACGATGGCGGTCCATATTGAAATCCCATTCAAAAACGGCACGCGTTATCACGCCTCCCGCTTCCTCCAGGTATCCTTCTATCTCTTCAACAGATGTGCATCGCCTCAGGAATTTTCCTTTCCTGTATATGGCCTGGAGGATGAGGGCTGAGTTCAGGTTATCCACGAACGTGACAGGGATGTTAATAGGCACGCCTGTAAGGCGCTGGATAAGTTTCTTGACAGAGGATGCGTGAAAAGTGGCAAGCACGGCGTGACCTGTCTGCATGGCCTGGAAAGCTACCGCGCCCTCTTCGCCCCTGATCTCACCCACTATGATGTAATTGGGCCTTGACCGGAGAGCCACCTTGAGCAGTGTGAAGGTATCGACCTGTGACTCTTTCGGCCCGTCTTCGCGTGTGATCAACTGCTGCCAGGCTGCCTGTGGAGGTGACACTTCGGCAGTATTCTCTACTGAATACATCTTGGCTTTGCGGCTTATAAACGGTAATGCGGCATTCAGCATTGTAGTTTTGCCGCTTGCGGTCTCACCGCTAAAAAAGATGCTCATCTGGTTCTCAAGCAAAAGCCACAGGTACGAGGCCAGGTTGGCGTCTATGCTGCCCCATTTAATAAGCTGGGAAATGCTTGCAGGAATTTCCATGAACTTCCTTAATGTGAAACTTGAGCCTTTCCTGCTTATGTCGGTGCTGTAAATGGCGTTAAGTCTTGTGCCGTCAGGCAGGGTGCCGTCGATGATGGGGCGGGCGTCACTTACAGGCCTGCCGATACGCTCGCCTATTGTATGGATCCAGAGGCCCAGGTTCTCCTGGGTGCCGAAAGTGATATTTGTTGAAAGCATCCCCAGTATCTTATGTACAATAAAAACACCGCTCACACCTATGCTATGGATATCTTCAAGGTAGGGGTCCCTTATCACGGGTTCTATCGGCCCCTGCCCGATAACATTCCTCTCCAGATAATATGATATCTTATCGTATTCTTCCTGTGATATGGACACAAGCTTTTCCCCGAGCAATTTATCCAGTATGTTAACAGGCATAAGTTTTCCTTCAATTTGCACCGACTCGTTTAAAAGCTTCATCATGAGCTTTCTTAACTGGTCTTCGTTTTCAGGGACAACCTCGTCTGCGGCCTTTACAAGGATAGAGTCCATTATCTGGTTATATTTCAAGTGCTCTTTCTCGGATAAAAGAGGCTCAATCGCGATGTAATGGATTTCCTTGGACGTCTTGTCCCCTTTGAGATGGATGAATATCGGGTCACCCACCGGATATATGATTGAGGGTACAGGGATATCAACGATGTCTTTTGACAATTTCGGAAAGAAGTCAGGTACTATCCCGGTTTCTTTCTTATAGTTCTCAAGATACTGGCTTAAATGCGGGTTTCTTGCAATCGCTTCTTCAAACTTGTCATCCGTAATTCATTCCCCCTCTATGAGACTCCTGAAATGTCTATCATTACCCCGGCTTTGGCCTCGACCTTGAAACCGAACATGCTTGAGACCTGGACTTCGGGGCGGGCGTATTTGTTTATTATGAGCGTCCTGCGGATATCTGTTCCAAGCTGCCTGATTTTCAATGTAAGAAGTACATCTGCAGCGTCCTTGAATTCGGTACTTATGCCAGGCGGCAATTCCGTACTGTCCATGGTCAGGATAATGGTTTTCTGCACCCCTGTCAATTTCTTGAAAAACGAGATAAGCTGCAGGCTTTTTTCTGCTTCGGGACTATAGCGTATGAGCGCCGAGAGCGTATCGATTATGATTACGTCTTTTTCAAATAACCCTGCCGCCCCCATAAGCCGCTGGATGAAATCGATCCTTGGTTTTGATTCCTTAAGAAGCGGATAGGCCGGGATATAGAGAAGCTCTCCTTTCAGGAGTTTGATACCTATCGGGTAGTCCAGGGAATTCATTTGCCTGATGAAATTTTTCGTTGTCAGTTGTGTTGAAATATAAGTGACCGTGTTTTTGTTATCAAGGAGGCCGAAAGCGATCCTCTGGCTTATGGCGCTTTTGCCGCTTCCTGTCGGGCCATCCAGCACCACGAGTGCACCTTTGGGGAAGCCGCCCCCAAGCATCGGGTTTATCTCGTCCCTGTCCAGCGGGAATGAATATAATGCCATAGCTCATCTCCTGAATTCGAATTCGTCATCGATACCATTACCTGTGACCACTCTTATTTTATGACTGCCGGTACCTAATGTCACGGTTGCATTCACTTTCAAGACATCAGTGGCACGCCAGACGGTACCACCCTGGATCACTGTTTTATTAATATTCCCGTCTGTTATTGTCACGCCGTCTATCAGGACCGTTATGCCAACGGGAGAGAGTTCCTCTTTTCCTGTGTTTTTTACATAAAATATATATACTCCGGCTGAAGAGTCATAAGGGATAGTATCAGGATCATTGATAACTGTGATATCTGTTTTCAATTGTTCTGACATTGCCCTGCTGCCAATCGTTGCCGCAGTTGATATTGATTGGACATTCATGAAAATACCTCCGGCCACGCTCAAAGCTATTATTACAGACACTATGAAGAAAATCAGGTGAGATGCGGCTGTGTCTGCTCCCATTCGATATCACCTATGTAATAGCGTAATCAGATGCGCCGTTAGCGGTTATTATTTTTACCCTTTTGCCTGTTACCCCATTAACGATCGTAACATTGATAGGGCTCCTTGGGGCCCATACGCCCTGGCTTGATATTGAAAAAGATGTTAGGAACGTTCCATCATAAATGACGTTCAGCTTACTTGAATTAAGCGTCACAGAGCCATTATTATAAACCGTGAGATCAATATCACTGCCGCTCACCTGGGAATTCGTTATCACTATTTTAGTGTTCAACTTATCTTCCTGCATATCATTAAGGCTTTTTTTAGCCTCCAGTACCCTTTGATTCGACAGGTTGGCAAGGGGATAAAATATGGTAGCCAGGTACATAAAAGAAGCAGCGAATATTACCACGGCAGCGGAAGTGGAAAAACCCATATAACCCCCGCTGTTATGGATATAGCTGCACGAACCTGTAAACACCGTAGGAGTTTGGTGTGGTTATCTCAAGGTTCACTGCCTGGCCAAGCTCCTGGTTCAATGATAACCAGATAGTTTTCCTTGTAGGTAATGTGACTGGAGAAATGGCCGCCGGATTTATTGTGATTGCAACAAGATCACCGCTGTTCAATACAGGTGTTGAGACATTGAACGAACCATCCTCATCCCTTACGGCTGAGGCGGTAAACATGCGGGAGCCAGTACCCGAACTTGAATAATTAAGGTCGTACTTATAATCTTTATCCATTATTGTTATAATCACCTGTCTTAAGTCTATTGATGTTGTGCCAACGTCTGGTTTGATGCGGATTATCAAACTCTGGATGCTGTCATTAACAGAACCGCTTGTATCTGTTCTGTTCCCGAGCACCTGGTCTACGATGATATTGGATGATATCTGCTGGGTTGCCTCTTTGCTTGTCTTTGTGGCTTTCTGCTGGAGCGCTCCCGTTGTATATATCAGCACTGCCGCAGCCACTGCTGCTACAAGCACCATTGATATGAAGATAATGAGCGTACCTACGCCTATATCGCCGCTCTCATTGTTTTTCAGGCAATTCCTGTTTGCTTTCATGCTCAATCATCCTTCTTGAAAAGAAAGAGAAATTCCCCTGTTTTCAGGGGAACAACTGCACCATGGTATTCTCACCGTATGTTGCCGGGGCCACAAGATCCTTGATTATCATTGTCCCGGTTTCGGGTATTATCTGGATGGTACCCTTCTTCCTCGGATACAAATCCTGGTTCATTAAAGTCAGGTTCAATGTAACAAGTGCAAGGTCACCTGATTGCAATACGTAATTAGCCGAGCCTGAACCAACTCTTTCTTCCGTGTAGTTGAATAGAGATGCTGTGGCACCTGTACTACCGGTTTGCAGATTCAGTGTCGAAGTTGTTGTTTCGTTTATATATTTTATAACTACTTTGCTAAAGTCAATAGATGAACCTCCTGCTGCAAGTTCCATTGTGACATTTACCAATTGGACCTTGCCGTTTGTGCTGTCAGTTTTACCAACAACAGACGATATTTTCAGGTTTGAAGCCACCTCTGCCGTAGCTTCCTTTCCTGTCTGCTGTGCTTTCTGCTGCAATACTCCCGATGTCTGGATAAGCACTGCTGCCGCCACCGCTGCGACAAGTACCATCGCAATGAAGACGATCAGCGTGCCTATGCCGACATCAGCTTTGCTATTTTTCAATATACTGATTTCGGTTTTCATAACGCCTCCATTAATATTTTGTCTTCGAAACGCAGGTGGCGGTATAACGCCATTCCTTGCTTCTAATCATAATGAGCATTATACTTAGATATAAATGAAGTTGTGAAAAAGGTGTGAAAATATCCAGCAACATCAGTAACTTTTACCACATTAAAAAAAAGAGAAAACAGTAACACCGGATTGAAATAAAGCTGCCCGGGGTAACCAGAAATTATCGTGAAAAAAAATAAAAAATCCCCTTTATTTAGGGGAACAACTGTACCTGGATATTTTCGCCGAATGTTGCGGGAGCCACGACTTCCTTGAGAATCATCGTCCCGGTCTCAGGAATTATCTGGATCGTGCCTTTTTTCCTCGGGAATAACTCCTGGTTGACTAAAGTCAGGTTAATTGAAACAAGTGCAAGGTCCCCTGACTGCAGTACGTAATTAGCCGAGCCTGAACCAACTCTTTCCTCCGTGTAGTTGAATAAAGTCGCTGTGGGCCCCAGTGAACCGTTGGTTTGCAGGTTCAATGTTGTTGAGGTTGTTTCATTCACATATTTAACAACTATCTTGTTAAAATCTATGGAAGAACCACCTGCCGCAAGCTCAAGGCTCAGATTCAGGTTTTGGATCTTGGCATTTGTGGGATCAGTCTTACCAACAACAGACGATATCTTCATGTTTGAAGCCACTTCAGCCGTAGCTTCCTTTCCTGTCTGCTGTGCTTTCTGCTGCAATACGCCAGATGTCTGAATAAGCACCGCTGCCGCCACCGCTGCGACAAGTACCATCGCAATGAAGACGATCAGCGTGCCGATACCGACATCAGCTTTATTATTTTTTAATAAACTGATTCTGGTTTTCATAACGCCTCCATTAATATTTTGTCTTCGAAACGCAGGTGGCGGTATAACGCCATTCCTTGCTTCTATATTAGCATCATTATACTTTGATATAAATTAAGTTGTGAAAAAGGTGTGAAAAATAAAAGGGATAAAGAAAAAAAATAAAATGACAATCCCTTTTTTATGGGAACAATTGTATCATTGTTGCGTCCCCGAATGTTGAAGGCGCCACTATATCCTTGAGTACCATCGTTCCTGTCTCGGGGATAATATGGAGAGTGCCACGTTTGCGTGGATACAGGTTCTGGTTCATTAACGTCAAGTTAAAAGTGACAACCGCAAGATCTCCGGGCTGCAGCACATTATTAGCCGAGCCTGAACCGACCCTTTCTTCAGTATAGCCGAACAGCGCCGCGGTAGGTCCATATGAACTGTTTGTCTGCAGGTTCAAAGTCATAGCAGTTGATTCATTTATATATTTAACTACCACCTTCGAGAAATCAATAGGTGAACCTCCTGCCGCAAGTTCCACTGTGATATTTACTTTTTGAATAAAGTCATTTCCAGTATCTGTTTCACCCACAACTGATGTAACTTTCAGGTTTGAAGCCACTTCAGCCGTAGCTTCTTTTCCTGTCTGCTGCGCTTTCTGTTGCAATACGCCAGATGTCTGGATCAAAACTGCTGCCGCCACCGCTGCGACAAGTACCATCGCAATGAAGACTATCAGCGTGCCGATACCGACATCAGCTCTATTATTTTTCAATATACTGATTCTGGTTTTCATAACGCTCCATAATATTATTTTGTCTTCGAAACCCGGGTGGCGATGTACGCCATTCCTTGCTTCTTATTATTATGAGACTGATACTTGGATATAAATAGAGTTGTGAAAAAAGTGTGAAATTACAGGAAAAGGAGCATCAAGCGATTAAACAGCGTTTTTTAAAATCCTCTAATTCGCTGTGTTCCCTGTCAATCTTTATTTTCAGGGCTTCAAGCTTACGCATGATACCGGTTTCATTTTTTGCTTTTCTTTCGGGGTAAAGCTGGCGCATCATAATGAAAAATTTCCTGTCACTGATGCTCTGCCTGAGCAGGCGGATATTTTTTTCTAAAAGAGCCCTGTCTATTTCATTGAATCCCTTTAAGGTCTTAATACAGTTCTCAACAAGAGCCGGGATTTCCAGGGCATCTCTCACAGCCATATAAAGACAATCAATAGTAACAGGTTTCATTAGATAGTCTGAGACCATGGATAAGCGCGTGAAATCATCCACGCCCGGGATTTTTGAGGTAACAATCACTATCGGTATATCGGGCTTTGATTCCTTTATCTTTTCAACCAGTTCCCAGCCATCCATATCCGAAAGCTCAAGATCCAGCAAGACCATGTCTGGCCTATCCCGTTTCAGTGTTAACAGGCAATCCTTTCCCGTATATGCAGTGTTGATTATGTATTTTTCAATATCCATGAGCAGCATTTCTGCAAAAAGATCTGCAATATCGGGTTCGCTGTTAACAATAAGTAAGTATTTTAACTTTTTATTGCTCATATAATGGCTACATGAATGTCACACAAATATAAGCCTGAGTGGGATTAATTTTCACATCTGTTAACTATCCCATGAGATGATGGTCCAGCGTATTATTCTTGCAGGCCTGGTTTTTGAAAATAGTTACCCGCCGGGATTATTCTGCTTTTACAAGAATCACACCATTCTGGTCCGGAATTCTTTCGGTGTTGTCGCACAAATACGTGTATATTGATTGCTGGGCATTTTCAGAGGAAGGGGCGTTTGAGAACTTCATGGATATAGATGAGGGATAAAGCAACAGCTTGATTATTTTCTGGGGATTTTTATTGTTTGAAAGATACATTGATATCAATATGGCTGCAAAATTGTTTATTTCAGGATCAGTGCCTGTTACCTGGATTGAGATCTGGTCATCGCCGCTGTCAACAGACACAGTAGTTGGCCAGTTGAGGATAGAGAGCTCCTCGTTGATTATCTTATTCAGGCTGTTCGTATCATAGACATTAATGTCATTGTGGGGGGCAAAAAGCTGGAGAGTTTCGCACATCGGCGGAAGACCATATTTCCTGCTGGCCAGAAGCCACCTGAACATAGTTAACGGGATAGTTACTCCGTATATCCGGTTTTGTATTTGTTCCCTGACGTGGTTTTTCTCTTTCAAAAGGTCTTTTGCGGTTTCAAGGCTTCCCATGTTCTCGGTCACAAAGCCTGTGAAGTCAATTATGTCCCTCATTGCAGCCGAAAGGTTGCCCTGATGTTTTTTTAGCAACGGTTCAAGCAGTTTTAGATGGGCATCGCTTATTGATACGTTCTTTCTTAGCATTTATTCACACCTTTTTTACACAATTTATGGGTTGTTACCACAGTCTATTGTCACATCATCCTATTATAATGATGATAAGCATAATAATTAGCTAAAAGTATTTAATATTAACTCATCAAATATATATACTCCTTAGAAATTAACCCAAATTCTGAAAGCAGTTGCTAACATTAGCCGGGATTCCAGCCCATATACCGCGTTTCCATCAGATTAAAAAATTTCCTGGTACAGGACTGGCCGGCTTCTCCCCATCCTTGCGCACCACCGGGCTCATGACTATCAGGTTTTCAGAGCAGCGGGATTGATATAGACTGCCATTGGCATTAAGCACATTCAAAAGTATCTTCTCAATGGCATTTATTGCACGAGAATCCGTATAACCGTGGTAAATCTTCAAGGTGTTCTCGTCCACATCGATCCGCTCTACAACGCCCATATATTCATACACTGATTTCATGGTTGAAATAAGGGTCCCTAATGGGATATCCCTTATCGGAACCTTATGTATGGCCTCGATTGATGCTGTAAGATAGCTTGGCGCTTCTTTTCCCATCAGCAATTCATTATAATAATTTTTCGGAATTGTTACCATATTATAATTGGTCTGCTTATACAGGTTAACGATGCATTTCCAGAATTCCATCTTTTTAGATATCTCCGAAGTGATATCTTCCATCTGGCCAAAATGATCAACAAGAGACTGGCCCGCAAGATTTGGACTGGCCTGCTTCCTGAAATTGATAGTGATCGTACTGGACGTTCTTTTAAGAGAGACAATCTCCTGTTTTTTCTGGGAGACCATAAAGGAAGAGATGATATTCCCCAGGAATTCGGTTTTATAAGCATTATTCCCTGTCAGCGTGACCCTTGCATGTGAAGGGTTCATATCGTCATCGTAATCATATATCCTTATTTTTGTCTGCCAGCTTGCCCCGCCTGCCATATCATCAAGATAGCTCTCAATTTCTGAAAGCCGTTCTATCCTGGAAGATTCAAGGATGCTGTTGATGATTTCCTGGTCTATGAGCCTGCCGTGCGCCTGTCTGATAAGCCAGTACATAACTGTTTCAGTGAGGTTATTATCGGTTTTTAAGCCGTCTATAAGCCCTGTTGCTGCATCAGGGTCTTTAATCATCGTATCGATAAGGTCAATTATTTCACGCATGGCGGCGCTGAAATTTCCCTTATGCTTTAAAATAAGGGGCTCAAGCTTCTTCAAATGTACCTTTTCTAATGATATATTTTTCCTGATAGACATATTCCTCTTTAACGGGAATTCCTTAGCGCCAAAATATCGTAGGGTTCACCTTAATATAAACAAATTTGTGAGGAATGTGTGAAGCAGGAAAGTTGTGTAAATTGTGTGCATATAAATAAGCTTGTGTGAAAAAGCCATTTTTCATCTTGATTTTTTTAAGAAAGGTTTTATTAAGTAAATTTACATTATATCAAATGATACAAAATGGTTTCAAAAAGTACGACTATTTTGAGTTTTTTGCTTCCCATAGCCATGGTATTTGGTACCACGCTTGCCATCTACTTCTACAAATATTCTTCACTTACCATATTATATCTTTTTGCAGGAGGGGGATTTTTAATATGCCTGTACGTATTGATATTGAGGACTGAGAAAAGAAGGTCGGTCAGGTAGTATCACCTGGATAAAACCCGGCTTCCTATGTACCCGGAATCCCAAGCTTGAGCTTTGAACCGCAAAACGGACACATGATCCAGTTCGGGTCAATGGTTTTCTTGCAGAACTGGCATATCTTGGAAACTTCCACTTTCTTTATCAGTACGTTGCCGCAGTTCGCACAGTTTGTCCACACGGGATCAACGGGATTCTGGCATTTTTCGCATGGCTTGTAGGTTGAAAGCCATTTCTGGCCTTTTAATTCCACGCCGCACTTGGTACAGAATTTGTACGAAACAACAAGCCTCTCACCGCATGATATGCATGTCGGCACATCGTGCCTGAGTGTGGGATTGAGTTTTTTCTTGAGATTCTCAATACATACACCGGCTTCACGCTTGACCATCTCCTCGGGGTCTTTCTCGGCCAGCATCTCAATTATCCTTACAAGCGTCTTTGTGAATTCCGGTATCTCAATATCCATTTTCCCAAAATCGACTTTATCTGTGTTTATTGAAGAAGATATGTACTTCAGGGTCATGAAACGGGTCGCTACTATCTTGCTTTCGAGTTTTTCGAGCATGTGACGCCGTTCTTCTTCTGAAAGTATCTTGCTCATACTATTCTGTAATCTCCTCAAGAGCTATGGCTAAGAGAATAGCAAATGCGAAATATAATATCAGGATAACAGATAATAACGCCTCAAATATTGGCAGGAAACCCATAAAAATAACAGTCCCTATCGTTCCGACGGCCCTTGTAATACCCAGCAATATGAACAGGCTTGTCATAATAATGAAATATTCCCACATCAGGTCCATTGTCTTTAAGCCTTTTAGCTCTCTTGAGATGCCAACAAGCAGGTTAAAGGACAGGACTGTGGATATTATTACAATAATCGAGGCTATTGTATTCAGGATTACCAGTAATGCTTCATTCATCCTGTTCCTCCTTGCTGAAAACTTTCCAGGGCTCTTCCCGCATTGTTTTTACAATCTTGCGCAGACCAAACAGCAATATCAGGAATACCATGACCTCTATCACAGGGTCAAGGATATTCAGGATAACAAGAGTGGTATCGATAACTTCAGTAGACCTTACAATGTTTACAGAATCAGCTATATTCACTTTCAGGATATTCAATAAAATACCAACTGTCATGACTATGTTCCAGAATATTAACATTATCATGGAAATAGAGAGGTATTTCCAGCTTTCCGAGCCTTTTTCCGCCCTTCTCCAGAGTCCTGCCGCCAGGTATGTAGAGCCGCATATTCCAAGGAGGAAGGATATCAAACGCACGATAGTACCGCTTGTATCCACACCCTCGATGAGGCTATCGGCTTTAACATTCGGCAGCATTAACAAAAAAAGACAGGACAGAGTTAATAACATGATTTTTTTTGACATTTCTTCTCCTGTTCTTTATTGCGTGTTTCGGATTTCATTTTGTTAAATCCAGTCTTTTAAAATAGAACTTGACTTTTAAGAATATAAACAGATTTGTGAAAAAAGTGTGAAGTTGAAAAAAATGATTTATATTCAGAAAAATTATAATAATGTATTGAGAAACGCAGTTTTTACTTCTTTATACCAGTCCCCTTACATTTTTATACCAGTCGCATGTCATGCAGGTACCAAGCTTCTGGGCATGTGTTCCCTGTACTTTGCCGCCGCAGAAAGTTCCCGCAACCATCCAGCAGTCCCTTCCGTTTTTTGGATATGCCGGACATATACCCAGTTCACTTACTTTGCCGCCGCCTTTTTCTCTTCCGCATTTTTTATGTTCCCAACAATTTTTTGCTGCCATAGTTATCTGATGTTAAGATTCATTCCAAAGATTTAAAAATGATTGTGAAAAAAGTGTGACTTTAATACCAGAGCTGCATGCCAGAAAAAGGGACTTCATATACCTTTCTCTGCCCTGGATTTGTCCTGTTTTTGTCCAGACTTCCGCTTGCTCTTGAGTTGTGGTTTCTTCTCATGTTCCGGAGCACCTTCTGCCTTATGCAGTGCAGGTGCTGCCGACAATTCACCTTTGTCGGCTTCATTCAAAACTACATTTTCCTGCCCGTGAACCGCTTGTTCCGGTTTCAATGAATCTTTTTGTTTATGCATTTGCGATGCCTTATGTTCTGCTGCGGGTTTCGGAATCAAAACCTCAACTTTTTTTGCGGTTGATGCTGTCCCGAGATTGAATTTGGCAACTTCAGCCTGCAGTCCATCCGATAATCTTGCCAGCTCCTGGGCCGCATTTACAAGAAGCTCCATCGATGCCGATTGCTGTTCTGCTGCGGCAGATGCTTCCTGTGTGCTTGCTGCGGATTCTTCGCTTATGGATGAGACATCTTCTATCGAAGAAGCGACCTCTTCAACTGAGGCAGACTGCTCCTGTGCAGTAGCGGCGATTTCCTGAACCATGTCTGCAACGTTTCCGGCGGCTTTAACTATGCGATCAATAGAAGATACGGTATTCCCGATAGTCTGCGCTCCTTCGTTCACGGTTTTTGTGCCCTTCTCCATGCTCTCGACTGCTTTCTTTGTTCCCTGCTGCACTTCTTTTATAAGTTCGGTTATCTGGCTGGCCGCACCTCTTGATTCCTCGGCAAGTTTTCGCACTTCATCGGCCACCACAGCAAAACCCCTGCCGTGTTCACCTGCCCGTGCAGCCTCGATGGCCGCGTTCAGGGCAAGGAGGTTGGTCTGGTCTGCGATATTGGTTATCACGCTTATAATCTCACTTATCTTCTGGGACTTACCATCAAGATCTTTTATTACTACAGCGGAGTTGTCCACGGTTGCCTGGATCTCACCCATTCTCTGTGCGACCTCACTTGATATCTTCCCGATTTCCTGGGCTGTCTTATTCGCCTCCCCTGCACCTTCAGCCGCCTTCTGGGAATTGGAAGCGACCTGCTGAACGCTCTCTGACATCTCTTTCATGGCCCTGCTGATCTCAGCCATCTTTGCGGCCTGCTGGCTTACGCCGTTTGCGATGCCCTGCGTTGTACTTGACACCTGTTCAGTAGAAGCCTTCATCTCTTCACTCGATGCCGAGAGGTCCTGGGCAGTCGAGGAGACTTTGATCGAGGATTCCTGCACTTTTCCAAGGACATTTTTTAAATTCTCTGTCATAGACTGGATGGCTGTTGAAAGCTGGCCCACCTCATCCCTGGATTCGCTTTTCACCTGTACCGTGAGGTCTCCTTCTGCGATTTTCCTGGAAGCCTTAAGCATACTATCCACAGGTCTTATAAGGCTCCCTGCAAACCATAATCCCACGAGTGCGCCTGCCACAGAGAATATTA
Source organism: Candidatus Methanoperedens sp. (assembly GCA_012026835.1). Lineage (GTDB taxonomy): Archaea > Halobacteriota > Methanosarcinia > Methanosarcinales > Methanoperedenaceae > Methanoperedens. Next base: position 42,597 of record VEPN01000014.1, on the reverse strand, counting down.
ATATCGCCACGAGCAGGCTGTTCCTTATGGCATTAATCGGGTCACTGAAATCCTCAAGATAACTTCCGGAAGCTATTATCCAGTCCTTTGGTCCGTAATAAGTATAGGCCACCACTTTATCACGGCCTTCCCAGGGATACAGGATATAACCTTCCTTAGTCTGTGTTATTTTCTTGATAAAATCATATTCGTAGAGGTTTTCCCCTTCCCGGTTTGGATGGATTATAAGGTTACCCTGCGAGTCTGTGATATAAAGATACCCGGTCTTGCCAACTATTATGCTTTTCATCTGCTCTTTGATATGGTTTATGAAGGGCTCTTCAGGGATGCCGACGTATAACAGGCCGATTATTTTACCTGACTGGTCTTTGATAGGCTCATAGGCAGTCAGGTACCATGCATTCACCACCCATGCCCTGCCGTAATACGTTTCACCGCGGGTTACTGATGCATCATATACAGGCTGCGATACCTTTGTTCCCACAGCCCGTGTACCATCATTCTGGAGGACATTCGTGGATATGCGAACCGCTTCGTTCCCGTTTACCTGGAAGACCGTTGCTGTGCCTCCGACCATGTTCTTTACCGTATCTACAATCTCAAAGTTCCCATTAACTACATAGTTATCGCCAAGCACCATTTTATTATCAATTATCCCGGGTTTTCCTCTGGCGTAAAATTGTACCCTTGCAACTCCGAGGGAATTATTCACACTATTCTGGGCAAGTGAGTAAGTAATGGTTATATAATTCTTCTCTAATCTTACCTGCTCTTCCAATTTTTTCTGTACTTCGGTGTTTATGGCAGTTGTTGTTTCGTTGTAGGCATATAGTCCGATTATAGCCACTGGTATGATAGAAAGGATCAACGCGAACACAATAATTTTATGCTTTATATTTATGTTCTGTATTTTCATTGTCATCCAGATTGAATTTTGCAACTTCAGCCTTCAATTCCTCTGCCAGCGCTGCCAATTCGTTGGTCGTTTTTGCGAGCATTTCCATTGATGCCATTTGTTCTTGCGCGGCAGCCGAGGCTTCCTGTGTATTTGCTGCAGATGCCTGGCTTATGTTTGAGACATCATCTATCGAGGCTGAAACTTCTTCCAGGGATGCTGACTGCTCCTCTGTTGTGGCCGCTATTTCCTGTATCATGGTGGCTACATCCCCTGCGGCTGTTACAATATTGCCGACCGCAGATGTAGTATTCCCGATGATCTGGGCGCCATCGTTGACGGTTTTTGTACCATGGTCCATGCTCTCAACTGCTTTCTTTGTTTTAAGCTGGACTTCTTTAATGAGTCCTGTTATCTGGTCCGCTGCATTTCTTGATTCCTCGGCAAGTTTGCGGACTTCGTCTGCCACCACAGCAAAACCCCTGCCATGCTCACCTGCACGCGCAGCCTCGATGGCAGCGTTCAGGGCAAGCATGTTCGTCTGGTCTGCGATATTGGTAATTACTTCGATTATTTCGCCTATCTGCTGGGATTTGGTCTCAAGCTCTTTTATCACCGTAGATGAATTAACCACTGCTGCCTGGATGTCTGCCATTTTCTTTGCCACTTCGCCTGACATATGGCCTACCTCCTGGGCGGTCTTATTGGCATTATCAGCGCCCTCTGCCGCTTTCTGGGAATTGATAGCGACCTGCTCCACGCTTCCATACATTTCTTTCATGGCCCTGCTTATTTCTGAGATCTTCAAAGCCTGCTGGTTCACTCCCTCGGCAATATCCTGTGAATTGCGCGAAACCTGGTTTGCAGAAGCTTTCATTTCATTGCTTGATGTTGAAAGCTGCTGGGAAGTTAATGCTACTTTTTCAGCGCTGTTATTCAGTGTCAGGATAAGCTGCCGCAGGTTTTCCTGCATAGCATTTATCCCGGCAGTTATTTTCCTGAAATCGCCTTTTGTCTCCACCATGACGCGTTTTGTCAGGTCTCCTTTTGATAAAGCCGCAAGCACATTGTTAACATCATCAACGACGTCTCTTAGATTGGCGTTCATGTTATTTATCGCGGTCGTTATTTTCTCAAAATCCCCCCTGGCTTTTACCCCGACTTCCCTGCTCAGGTCACCTTCTGATAATGCGCCAAGCACATTATTAACATCACTGATAACCCCTTGAAGTTCGTTCGCCATCGCCTGGAAGGTATTTGAAAGTGTGCCAATTTCATCTTTTGAAGTATTTCTGATTTTAACTTCCAGCTTCCCATCCGCAATATCCTTCGCACCCAGTACCATCTCGTTCATGGGCCTGGTAATAGAACGAGTGATATAGAGACCAAGGGCTATTCCTGTAATTGCTGCAATAACCCCGGAAACTACTATCAGCATGATAGAATAATTCTTTTCATTCCTGGCATCCTCCCCGGAAGCCATCATCGACATTTCCTGGTCTTCTTTGAATTTTAAAAGGAGGGTGTTGAGCTCTTTTCCTCTTTCTTCCAGTTCCTGCAGTCTTCCGCTATCAGCAGGCGCCAGTACAAGTTCTTCGAATTCCCTGTATTTTGAGTTTATATTATCAATAGCTGTTTTATCTGCCCCTTTCTCTTTCAGGTCCGCAATTATAGCATCTATCTTTTTCCTGTTTTCATCAAAAATTACTGCCGCTTCTTTGTTACCATTGATATAATCGCGAGCCAGCCTTTGCTGTTCCATAACAAGCAGCGTAAGTTCAGCGGATTTATCTGCAAATACCATACGCTCGTTTAAGACTTCATCAAGGTGCTCTCCAACGGTATTTATGCCTGAATATCCGATGAATCCTACGATAGCGAGCAGGATGACTATAAGAGAAAACCCGCCGATGAGCTTCTTTCCAAGAGATAAGTCATTTATATGCAGCATAATCTGTGAAATTGATATATATCCAGAAAGGACATCACCCTGATATATACAAAATTGTGAAAAAAGTGTGAAATTATACTGTTTCTTCCAGTTTGAATTTCGAAACTTCAGCCTGCAAACCTTCAGATAATCTTGATAGTTCCTGGGCTTCCATTACAAGTTTACTTCCACGGATGCATATTGCACTTCAGCGGTCGCCGATCAATTTCCTGCCAAGAGATAGGTCTTTAATGTTAAATATCATATCCAGTCATCCTATCCCGGCACATTGTCGCCGGGTTTTGATTGTGTCGTTTTTTCCGTGCTTTCAGGGATTTCAGGTTTCTTCAAATGCTCCTTTGCCACCTTTCGTTTAGTTTGTGACTTCTTTTCATGCTTTGGGTGTTCATCAGCGTCTTGTTTATCCGATACCTTTTTATTATCCGGCGGCTTGGGCACTTCCTGTTCATCAGAGGCCTTCTTTTTTTCCGTGGGCCCATTGACATCTTTTATGTCCGATACAGTCTTATGTTCCTTCTTCCCATGCGTCTCACTTTGATCCGGTGGCTTTGTTTCATGCCCGGCTGCTCCATCTATGCCATCTATGTGACCCATCGTGGGAGCCGTATTACCAAGGTTGAATTTAGCAACTTCAGCCTTCAATTCCTCAGACAGTTTTGCCAGTTCCTGCGCGGCATTTGCCAGTTGTTCCATTGATGCAGACTGTTCTTCCGCACTGGCCGATGCTTCCTGGGTGCTTGATGAAGATTCTTCACTTATGGCAGATACCTCCTCTATAGAGGATGTGATCTCACTGACAGATACCGACTGTTGCTCAGACGCAGCAGCGATTTCCTGTATCATGGTGGCAACGTCCTCCGAAGCTTTGACAATACCCTTTATCGCAGTGGCTGCATTCTCCACTGTCCCTGTGCCTTCACTAACCTTTTTTGTGCCCCTGTCCATGCTCTCAACTGCCTGTTTTGTCCCATTCTGTATCTCTTTTATCAATTCGGTGATCGTTCCTGCTGCTTTTCTTGATTCCTCGGCAAGTTTTCGCACTTCATCGGCCACCACAGCAAAACCCCTGCCATGATCGCCTGCTCTGGCAGCTTCAATGGCTGCATTCAGGGCAAGAAGATTGGTCTGATCTGCAATGCCTGTGATGACGCCGATAATCTCTCCGATTTTCTCTGATTTGGTTTCAAGCTCTTTTATCACGGCAGATGAATCATCTACTGATGACCTGATCTCAGCCATCTTATGCAGTACATCGCCGGACATGCCACCGACTTCTTTTGCCGTCTTATTGGCATTATCCGCCCCTTCGGCAGCTTTCTGTGAATTAACTGAAACCTGCTGGATGCTGTTTGACATCTCTCTCATGGCTTTGCTTATCTCGGCAAGCTTTGAAGCCTGCTGGTTCACGCCGTTTGCGATATCCTGTGTTGTGATTGATACCTGTCCGGTAGCGTTTTTCATATCCTTGCTTGATTCTGAGAGTTGACTGGAAGAAATAGCCACTTTTTCAGCGCTGTTTTTTAATGTGGTTATGAGCCGGTGCAAACTATTTTGCATGTTTTTTATCCCTGTAGTTATCTTCCCGAACTCACCTTTTGCCTCAACACGGACTTCCCTTGTCAGGTCCCCTTCCGACATTGCAGTCAGGACATCATTAACTTCAGTGATAACCGCCCGCAGGTCATCCTGCATCTTCTTTATCCCGACCGTAACCTTCTCGAAATCTCCTTTGGCTTTTACCTGGATCTGCCTGCTTAAGTCTCCCTCGGATAGCGCTCCCACCACACTGTTGACATCCTCAATTACGGCCTGCAGGTCGTTCGCCATTGTCTGGAACTTGTTTGAAAGAGTTCCAATTTCGTCCCCTGAAGTATTCTGGATCTTTACTTTCAGTTTCCCTTCAGCGATTTCATCTGCAACATTTACAAGGTTATATATCGGTTTTATTAATTTATTTGACATGAACAGACCGAGCAGCATGGCAAAAATAAGGCTTCCCGCGCCTATTAATATTATGTTCTGCTGTGCATTTTTCTTAAGATCGACAAAAGGGGCCTCAGGTGTTCCCACATAAAGTATGCCTATTACTTTTTTATCGATGTCATATATGGGCTCATACCCTGTAACGTACCATCCATTGACTACGAACGCACGGCCATAGTATGTTTTCCCGTCACGCAGGACGGCATTGTATATCGGGATCGATACTCTTGTACCTATCGCCCTGTTTCCGTCCAGTTTCTTAACATTTGTGGAGACGCGAAGGTCGTTCATGAAAATCGTGGACGTCTCGACCTTCACCGCATTCTTGGTTTCATCTACTATAGTAAAATCCCTGCTTATAAGATGTCCAACCACGACGCTTCCGGCTATCTTCCCATCCGAATATATCGGACTGGACGCTTTTATCATCATTCCCGATGTTTCGATCTTTTTATCCGTAGGTAGTGCCCCGTCCGTGGGGACAAGTTCGAGTTTTGCCTGTTCGTCAAGTTTATCCCTGGCAAGTTCATCTGCCTGCACTATCGCCGTTGCGGCCGTATCCTTACCCTTTAAAGCATAGGCAACAAAAGGATCGGATGCAAGGTTCTCTCCGTTCTGCGAAGGATTATTGCTCCTTGCGATGACCCTGCCAGAGGAATCAGTAACTATGATAGTACTTATAAAAGGATACTGATTCTTCACGGATTGGATATAATTTGAAATGCTGGAATTGGAGGAAGTGTGTGTGTCCACTTTGCTTGCCACGAAATATGAGGCCATCTGGAGATTTTTCTCCATACCGCTGTATATCTCATGGGCTGCCCCAAGGTCTCCCACTATCTTTGTCTGCGCCTGTCCGCCTATACCCTGATCTATAAGATTCGTGCTAAAAAGTGCAAGGGCGATTAGCGGTATCAACACGACAGTTACTATTGTTATCAACAACTTTGTCTTTATTTTTATATTTCCTAACTTTGCAAAATTGATCTTCATTTTTTACTTCGACCTCTGTTATTGGTTCCCTTTATGGCTGCAAATGGCGAAAACCGGACGTTACCATATTTATCTAATCCTCTCACCAAACAGCGTTTTTAATAGATTCTTATGATGTAATTTCCAATGCTTTCTCCACAATATAAGCCAATTTGTGAAGAAGGTGTGACAACTATGAATTATGCTTTTACTATCCTGTACCAGTCACATACCAGGCATGTATCATGTTTTTGAGCTTCAGTGCCCTGAACCTTCCCTCCGCAGAAAGTCCCTGCCACTTTCCAGCATTCCCTGCCTTTTTCAGGGTGAACAGGACATATTCCAAGCTCTTCTGATTTGTTTCCACCTTTCTCCCTTCCGCATTTCATGAATTCCCAGCAGTTCTTAACAGTAACAGTAGTTTTATCTATCTTTTTTTTCCTGCCTTTGTTTTTCTCTTCAGGTTTTGCAGGTTTCCCATCCTTCCAATCCTTCCAATCCTTCCAATCCTTCCAATCCTTCCCATCCATTCCAGCGGGTTTCTTTTCAATAGTTTCCACCTTTGCTGTTTCCTGCATTTGCGCTTCATCCTTTTGAGATTGGGTATCAGATTTTGACCTGCCTTTCAATTTCACAACTTCTTCCTGCAAATTGTCTGACAATTCCGCAAGTTTCTGTGCAGACATGACAAGCTGTTCCATTGACGAGGTCTGCTCTTCCACAGCAGACGAAGCTTCCTGCGTGGCGGCTGCTGATTCCTCGCTGATAGCTGATACATCTTCAACCGCGGCCGATATCTCTTCTACAGACACGGATTGTTCTTCAGAGGCAGCGGCTATTTCAGTGATCATTGTGGCCACTTCCCCGGCAGCCTTGACTATGCGGTCTATGGCAGTAGCTGAGTTCTCAACTGTCCCCGACCCTTCAGTGACAGTCTTTGTGCCTTTATCCATGCTCTCAACCGCCTGTTTTGTCCCGTGCTGGATCTCTTTTATGAGTTCTGTGATCGTACCCGCTGCGCTTCTTGATTCTTCCGCAAGTTTTCTTACCTCATCTGCCACCACTGCAAAACCCCTGCCATGGTCCCCCGCCCGTGCAGCCTCAATCGCTGCGTTCAGGGCAAGGAGGTTGGTCTGGTCAGCGATAGCTGTAATCACACCTATTATCTCGCCTATCTTCTGTGACTTTGTATCAAGTTCTTTTATGACCTTGGATGAGGTGTCAACAGTCATCTGGATCTCGGTCATCTTCTTCAGTACGTCTTTGGACATACTGCCCACTTCCTGGGCTGTCTTATCTGCTGCATCTGCACCTTCAGCCGCTTTCTGGGAATTGGTTGAAACCTGCTGGATGCTTTCCGACATCTCTTTCATTGCCCTTGCAATTTCCGCCATCTTGGAGGCCTGCTGGCTTACGCCCTGTGAGATATCCTGGGATGTGGTGGATATCTGTTCAGTAGCGGCTTTCATCTCCTCGCTTGATGCCGAGAGTTCAAGCGCTACATCGGCGACCTTCCTGGAAGCATAAAGCATAGTATCTACGGGCTTTGTGACAGAACGGGAAGCATATATTCCTATGGCAAGGCATGCTATTATCGTTATCAGGGATAGTACAGTTACAGTCGTTTTTGCAGTTGAGCTCATTTTCCGGGTTTCGGCTCTCACCGCAGATTCGTCGGCTATGGCATCGGTTACGAATTCAGCCACTATCGGCTCTATCTCATGGACTTTATTTGTAAACTCCGCTTTCTTTGAAATGATCTGGGCATCTATATTTACGATCTTGTCAAAAGTTGAAATATATACAAGAAGCTTGTTATTAATGGTATCTTTGGTATTTTGTGACAGCTTGCTGGCAGCAATGCGATCCCTCAGTATTTTTTCATTATCATGCAGTACCTTCTGGTTATCCACCCCCCCGCGCAAAATATAATTTTTTTCATCCCGGCGCAGTTCCAGCATACCTGCCATTAACCCGTCATCATTCTGTTTCTTGATTTCAGCCTCAACATCACGGGCTGCGGTAATAAGTTCCCCCTGGAGCCCCGAGTTTTCATCCAGTCCTTTTGTCTTTATAAGCTGGGCAACTTCGAGGAACGATTTTTCATATTCCCCTATCAATATTATCACTTTGTCTGACATCTCCTTTCTTTCAGGCAGGACATCCAGGTTCTTTATATCTTCTGCGTCCTTCTTAACTTCAGCAGTTGCCGCAGTCACTTTATCAATGTAAGAGGCATCAAGGCGCATAAGGAAATCTTTCTCTGAGCGCCTTGCCTGGAGCATCTGGGAATTAATTTCATACGCCTTTTCTTTTAGCGTGACTTCATTTTCCAGTAAGGATGTTGTTTCACTATCAACAGTACCAAGGGTGGTTACGCTCATCAGGCTTAGAATTATAAGCAATAGCGTTATAAGCCCGAAAACACCTATGAGTTTTTTCCCCAACGAAATACTCTTTATATCGATCATTCAATCCTCCGTTTTATTCATTTTTCCTACTTTTTTGGTATCCTTAAATTGTACAAAAGATTTTACTTAACTGAAAATGCCCCCCTGTTTAATTAAGTTCACAAACCCGTTTGAACAGTTCATATTTAATGTAGATTATAATGATTATGAGAAATAATACCTTCATACTATATATTTTTAATGGTTTGTAATATTTTAAAGCGGTGTTAAAATTATAACGGCGTTGTAATATTTCAAAGCGGTTTAAATATTTATAAGGACTTATTTTTTTACTAGTATGTGTATAGATACACCTACTATAAAACTCTTAAGAGTTTCTGTTCTTGTGGCTTTTTCCGGCGTATGCAAATTACATATAGCTTTCCTTTTCCTGGGTATAGAACCCAGGATAACTATCTACCTGGCCGCTTTCCTTGTGATATATGCAACATACACTCTGGACCGTGCTACTGGAGGCAAAGAAGACAAAATTAATAAAAAGGAGTTCATATCAGCAAGAAAAAATATAGCCCTTGTTTTTTGCCTTGTTACTTTAGCTGCAGGTTCCTGGCTTTTTTTACAGGAAAATCTTCTTATCATTTCTTTTTTGCCTTTTATTATTGGCTATGTCTATAGTAAAGGAATTAACATTGGGCGGATTTCCCTGAAGCTGAAAGGCAACTTTGGCATGAAGAATCTGACCGTCGCACTTACATGGAGTTCGATCATTTCCGCGATTATCCTGCGCTGGGTAAGTATCCCAATCGTATTATTATTTGTCTTCCCCTTTTTCGCAATTAAAAGTTTCATAAATACAGTAATATATGATTTCAGGGATATTAAGGGTGATTCCGCAGCAGGAATAAAGACCCTGCCCATCTTCCTGGGGGAGAGAAGGACGCGATCATTACTCCAGTCCATGCATATCACACTGCACCTGTGGATAGCGACCGCCATGTTCCTTGGCTTTGTAAGACCGCAAGTAACAGTGCTCATGACATTAGGGCTCACAGGTCTCATATATACCCGGTATTATACGAGGGCATCCCGGGAAAACGAATCAAAGTGCAGGAGAATTATGCGGGATGTGATTGTGGACGGTGAATTTATCATGGCTGTAATTCTTGATGTAATCATTGATGCAATCATTGATGCAATCATATCTTTTTGATCTCTTTTGCTTTTGAAAGAAAATGGTTGAACATATCCTCACCCCATTTTATGGCTGAACTATCAGAGCTTTCAAGGTCTTTCTGGGAATCGTATCCCCCGTTCTTAAAGAAAAGCGATAAAGAAAAAAAACAATCCGTGACAGTGCCAGCAACCCTGATATCCTCATCAGAAACGTACAATCGCTGGCCCGGCAGGCTTAGCGTCTTCTTCATTATTTCAAGATAATCCTTTTTTGCCCTGTTGAATACGTCCCTCGTCAGGATCAGGGTGGTCTCGACTCCGCACTTTGCAAGCTGCAGGAAGAAAGGGGGATACTGGGGATGGAAGATAGGCGATATCCCTCTGATCTTTTTGGACTTTGTGAGAGCATCCACGAATTCCTTATGAGGTTCAAATATCTCGCTCATTTTGCTCTCTATCAGGGTGGAGTTCTCAAGTTCATATATCCTGTTCAACAGGTGTTGCGGGATAGCCTTGATCTCATGGTCAGTCCAGAAATCCTCATATTTTTCGACTATATCTATCGTCTTGGAAAATGAATTAAAGATCTCAGCGACTATCATCCCTATTTCAGTGAGCGCATAAGTCTTACTCTCCTGTCTGACCAGGTTCACTTCTTCAAGTTTCCTGATCTGGGGTATAATCCCTGCTGAAGTTACACTAAGAGAACTCCTTATCTCTTCTAAAGTTTTCGGGCCATTTCTCAAAAAAATAAGAAGATTTTCTCTCTTTTTTGAATATGTGATGGTCGCTAATAGTTTATTCATGTTCTTATCTTCCCCAGGATATTCGCATATAGTTGCTTTATAAGGTTACATTACTTTTTTGAATATTTTCTTATCTATGACTATTAATATAGTTTTCTGAATAATCACGAACTTTGAAATTTCTTTAATTTAAGGTAAATTAGATTATACTGTTCCGTGGTTTAATCTTGAGACTTCTGTCTGCAAATCCAGGGATAGTACTGCCAGTTCCTGGGGCCTTCACAAAGTTCTTCTCATGTCTCCTTGCCTCAAGAAGAAAGGCGAGGGCATCGGTATTATTATTCTTTTTTATTCCAGCCTCGGCATCCCGCGCCAGGTTTATAATATCCCCGTTCAATCCTTCCATTTCAATCAGGCCGATCTGCTTCCTTATTGAAACAAGTTCAAGGAAATTATTCTCATCATGCCAAGGATATGCCGTGATGATGTATATGTTTCAGGCTGCAGCTTCCTGGATTGCCTCCTTGGATATGGTGTGGATGCTATGCAGCTCGTCTGCCCCAAGAACTTTTCCCATGTTGAGAAGGATAAGGAGCCTGTTATCCAGTTTGCCCACGCCGAGGACATATTCTGTGCCTATCTTGCTTGCAATTACAGCAGGTGCTGGCTCAACGTTCTTCTCCTGCAGGCGGATGACCTCACTCACTGCATCTACAACGAACCCCATTACAGTATCGCCAATGCTGGCCACTATGATCCTTGTGTTCTCATCCTGTTCCTTGCTTTCCATGCCCATTACCACATTCAGGTTAATCACTACGATGATCTTTCCCCTGAGGTTGATCACGCCCCTGATGTATCCGGGGGCCTGCGGGATCTTTGTGATATTGGTCATGCGGATGATCTCCTGCACATTCATTATCTCAACGCCGAATTCCTCGCTGCCTATATTAAAAACGACAAGCTGTAACTCGCCGTCTGTCACATTGCTTTCATTTGTTTTTTTATCTGCCATGAAAATCCTCCATTTCTATAATTACATCTCAGGTATTTTTCTTGAAAACTTCACAGCTCATGCAGTTATGCAATTTTGCTTCCGCATCTCCCTGTTTTACGCCGCCGCACCATGTTCCCTCTATCAGCCAGCAGCGGGGTTCTTTGGAGTTATATGCGGGGCACTTCTGCTGGATCTCATTTTTACATTTCTTTATATCCCAGCAGCGGATGAACTCATTTGCGGACTTCAGGACAAAGCGCGATGCAGCCATCTGCAGTTCCTCGGAAAGAAGTGCAAGTTGCTGGGCTGCTTTTACGAGCTGGTCCATCGATGCAGCCTGCTGCTCTGCTGCGGCCGAAGCCTCCTCTGTGCCAGCCGCTGATTCCTGACTTATGGCTGAGACTTCTTCAACCGATGATGTGACTTCCTCAACTGACGCTGACTGTTCCTGTGATGCAGCCGCGATTTCCTGGATCATGTTAGAAACCTCGCCTGCTGCTTTGACGACATGGCTGATGGATAAAGCGACGTTTTCTATGTTCTGGGCACCTTCACCAACGATTTTTGTGCCCTTCTCCATGCTCTCGACTGCTTTCTTTGTTCCCTGCTGCACCTCTTTTATAAGGTCGGTTATCTGGCTGGCCGCACCTCTTGATTCCTCGGCAAGTTTTCGCACCTCGTCTGCCACCACAGCAAAACCCCTGCCGTGTTCACCTGCCCGTGCAGCCTCGATGGCCGCATTCAGGGCAAGGAGGTTGGTCTGGTCTGCGATATTGGTTATCACGCTTATAATCTCACCAATCTTCTGGGACTTGCCGTCAAGTTCTTTTATTACTACAGCGGAGTTATCCACAGTAGTCTGGATCTCACCCATCTTGTTCGCCAGTTCGTTTGATATCTTACCGACTTCCTGGGCTGTCTTATTGGCACCCGCCGCACCTTCAGCCGCTTTCTGGGAATTGGTTGCGACCTGCTGCACACTGTCTGACATCTCTTTCATGGCCCTTGCGATCTCAGCCATCTTCGCGGCCTGCTGGCTTACGCCTTTGGCGATATCCTGTGTTGTGGTGGATACCTGGTCAGTGGCAGCTTTCATCTCCTCACTTGATGCTGAAAGATCCTGGGCAGTGGATGAGACTTTGATCGAGGATTCCTGCACCTTGCCAAGAACACTCTTTAAATTCCCGGTCATGGATTGTATGGCAACCGAAAGCTGCCCTACTTCGTCTCTGGATTCACTCTTTACTTCTACTGTGAGGTCTCCTTCTGCGACTTTCTTTGAGACCTGGAGCATATTGTCAACTGGTCTTGTAATGGAGCGGGAGATGTAGATGCCTGCGCCAAGCCCGGCTATGATTGCTATTATTGAAAGCGCGATAACTGTCATTTTAGAGACACGGTTGGAAGATGCCATTGCTTCTATATCGGCAGCCCTCTGGTTCCTTGCGTCATTTATAATTCCGGCAACCACGGTATCTATCTGGCGCGCTATATTTACAAGTTCTTCCTCTTTTTTATCCCTTGATTCGGATATGCTGACAAAATTATCAAAAGTGGCTACGTACTTATCAAGCTTTGAATTAATCTGGGCCTTCATTTCTGTGGAGGCTTTGCCTGCGGAGACGATTTTTTTTGCGCTGTTGATAGCATCATGTACTTTAACTTGGTAAGACGTATCCTTCCGGATAACATAATTCTTCTCATGCCTTCTTGCTTCAAGAAGGAGTGTAAGCCCGTCTGTGCTGCCAGCTTTTTTCAGGTCAGCCTCTGCATCCCGCGCCTGGTTTATCAGGTCCCCGTTTATCGCTTCCATTTCCTGTAAACCGATTTTCTTTTGCAGGTTCACGATCTCAAGGAAAGTATTTTCATAACTTGAAGCCAGAGATAAAATACCATTCGCATCATCCTTTGTTTTCCGGCTCACATCCAGTTCCTGGATATCTGCTACGTCATTCCTGATACCGCTAACCGATGCTTTTACCTTATCTACATACTGGAGGTCGCCGCGCATCAGGAAATTTTTCTCATCACGCCTTGCCTGGAGGAGGCTGATATTGATATCATCTGCTTTTTCAGTGAGTGCCACCTCGTTTTCGATCAAACTGTTTGTTCCAGCTTCCATTGAACCCATTTCTGTGACGCTCAATGCAGCTACTATTATCAATAGAACGATTACAAGCAGGAAACCGCCTATCAGTTTCCTGCTCAACGCCATGTCTTTTATATTAATCATCACACACCTGTTTCTTCATTTTAATACACTTTATCCGGAGCACAAAGATGTGCTAACATTCCGTTTTTCCCTTTAAGATTGAGAACAAATTCACCCCAATATATAGAAATTTGTGAAAAACGTGTGAACTTTTTGCAAAAGACGGTAAAACAAACACTTCAGGAAACAGGAAAAAAGAGGAAAAAGGAGGAAAGGGCGGAGCTATGTAGTCGCCACCCCTGCCGCATCACTGGAAATACTCTGGATGTTGTGCAATTCACTTGCGCCAAGCACCTTGCCCAGGTTGAGGAGGATCAAAAGCCTGTTATCGAGCTTGCCCACGCCAAGGACGTACTCGGTGCCTATCCTGCTTGCGATTACAGCAGGCGCGGGCTCGACGTTCTTTTCAGGCAGCCTGATGACCTCGCTTACTGAATCCACAACGAACCCCATCACAGTATCGCCGATGCTTGCGACTATGATGCGTGTGTTCTCATCCTGTTCCTTGCTTTCCATGCCCATTATCACATTGAGGTTTATCACGACTATTATCCGCCCGCGGAGGTTGATTATGCCCCTGATGTAACCGGGAGCCTGCGGAATCCTTGTGATATTGGTCATGCGGATGATTTCCTGCACGTTCATTATCTCAACGCCGAATTCCTCGCTGCCTATGGTAAAAACGACGAGCTGGAGCTCGCCGTTAGATGTTGTTTCTGCCTTTGCAGCGGTGTCCTGTTCTGCCATGTTCTTCCTCCTATTCCGGCGGGGCTGGCTCACCCGGCGGAGGAGCTATTCTTTCTCCGGCTGCATCGGGTTTGGGAGCAGTTTTCACGCCCTGTTTCCTGTTCGCCTTGCCTTTGGCAGCAGGTTTCTTTTCGTTCCTGGCCAGTTCATATTCGGGTTTATGTTCGTACCTCGGGGTTTCTTCTGCATGCTTTACTGCCTGCGTTTCTTTGTGTTCATGTTTTAAGATAGCTTCATGCGCAAGTGCAGATGCATGCTCATGCCTTGCAGCTTCTTCCACATGCTTTACCGCAGTCCCCAGGTTGAACCTGCCGACTTCGGTTTGGAGTTCCTCGGCCAGTCCTGCAAGTTCCTGTGCAGCGCGAACGAGCTGTTCCATTGATGCGGCCTGTTCCTCGGCTGCGGCAGAAGCTTCCTCGGTACCTGCTGCCGATTCTTCGCTGATAGATGACACGTCTTCAACTGAAGATGTGACCTCTTCGATGGATGCTGATTGCTGTTCAGCAGCGGCGGCGATCTCCTGCACCATGGTGGACACTTCCCCTGCGGCCTTTACGATGCTGCTGATCGCGGATACTGTATCCTCAATGCTCTTTGCACCTTCCCCGACCGTCTTTGTGCCCTGTTCCATGCTCTCGACAGCCTGCTTGGTTCCCTGCTGGACTTCCTTTATGAGTTCAGTTATCTGGTTTGCCGCGCCCCTTGCTTCCTCGGCAAGTTTTCGCACTTCATCGGCCACGACAGCAAATCCCCTGCCGTGTTCCCCGGCGCGGGCTGCCTCGATAGCCGCGTTCAGTGCAAGGAGGTTGGTCTGGTCTGCGATATTTGTAATCGCACCGATTATCTCGCCAATCTTCTGGGATTTGGTATCAAGGTTCCTTATTACGGAAGCCGAGTTATCGACAGTCGTCTTGATCTCGCTCATCTTGCGTGATACTTCGTCAGACTTCTTACCCACGTCCTGCGCCGTCTTATTTGCTTTATCTGCGCCTTCTGCGGCTTTCTGTGAATTTGTTGCCACCTGCTGGACGCTGTCTGCCATTTCTTTCATTGCCCTGCTGACCTCTGTCATCTTCTGGGCCTGCTGGCTCACGCCTGTTGCGATATCCTGCGTTGTGCTTGATATCTGGTCAGTGGATGCTTTCATCTCCTCGCTTGAGGCCGAAAGTTCCTGGGCAGTTGAAGAGACCTTCAGGGCAGAATCCTGAACCTTGCCAAGCACATTTTTTAAACTGTCTGTCATGGTCTGGATAGCCTGGGAAAGCTGGCCCACCTCATCTTTCGAATCGCTCTTCACATGCACCGTGAGGTCGCCTTCAGCCACCTTATTGGATGCGTGAAGCATGCTGTCCACAGGCTTTGTGATTGCGCGGGAGATGTATAACCCGATGCCAAGACCTGCAATTATTGCTATGATAGAAAAGATTATTATGGTTGTTCTTGCGTTAGTACTTGTCCTTTCTGTCTCGGCAGTCATTGTGTTTCGATCCTCTTCAGCATCCGCCCTGAACTCTTCGAGCAGCGGCTCCATATTGTGGGCCGCTTCCATGAACTCTGCCTCTTTGGAAGCTATCTGTGAGTCGATTTCAACAATCTTATCAAAAGACGTGGTGTAAACAAGAAGCTTGGCATTGATATCATCTTTCAGGGACTGGGACAGCTTGCTTGCTGCAAGATGACTCTGGAGTATTTTTTCGTTTTCATGCAGTTTCTTCTGGTACTCAACATCGCCCCTCATGAGGTAATCCTTTTCATTGCGTCTCAGTGTAAGCATATCTGCCATGAGCTGGTAATCCTTCTGTTTATTGATATCATCCTCCACAGCTTTGACAGCAGCCCTCATTTCTCCCTGGAGACCTGAATTCTCATCAAGTCCTTTTACCTTGACGAGCTGGACAGTTTCGAGGAAGTGTTTTTCATATTCCCCTATCAATGTTATTGCTTTGTCCGCCATCTCCTTTCTTTCCTGGGGGACTTCCAAAGTCTTAATGTTCTCCGCATCTTTCTTTACTTCGGCAACCGCTGCTGTGACTTTATCGACATATGAAGCATCGTGGCGCGCAAAAAAGTCTTTCTCTGAACGTCTTGCTTCAAGCAAAAATACATTGATATCCGTAGCCTCCTCGTCCAGTCTGACTTCATTTGCCAGCAATGATTCTGTATCCTTGTCTATCGAAATAAGGGTATTTATGCTGATAACAGCAACAATTAACAGCAGAAGGCTGACAAGCCCGAACCCGCCCAGCAGCTTCTTGCTTAACGACATATCTTTTATACTTACCATGCTTTCCTCCATGTTTCCTGTTTTTTCGGCCATCATCGGGATTATGCTAATCCTGCGCATTTCTATGAGCTACACTAACGGTTCCCTTAAAAATCTAATACAATGCCCACATTATAAACCGATTTGTGAAAAAGGTGTGAAGATATGCCAAAATATTAATATTCCCTGTCATCTTACTGGTAAGTGATATAAGACATGGAAACAATAACAATAAGCTCAAAAGGACAGATTGTCATACCCACAAAAATAAGGAAACAATTCGGACTCAAAAAGGGTGAAAAACTAATCATTAAAGTTGAAGATAGAAATATAAAGTTGATACCCAAAACTGTAGACATCACGACATTGGTTGGATCGGTAAAGCCTGTATTTACAAAGGAGGAAGTAAGAAAAAAGATTAGAGAAATGCGAGAAAACTGGTAATGATAAAAATTCTAATCGATACAACGATTATATACGAACTCCTTACAGAAGAGGGCAAGGGAGGCCCTTATTTTAAGCTTGCTGAAGCTATTAAGTCTCAAAAGATTACGGGAGTAATTTCAGTCGTTACACTCACAGAATTGATAAATATCCTTGGTAAAGATATTTACAAGGGAAAAATAGACGAGTTAATCTCTACAAAATTGGTTATCGTAGATACCGATCAGGCAATAGCAATATGCGCAGGAGAATTGCGTATGAACCAGAAGCTTTTTACAGGGGATTCACTGATCGCTGCAACCGGCATAATTGAGAATATCAAGCACATATTGACTAACGATGCGGATTTTGATGCGGTCAGAAATTTAATCAAACCAATTAATCTCAAGACAGCTTTAAAGATGGCCGGGTAAAAAAGGATAAAAAGCTTTTCTTTCAGAAAATGAAAAATAACAATTTATATATGTAATAACCGTTCAATTAATATTGCTGCAATGTTGATATATATTTCAACGGAATTAGATACGGTTCCCCCCCCAAAAACGCATTATCTATTCAAAAACGCGACCGGTTATATAAGAATCAGCATTTGCAGCAACTTTTTCTAATTATCTTTTCTGCGTGACAGGTATAATAAAAGTAAAAGTGCTGCATTCTCCATACCTGCTTTCAACCGTGATCTTTCCGCCGTGCAGTTCCACCAGCTTCTTCGTGATGGCAAGCCCGAGGCCTGTACCCCCGTATTTTTTTGAAATGCCTGAATCGAGCTGCTCAAACTGGTTAAAGAGCTTCTTCATGTCCTCTTCCCTTATCCCTATACCCGTGTCAGAGACCGAGAACCGTGCCATATCCCCTTCTTTTCCTGCTTTTATAGCTATAGTCCCGCCTTCTTTCTTGCTGAATTTCACAGCATTGTCCAGCAGGTTGAGCAATACCTGTTTCAATCTTTGCTCATCAGCTTCTATCTCCAGTTCCGGATCGATGTCTGTTATGAGATGGATATTATGTTTTCCTGCTTTTTCTTTTATAAGGGAGATAGTATCATTTATTGTTTCAGTCACTGATATCTTTTCGAAAAAAAGCTCGATCTTCCCTGCTTCTATCCGTGAGAGGTCAAGGATATCATTGATCAGCGCCAGAAGATGCCTGCCGCTTTTGTTAATGTTCTCTGCATAGCGTTCCTGTGTTTCATTCAATTCTCCTACAGCCTTTCGCACAAGGAGGTCCGAAAAGCCGATGATAAAGTTCAAAGGAGTGACGAGCTCATGGCTCGTATTGGCAATAAATTCGCTTTTGATCTTGTTCGCATAATTAAGGCGCATATTTTCAAGATGCAATTTTTCCGCTCTTTTTCGCTCTGAAATATCGCGAAATACAAGGACAAGGCCGTTAAATTTCCCCCTGCTATCTTTAAGAGGTGTATAGGCATGTTCAACAAATATCGTTTTCCCGTTCCCGGTGACAAGTGTGGATTCACCGTTTTCGTCTGTAATAATATTGTAAACTTCTTCAAGAGACTTCCCCCGGGCATCATTCAGGCCAGTCATTGACCGGGCTGCCGGGTTCATGAATAATATCCTCCTGCCGGAATCCATCGCAATTATGCCGTCACCAATACTGTTCAATGTTGCAGAAAAACGTTCTTTTGCCTCTTTTAATTTATTTTCCATTTTGGACTTGTATAACGCCATCTCAATAGTGATGTGCAGCTCTCTCTCATCAAAAGGCTTGACGATATAACCAAATGGCTCGGTTATCCTGGCGCGGTTCAGCATTTCTTCATCCGTATAAGCAGTAAGATAAACTACAGGAACATCAAAGCGTGAACGTATTATGTCCGCAGTCTCGATACCGTCCATCCCTCCCTTTATTACAATATCCATGATAACTAAATCCGTCCCGTTCTTTTCAAGCTCCCTGACGGCTTCATCACCTGAAGATACTGTTGAAGGAACCGCATATCCCATTTTTTGCAGTCTCACCCGCAGGTCTTCGGCAACGATCCTTTCATCTTCGACGACCAGTATCCTGACCTTTGTCATCTTTTCCTGAGCTTCTCAGCTATTTTCTTGCGTTCTGCTATGTCATCAAAAATAAATGATATACCGATGATGTTATCGTTATCATCTTTTATTACTGAACCGATAATATCAACCGGCAATACCTGGCCGTCTTTCAATACCAGGGCGGTATTTATCGATAAGCCGTAGAATGCGCCTTCTTTAATTGCTTTTTTTACAGGATCCTCAACCTTTTCGCCATTTTCTTCGTTGATAATATTAAAAACCGTTTGCAGGTTTTTTCCGGCAGCATTCCCGTTGTCCCAGCCAGCCAGTGCCTCTGCATAAGGGTTCATGATCTTTATTTTCCCTTCTTTATCAGTTACAACAACGGCTTCACCAAGGCTGCGCAGCGTTGCGGCAAGCAAATATTCACTATCTCTCAACCTTTTTTCCATCTCGTGCCTGTAAAGAGAAGTCTCAATGACAGTATATAATTCTCTTTCATTGTAGGGTTTGATGATATATCCAAAAGGCCCGGTTATTTTTGCCCGTTCCAGTATTTCTTTATCAGAATAGGCTGTAAGATACACAACAGGTATCCCACAGGTCGAGGAAATTATCCCCGCAGTTTCTATCCCGTCCTTTTCACCCTTGAGCACTATATCCATTAAAACCAGGTCAGCAGGATTTTTTTCCAGGTCTTTGATGGCTTTTTCTCCCGATGATGCGAACGAAACCGCATATCCCAGTTTTCTCAGGCACCTCTGTATATCTTCTGCAACAATTCTTTCGTCTTCAACGACCATTATTTTTTTTTGACCCATTTTTTTCAACTCCGAAATCTAATCTTAAATTCAGTTCCTTTGCTCCTGTCCAGACTAATTTCTCCAAGAAGCTGGTCCTCGGCCAGCATTGAGACCAGGCGTAATCCGAGAGTTTCGGTTTTTCTGAAATCGATATTCTGGGGGATGGAAATCCCGTTATCACTGACTACCAGTTCAAACCTGTTCTCCCCAATCCTGAACAGGATTATGCCAATTTCACCATTTCTCCCCTGTGGGAATGCATATTTTAAGGAATTGGTGACCAGTTCATTTATTATCAAACCGCACGGGATCGCTATATCTATTCCAAGCGAAACAGTCTCGATATTCATATTCAGTTTTATTACGTTTTTATCAATAAAATGAGATTGGTAGATGCTGCCCACCAGATCATGGATGTAATCTTTGAAATTTATATTCGTGAAGTCCCGGGACTGGTATAGTTTTTCGTGAACAAGGGACATTGTTCTTATCCTGTTGTAGCTATCCTTGAATATTTCAAGATATTCTTCATTTTTGACATTTTCCGACTGGAGCCGCAGAAGGCTCGATATTATCTGCATATTGTTTTTTACCCTGTGGTGTATCTCCCGCAGCAGGATTTCTTTTTCTTTGAGTGAGGCCATTATTTTTTCCTCTGCCCGCTTGCGTTCAGTAATATCTTTAGCTATATGGACGACCTGTATTACTTCCCCGTTCTCATTTTTTATGGGGGAAGTGGAGACCTCTACGTATTCTTTTGTACCATCACGGTTATAATGGATATGCTCGGCCATTGAAAATTTCCCGGTCCTGGTTGTTTCCGCTACGGGGCATATATTATCCGGGAAAGTGCATGGAATACCCTGTTTATGGATTATTTCAAAGCATTTTTTCCCTATCAGATCTTTTTTCTCTATTTTCAGCCTGTCAAGGACGACCTGGTTGACGTCAATTATCCTGAAATCACGAATATCAATAATTGATATCTCATGATTCATGCTGTTCAGTATGGTTTCGCTGAATTCCTTCGAACGCTTGAGTTCCCCCACTGCCCTTTTTCGCTCAGTGATATCGCGTTCCACGCTTATAATAAGTCTCTTGCCCCCAATCCGCACCATCTGGGTGCTGGCCTCGACATCAAACATTGACCCATCTTTTCTCCTATGATGTACGTTCAATAAAAGGGAACCTTCATGCCCAAGCCTGGACCCCCTCTCCTTATTTTTTTCCGGGGATGACTCCGGGTCTATAATAGAGAGAGGTCTCCCCTGGATCTCCTCGCGCGAATAACCATGCGCCTTGAGAGCGGCCTCATTCATGTCCTGGATTAACAGCGTACCGTCCTGGCCCATTTCCAGCACCATAACGTAATCTCCGGCCCGATTAAAGAGAGTGCGATAGCGCATCTCATTCTCCCGCAGGGCCTCTTCTGCCCGCTTTCTCTCAGTGATGTCGTGTGCAAAACCGCAATTATACTCCTTACCGCCAAATTGCACATATGTAGATATGATCTCAACCGGGAATTCGCTGCCGTCTTTTCGGCGGTGCACGGATTCTGCGGAAAAGAAGCCTTCTTTGCGGAGTTTTTCCCACACAGACTTCATGCGTTCAGGCGTGGCCCTCGGATTGATATCAGTGACTGACTTCCCTATCAGCTCTTCATGCCTGTATCCAAGCGCCTTGCAGCCGGCATCATTGACGTAAACGAGTTTATTGTCTGTATCCATCCAGTACGCGCCATCGTAATGAATATCGACTGAATGTTTCAATAATTCTATCTGCTCCTGCGCCCTCTTGCGTTCTGTGATATCCTGCCACATGCCGACTATATGACTGATACTGCCATCCGGCAATCTTATTAAGCGTAAATAATCGTATACCCATATGTAGGAACCATCAGCAATTCTCCAGCGATATTCATGTTCATGATGTCCTTTTTCAAAAAGTTTCGGAATATCTGCAAATACTCCTGGTTTGTCGTCAGGATGTATATTCTCACTCCAGAAAGCAGAGTTGGAAGTAAAATCTTCAGGTTTATAACCTGTAAAAGCTGCTATATTATCAGAAACATAGATAGTACCAAAATCGCCCTCGGTTTTGCATATATAACTGGCAACCGGAAGTGATTCTATTATGAGAGACATTTGCTCCAGGGTTTTGCTTAACTTATCTTCCAGCTGTTTTCGCTCCGTTATATCCCTAGCAGCAGCAAAAACTCCCTGCACCTCCCCGGCTTCATTCTTATATACGGAGGCATTGAACAGGACTTCCGTAACTTTGCCCGAAATGTGCCGAAGGGTCAGCGGATAATCTTTAATAAGTCCCTGAGATAAGACAAGATGGTATCCTTCCATTGCTTTTTCCGGTTCTGTAACGTAACTTGGGAAATCGCTGCCTATTAGCTTGTCACGGGGCACTCCTGTCACCAATTCACCAGCCTTATTCACATCTGCGATCTTGCCTTCAAGGTTGATAGTGACAAGCGGGTCAAGATTTACCTCGATGAGGCTTCTGCTATACAACGAGGCTTCGCGTAATTTTTTCTCAGCCAGCTTGCGCCCGGTGATGTCGCGGATAATTACACTGTAATAGGCTTCTTTTTCAATAGTCCATGTTGCAATGGATATCTCAAGCGGGAATTCGCTGCCGTCTTTCCTGTACCCGAAGGATTCAACAGTTTTTCCAAAAAAGTCGGACTTACCTGTTGACATAACAAGCTCTACTTTTTTCCTATATCTTTCGGGAATCATGAAACTTGCAGGTTTACCTATCATTTCCTCTTCCGTGTATCCAAATATGGCCTGAGCGCCCTTATTCCACATGATAATTTTTCCATTGCCGTTTGCAAGAATAACTGCATCATTGGCCGACTCCACGATAGAACGGAATCTTTTTTCTGATTCCATGAATGACTTCTCAGACCGCCTGCGTCTTTCTTCCACTGCGATTGCAGAGGCGATAACGCCCATGAATCTTTTATCGTCTTCGCCCGGAGAAAAGTCATTTTGATATACCACGCACAGCGAACCCACATAATCCTCACCCAACCTGATTGCCCTGCCGACATAAGTTTTCAAATTATAAGCTGCCACGTTGGGGTCGGTAAGGGCGTATAAGGTTTCAGGCAGGTTGCGAACGACCAGAACCTCGTCGCTGCCCCCGTAAATAGTATCATAACATATGTGACCTTGCGGTTTGTCAACCGGATTATAGCCAGGTGGTGCGTTCCACTGTCCCCATGAGCACAGCATGCCTTTGTCAAGGCGATTGTATAGAGCACAGGTTGCTCCCATGAGTTCCCCGCACAGGGCGGTCAGGCGGTTGATATTTCCAATCGGGTCAATTCCAAAACCCAGGAAGCATTCATTCAGCTTTGCCAGCCGTTCTTCAGTCCGCTTACGCTCGGTGATGTCTATCCCGAAAGAAATTGATCCCACTATTTTTCCATGCTCATGCACTTCATCGTTCTGCCAGACAATGTAGCGTTCTTCCCCGTTCCTCGTGAGAATGGGATTTTCAAAGTTCCTGGACAATCCACCCGAAGGAAGGCGGTTGAATTCATCCCACACAAAAGGATATCGGTCTTTAGGCACCAATATTTCAAACCAGTTTTTACCTGACAACTCGGCCTGGGTATAGCCTGTAATCTTCTCAGCCGCTTTATTAAACAGCGTAATATTTCCCGAAGTGTCCAGACCGATGATCATGGCATTTGCGGTCTGGATAAGGTTCTCAGCATATTCCTTTGAAGCCTGAAGCTTCATTTCAGCTTCCTTGCGCTCTGTAATATCAATAAAACTCCCGCGGATCAGCCTCCGGTTCATCGAAGGCAGCCTGATAAGCCACACCTGGCACATGATTTCCCGGCCTGCTGTGTTTCGGACTGTTCGTTCAAAGGTAACTGTTTGCCCTGCAAGAGCCCGTATGGTATATTCCTGCATGCTTTCGGAAAGGGGGCGGTTATCGGGCTGGGACTCCGGATAGAACCGTTCCGGCCCGGATTTAAGGATCTCTTCGCGGCTGCATCCCAACAGCTTCTCTGCGTTCCTGTTTGCATCTACGAACAGGCCAGTATCCACGTCACGGACAAGGATCGCCTCAGGCGCCTGCTCAACCAGTGTACGGAAGCGCTCTTCACTCTCATGCAGCGAGGCCAGGTTTTCCTTGAGTTGTGTAGCCATTGTGTTAAAGGCATCCGCATTGGATTTAGAGAGGCGTGAAAGAGGCCACGCCAGGGCGGCAGCGATGATAGACTGGAGCTTCAGAACCAGGCGGAGTGGTAGCCTGACCTTAAACCTGTTTGGCTTACTACTTATGGATGGCTCCCCTTTACCAGGATTCATTTACACCACCGGGCAGATATTTGCTATTATTATCGCAACAATCCTATCCTTTTCCAAAAACTATATTTTTTTATTCCATTTCATATTTATAAACCTATCTAAAAATTCCAGTTCATCCAGCCAAAAAGTTCATTTTTAGAGGATTAAGCATTCAATCCTCCATTCTTGATGATACCTAAAATATATTCTTCTATAATTATAAATTCATTAATCCTTTTCTCGATTATTTTTCTCCCTTCGGCAGTAGCAAAGTATATTTTTGTCCTCATGTCGCCTCTTGGAAATTGGATATTCACGATTCCTTCTTTTTTAAGTGAATATAAAAAGGGATAAACAGTTCCCAGGCTTAACAATACATTATATTTTGAATGGATCTCCTTGATAATCTCATACCCGCACATCGGCCTTTCGTATAATAATTTCAGGATAAGCATCTCCAGGTGGTTCTTGACTATGTCTTCCATTACCCGGTATGTATCCTTCTTGCCTGGCGCAGGCTGGAATGAATCCTGGTAGCTGAAAATATAGTATTTCTTTTTTGTCGTGAGAAGAGATTCCACCCTGGCGTTTAGAATATCAATGTCAATGGGCTTGATAATAAAATCATCTGCACCCGCTGTTATTGCTTCGATCCTGTTTTCTTTCTCTTTCAGGACAGTTACTATTATTATCGGGATCGACATTGTTTCATAATTGTTTTTCATCTGTTTGCATATCTCGTAACCATTCATATCAGGCATCACAATGTCCAGGAGTACCAGATCGGGGAAATTGTTTTTAACCGTTTCCAGAGCCTCAATCCCATTATATGCTTTTATTATCTGATAATTTTTTGAGAGGATCCCTTCCAATAGCTCGATGTTTACCGGTTCATCATCCACAATGAGTATTTTGGGTTTTTCCATTTTTTCACGTTATTTTTTCCAGAAGTTATCATTCAAGCGCTTTAACCCGTTTTTCCCTGTATTGATAAAAAGGAATTATGCAAATATTTAAAGGTAGTTGTGATAACAATGTGAACTATTTCTTGTGGAATAATTTGAATCCGTAAAGAAATTTGGGAAGATCGACCATGCTTATTTTTTCAATCATGTCAGGAATACTGTTGAGCGAGGGCTTTTTCAGGAAGTGTTCTCTATGTACCTTATCAGTGGTATCGCTTAGATCTATTTTTGTATCAGGTGAATGGCTGGCGGCTGCTTCGACGCACTTGCCTTCAGGTGATACTCCTACGCCTTTGTTCCTCCCCGATTTTCCTTTTGTTTTTCCCTCGTTATAATGGGTTTCCGGCGATTCTATTCCCAGTTCCCGGGCTTCTTCAATAAGCTTTGTGTACTCTCTTATGACCCAGCCAACTTCCGAGTGGTTATTATATCCCACCTCGAATCCGAACTCATAAATTTTTTTTATGAGCTGTTCTTTATCCGACGTGTCGCCTTTAATAATTTCCAGACTCCTTTTTATTTCTTCGTTGTTTTCTGTACTTTCAGGCCTTTTTCCGTGAATTCAATGCCATGCATATCGCAGTCATGTTTTGTTCCGCGCATTTTGATTATCTGCATAGCTCTTACCATACTCCCTTTATCCATGAAATTATGGAGAAAGATAACCCCGTGTGAAGCGAATTGTTCTATCGTATAGGCGTCGGGCTTGGTAAGTTCTGAGAGCAAAAGGGTGGTGCAGCCAACGTTTTTCAGGTTGCGGATGAACCTGCCTATGGAGCGTTCTTCTTTAGGTGGCTCCTGCGTGGTGAACCTGATGGCTGAAAGCGAATCGATCACAAGTCTCTTAATGCCATATTGTTTCACAAGTGTTTCCACGTTCTTGTATACAGTATATGGCGATGGAGGTATGTTTTCAGCAGATTCTCCTGGCAGTTGTTCATGGGTGGGTGTAATATATGTTGAAATCTCATCATATTCCCCGTAATTCATTGTAGGTCCGATATCAAGGAAAAATAATTTCTTCTTCTTGATCAGCTCATCGAGATGCAAATTGTACCTGGACATATCTTCTATTATCGTCCCTATGCTCTCTGATAATGCTACATACGCCCCTGGTTCACCCTCCAGCGCCCCTGCTGCAAGAAATTGCACACCAAAGGTTGTTTTTCCACTACCCGGTGACCCGCTGACAAGATACTGCCTTCCCTGGAGAAGACCACCTTCAACAAGTCCATCAAACCCTTCGATTCCTGTTTTTATTCGCATATGAACCTCATGTTATTTAAGATGGAATATATTGCCTGAATATGGGATAATGGTGTACTCTATTTAAACAGAGTTGTGAAAGGTGTGTGAATCATATTTAATAATAAGTAAATTCAACACAAGAAAAGGTACAAAAATATAATTACTTTAAATACAATAACTTAATATAATGCTCATTATAGTGATGATGCAAGGAAACATATATGTTTGAGGACTTATCGGAGAAGTTTAAAAAATTAAAGATGCCTGAAGAGTCCCTCATAAAAAAAATCGAAAAGATAAAAAGGACTTCTGAAACCAGCCCTTCTGAAACCCCTGCTACTACAGTTGCTACCCCCGATATTGCTGAACAGCTTAAAAAAAGCCAGGAAGAATCAGCCAAGAAGATCGAGGAGATGATAAACTCAAAATCCGAGCAGATAAACGCAAATACCGAATCTGTAAAGGATTTTGAAGTGAAATTAAATAAAATGGATAGCACGGTCTCGGCATCCAAGCAGAGGATAGATGAATTTAAAGACCGGCTTGATAAGATAGATGAAAGCCTCCTTGAATTGTTATCCTTATATGAAGTGGTTTCAAGCACAGTAAACCCTTTTGTGGGGGACAAGGGGAGCGTTGCTCCTGAAAAAATAGAACAAATAGAGAAAAAGATCGAAGCCTTGAGCCAGAAAACCCCGGAAATCCCCGCAGGCCTGAAGGATGAATTCGATAACAAATTCAAAACAATCGAGAACAGGCTTGAGGCAATGACACAAATAATACAAACGAGTTCACCCAACCAGGATGAACTTATACAAAAAGTCATGGAACAGGTCTTCGATAACCTTAAGCCCATAATAGAAGAACAGATGCAAAAAAACGCACCTGCTCCTGCATCCCAGAAGACCCCGGGTGCACCCCAAAACCCATTATCATCAGAACCTGTACCTCAATATTCGGATAACGGCAACGGGGCGAAGTTGCCTTATCTCGATAACAGGGTTGAGACCTCGATCATCATGCTGAACTGGATAGAGTTCCTGCTTGAAAAAGTGGGAAGGAACAACCTCAATGATATACTTGAGTATTACATTGAAATTGGCTGGATAAGCGAGGACGTTTCTATAAAAATGATGAACTATGCAAACGGGATAGATTACTACGTGGAGAGGCCGACATGGAAACTGCTCCCCGAAGACCATGCCAAGTCCCTCATGTTTATCGAGCAGCTTACAGGAAAGAAAGTTGATAAGAATATGTTTTCAAAACTTGAAAGGGACGCAGAGAAGGTAATCCGCGGGAATGAGATTTATACGTCTTAGCGATTATTGGGAATAGCCTGCCACAGCATCCTAAAGCTTTTTTAGGGTTTCGATCAGAAGAGCTTGGTTATTATGATATCATACGATTTCGGGTCAAGGAGCATGATCAACCGCCCCGTCTTCCCATTCCCGAAAGCAAGGTCTGTCGCAAGGACAAACTCAACTTTTCCTGCAATATCTTTCATAAGGGATTCAGCCACCTGTGCCGATGCACCTGTCTTAAACGCAGGGGCTTCAAGGTAAATCGGGATCTCGATATATTCGGATATAGCGCTTACATACTGCCCCCCGAAAATATTGGCAGTTTCTTTAAGGGTTGAAATTATATCCTCTGTGAAATCTTTTACCGCCGTACCCGGCCCGTTGCAAAGGAGCTCGTTTGCGATATCAAGGGCAACATTTTTCGGGAAATACATCTGCATCTCGCCTCTCATTTCCCCCGATTCGCCCTTGCCCTTGAGCTTGACCTCAACCGATGCTATATATTCTCCAAGATTTGTGAGTTCATCAGGTATCTGGTCCACAGGAAGTGTGCGGAGCCTGGATTGGAGCGAGTCGGCTTCCTGGCCGCCAAGCTGGGTGACCGCTGATGCGGCTTCAGTCATCCCCGACATTCCGATATCTGATAATAACCTGACCGCCGAATCCACACCGGCCTGCGGCATAGCTTCAGGTTTTACTTCCTGCTTAGGCTGGACTGCCTGCGGTTGCGGTACAGTTTCAGGCTTTGCCTCCTGTATTGGAGGAGCGGCAACCTGCGGTTTTTCCGTCGCATGAGGTTGTGAGGCTTCTTCAGGTTTTGCTTCCTGCTTCGTTGGAACTGCAACCTGAGGTTGCGGTGCCCCTTCAGGTTTTGTTTCCTGTTTTGGTGTGGCAATAACCTGTGGTTTTTCTACTGCCTGCTGCTGTATAGATTCGGGTTTTACCTCCTGCTTCGGCTGAACAACAGTCTGTGGTTGCTCAACTGCCTGCGGTTGCGGTACAGTTTCAGGTTTTATTTCCTGTACTGGAGGAGACTGTGGTTCCTCTATCACCGCCTCATGAGGTTCGGTGACCCGGCTCTCCGGCACCTGCTCCTGGCCAGATTTTTCAGCTTCAACAGGCGCAGGTTTCCTTCTTGAAGTTCCTTTCTTCTTCGGAACCTCCTGCACTGGAGCCACTGGAGCCACTGGAACTTCAAAAGAAGGCTGTTCCTCACTTTGCGGTTCCTCATCCTCCCCGTTATCAGGGATTTCATCTTCAACTGGCCTGGCTACCTTTCTTGCGGGCTTTATCCTGGATTTCTTGAAAACCTGGCGGGATGCCTTTCTCCTTTGCACTTCCTCTTCCTGGACCGGTTCCTGGTATGTTTCGCCGGAAACAGATTCCATTTGCAACCAGACGGAGCTTGTCTTCTCGCCGCCATCGTTATCAAGATACTTGAATAAGACATCTATCGAAACAAGCCCCCTAAAATCTTTTTTCAACCCCAGGACGATCCTTCGCGTATTCTCCTGGCTTGAATTAACAGTATCCTCTATACTCACATCGCCTGAAAATCTCATCGTATTACCTTTCCTTGATTCTCCTTCTACCTTGGACACATAATCGCATTCGAACAGGCCCAGAGGAACATCAAGAGTTACAAGCGCCAGGCCCGCCATTTCCTGGGATTGGGGCTCTTCTTCCATTGAACCGTTGTCATCATCCCCTCCTTTGAGCTTATTAGACTCGATTCTCGCTATTGCTTCCCTGGCGTGTTTTCTTAGATCCTGTGAACCGTTCTTCAAAGCTGTATTCAGTGCGTTGAGGGCACGTTTATCACCTATCTTTCCAAGTGCCCATGCCGCATATACCCTCACGTTATCGCTCGGATCGTTCAAGAGCCCGATAAGAGGAAGAACAGCTTTGGATTCACCGATTTCACCCAGTGCCCATGCCGAATTCGCGCGAACCTGGATGTTGTCTCTTTCAAGCAATCCGACAAGCGACCTGATGGCTTTCCTTGATCTAAGTTCTCCCAGCATGCGTATCGCCTCTCCCATATCTTTAGGGTCGCCTGTATCAAGAACACTGAGCAAACCCTCAATATCCCCGCTCTTTTTCATTTCTTTTAAATCAATATGGTCTAAGGGCAATCTTATACCTCGGATGAAAATTTCCAAACACTTAGTATTATTCGCCTTGGATTCACACTGATATAAATAAGGGTGTGAAGAAGGGAATATTTCATACAGGGGTTTTAAGAAAAAGCTTAAATTAATAGAATTCAATTTAAAGTATAATGGACATAAAAATTATAATATGTTTTACAATACTCTTTTTTCCTCCTTTAGTATCCGCCGATAGTATTAATGATGTCTGGGCAGCCCAATCTTCAGGATTTATCAGGGCTAACGAATCGTTAACATATGAAAAATTCCTTATAAAAGCAAAACCCCTGGATGATGAAAAGGCTTCCATCACCGTTTACAGGGACCAGACCAGGATTAGCCAGCAGGACTTTAGTATAAATGATTTCCATGAGTATAGCAATATAAAAGTAACATTACTGGGGATAAAAGGGGAATATTCCTGGATCGGTATCAGCAGGCTTGAGAACAGGGATGTCTGGAAATCATCAGGCATTAAAGTGTTGAAATGGGGGGAGAAATATAATGTCGGGAGTTATACCATTAGTGCAGACACCTTCACTTCCGATTCTGTAAGCCTCGTAATATCAAACTCAACAATGGCAGAAACGAAGGTTTTCGAAAAAAACAGCACAGGCGACTATGGAAATCTCAGGATATTTGCCAGGGACATAAACCCCGAAGGCTTTGTGGAACTTGAATTCCTGACCATCCCATCACCTGTCACCGAAGCCGGTATCTTTACAGATAAAGAGGAATATGCTCCTGATGAACCGATACTGGTTACAGTGAACTTAAGCGTCGACAATACGCTGAATATAGCAGGCATTGCCCTTGAGAACAGCGCAAATATGCAAATGCAACCTTCAATGGTTTCTCTTGTTAACGTTTCGGGTACGAGGTTTCTTAGTTCCAGGATAGCGCAATTCCCTGCAAATTCCTCAGGTACCATTACCGCATCCGTTGAAATGCGGGATTACCTGGGCAATGTCTACATAACAACTACCAGCAAGGTTATCCATACGTTGCCTGTTATATCCATAAGAAAAATTGTTCCCACGGATACTGATGAAAAAAATGTGACAGTGGAACTATTGATACATAACGCGGGTCCAACCGAAGAATCGGTCAGCATTTATGACACAGTGTATGAGAATGAAACCCTTGATCAAAAACACCTGACCTGGCTTATAAAGATTAAACCTGGCGGGTCGGCAAATATCTCGTACATCACTTTGCCCCAGAAAATCGGGCAGTATATATTCCCTCCTGCCGTGGCAAAGTGGAAGAACCAGTCCTCGGCCTCAAGAGAAATGACGATGACAGTACACGGGCCGTTGATCGAGGTTACCAAATCCGCTATAAAAAGGAATACCCGTACTGATGTGAAATTGCTGGTCAGCAATACTGGAGACAGGCCTGCGCTGGTGAATGTATCAGATGAGATACCTGAAGGCTATCCGGTACTGGAGGGGATTCCAGAGTGGTCGGGGTTGCTCGAGGGAGGCGAAAACACCATATTGACGTACTCGTTGCAGGGCAGTGTCGAAAATCTGCCCGCTGCACAGGCTGTTTACCGTGATATCCGCGGTGTTTTCAAACAGGCGCAATCGAACACGATTAAAGCTGCGGAATATAATGAACCCGCCGAAACTGTTGAACAAAATACAAGTAAGAATAATGACATTAATATGAAAAATAATAATATACAACAAATAAATGCCAGACCGATGGAAATGCTGCTGTTCATGATAGTATCGTTCATGGCGATAGCAGGAATTATCAGCAGTGTTGCCATGGCCGCTTATATATCAATAAGATCAAAGAAGAGGCAATAAAATGGATATTATATCTTTACTGGTTTTTTTTATATATGCATTGATAATTTTGCTGATCCTCGTTTACGTATCGCCGCTGCTTTCAGCCGCTGTCCTGATAATCGTTCCTGTGGTCATCATTCTTCTCCTTCCCGACCTGGCGCTGGGGTTCCTTTCGGTAGAGCAATTCTCTTTTGTGGTGCCTGTAAATAATATCCATATCCTGCTTTTTATATGGTCGGCATTCATCGGGATCATAGCGTATGCCGAGGTGGTTTCCTGGTACCTTTTAAGAGAAGCAAAACCGAAACCGCAGCCAAAATCTGTGCCAGAACCCGGAAAACCGGGTGATCAGCCAAAGAAGGAGGGAAAGACGCTAAAAGATTACATTCAGAAATTCCTGACAGTCATGAAAGGCAAGAAAACCTGAGATTAATAACTTCATGTTGAAGTGCCAGGATACCATATTCCCGGCAGATTATTTTTCCAATACCCGGGAACTCGTACAATGCTTTGCAGCATCGCATTTCCCTGTGTTTCGTCACCAAACCCCGGACTTAAGCCAAGGCCTGTAGCTATCGTTTTTGATCTATTGAACTATCCTAATAATTGAGGCATGCATTTGAGATCGGGCGGGAGCTTTTTGCATGAACGACGATCTGTCGTTATTATGTATGTAATTACTCTCGATATAGCACGATGGAAGACGCAAACCTTATGAGTAGTTAAAAAGTATTAAGGTAAAACGTGATAGAAAAAACCATTGCAGGATTGAGAGTCGGAGACAATCAGCCTGTGAGAGTGATGGGCGTAATAAACCTTAGCAGTGAGTCTTTTTATAAAGGTTCTGTTGTTCCTCCGGACGCTGTTCTCGATGCTGCCCTGAAGATGGTTGAAGAAGGGGCTGATATTATTGATATTGGCGCGCGTTCCACCTGGCCGCTGGCAGGGAAAATCTCAAAACAAGAAGAATATTCGCGTCTTATTCCTGCAGTAAAGCTCCTGAAGGAAATTGATATCCCGGTTTCAATAGATACAATGTTCCCAGATATTGCGGATGAAGCGCTTGATGCCGGAGCCAGCATCATCAATGATGTAAGCGGCTTTACGGCTGATGCAGGGATGGCTGATGTAGTGAAAGACCACGGATGCCCTGTAATACTTATGGCAAGCAACAGAGTTCCCGGCGACCCGGTGGGCATAGATGCCGTGATGGATTCCCTGGAAAGAATAATATCAGGCGCAGAGGATAGAGGAATATCGCCCGATAATATTATCATCGACCCTGCTATCGGGAGGTGGACAACTGAAAAACTTCCGATATATGATTACGAGACCATAGATAATCTCCAGAGACTCCGGATTTTTGAGAAGCCCATACTTGCCGCGCTATCAAGGAAATCCTTTATCGGTGAGACCTTAAAGAAGCCAGCGGAAGAGAGGCTTTATGGAAGCCTTGCTGCCACAGCCATCGCGGTTCGAAACGGAGCCCATATAATAAGAACCCACGATGTTGCGCCCACCGTTGATGCAATCAGGATAGCAGAGAGTGCAAGGGCAAGAATACCTGCTATAAAATCAGGCATAATCGAAGCAGAATTACTCGATATAAAAAATCCCGAAGACTGCGCAAGGGCAATGCACTCCATCGGCGCAACTCCGGCAGGAAGAGAGGTCATGAAGAAAAAAACCATACATTATAATATCCGGCTCCGCAACATCACAACTACCGAAGCCCTGATAATAAAACAGGAGATGCTTGCAAGGGGAGGAGATGCAGCACTTCCGCGCGAGGCTGTATCTCATGAAACAGACAAAGTTAGTCTTATAATAACCGGCACACAGCTCCAGGTCGAACGCCTGATAAAGAAAATCAGGCACCAGGTAAGAGAACTTCCCCTGATCGCTGATTTGCTTTCTGAATTAATAAATAAGAAAAACGATGTCGTTTTTGAGTATTCAAGATTAGAATGATAATATCAACGCAAAAAGAACTTAAAGAAATCCTTAAGACCTTGAAAGAGGACAGCATCTTCATTATCGGCTGCGGGAAATGCGCGACCAAGCTCCATGTGGGCGGTGAAACCGAAGTTCTTGAAATGAAAAATAGACTTGCCAAAGCAGGGAAAACCATCGCGGGATGGACGGTTTTAAGCTCTGCCTGCAACATAAGTTCATGGGAAGAGGTGTTGTCCCTGAATCCAGGCATTGGAAGGTCCGCTGCCTTATTGATTATGTCCTGCGGGGGCGGGGTATCCGTAATCTCGAAACTCTCAGAGAAACAGACATATCCTGCCCTTGATACGGAATCCCTCGGTGGAATAGGTGGCGAAATTCAAAAAGAGCAATGCGGCATGTGCGGTGAATGCACGATATGGAAATACGGGGGAATTTGCCCGGTTGCAAGGTGTCCCAAGGGACTGCTCAATGGGCCGTGCGGCGGCGCCGTGGAAGGAAAATGTGAAGTGGACGAACGTAAATGCGCCTGGGATGAAATATATGACAGATTAAAAAAGCTTGGGAAACTTTCACATCTTGAATTCATTCATACACCCAGAAACCATGCAAAAAAGCTGGGGAGGAAGAAGAATTGAACTTCCGCGAAAAACTGGATTCAGGCAAATTCATTATTACAGCAGAGTTGAGCCCGCCAAAAGGCACGGACCTCAAAAGCATGCTGAAGGACGCTGAACTAATAAAGGACATTACTGACGCGGTAAATGTCACTGATAACCAGCGGGCTGTGATGAGGATGAGCCCGCTTGCAGCATGTGGTATTCTTAAAAGCAAGGGATATGAGACCATAATGCACCTGACATGCAGGGACAGGAACCGGCTTGCGCTCCAGTCCGAACTTCTGGGTGCTTATGCGCTTGGAATAAGAAATATACTTGTAATGTCGGGCGATCATCCTGTAAAAGGCGACCATGAAGGTGCAAAACCGGTTTATGACCTGGACTCGGTACAGCTTCTCGGTTTGATCCGGGAGTTGAACAAAGGATATGATTTCTCAGGAAACAGACTGGAAGGAAAAACTGATTTCTGCGCCGGTGGTGTAACAAATACTGAATTAAATGAGGTTTCTCTTATCAAGCTCCATAAAAAAATAAGGATGGATGCAAGCTTCATACAGACACAGGCAGTTTTTGATGCAGAGTTGTTTTCAGGTTTTATGAAAAAAATTAATCAAACAAGACCAAAAAGAATTAAAATATTTGCAGGCATAATCCCGTTGAAATCAGAAAAAAATGCGCTGTTTCTTAACAAAAATATTGCAGGTATTAAAGTACCGGAAAATCTGGTCGCCAGGATGCGAAGAGCAAAGAATCCTGAGGCACTCGGTATTGAAATAGCCGCGGAATTGATAAGAGATTTACGCGATATATGCGACGGCGTTCATATCATGCCCATCGGAGACCACGGAAACACAAAGAAGATACTTGAAATGGCGGATATTCTATGAAAACCCAGGTCGAAGAGGCAAGGAAGGGGAATGTAACGAAACAGATGGAAACAGTTGCCTCCTCGGAAAATATAGATATTGAAATCCTCGTTTCGCGGATCGCGAAAGGAAGCACTACTATAATGAGCAGAGGAGAAACCTCAGTCGGCATCGGAAAAGGTCTCTCAACCAAGGTAAATGTCAATCTGGGTACATCCTCCTTAAAGATCAATCCTGATGAAGAAGTAATGAAGGCACAAATAGCCCAGAAGTACGGAGCCGACACTATAACAGACCTTTCAATGGGTGGGAATATCACAAGCATACGAAAAAGCATATTCGAGAACACATCCCTTCCGATAACGACTGTTCCCATATACCAGACAGCAGCAGAAAAGGGCCTGAGGGATATGACGCTGGATGATATCCTCTGGAATATTAAGCAGCAGGCGGAAGAAGGAGTCAGCTCTTTTGTGCTTCATTGCATCGAGAATAATATCCTGAGGATACTTAAAAAAAGAAAAAGGATAATGGGAGTCGTATCCAAAGGCGGGTCGATAACAGGGGCTTATATGATGATCAACAAATGTGAGAACCCGTTTATAGAGAATTTCGATGAGGTACTCGGGATTCTGAAGAAGCATGATATTGTGTTATCGCTTGGAAATACGATGAGAAGCGGGTGCATACATGATGTGAGGGATAAGGCGCAGGTTGAGGAAATAAAGCTCAACGTGGAACTTGCAAAAAGGGCGAATGGTGCCGGGGTCCAGGTGATTATCGAAGGGACAGGCGGCCATGTACGCGCAGACAGGATTGCAGAACAGGTAAAGTTCCATAAACAAATATCAGAATTTCCCTTATTTGTAGCAGGGCCTCTTCCTACGGACATTGCAGTGGGATATGACCACATTGCAGGATGCGTCGGGGCAAGCCTGGCTGTGGGTGCGGGAGCGGATTATTTGTGTTACATCACTCCTTCGGAGCATCTCGGCCTTCCGGGCCCCGAGCAGGTAAGGGAAGGTCTTATTGCTTTTAAGATAGCGGCGCATATAGGCGACTCGATAAAATACGGGCCGGGTGAGAGGGACAGGAACCTTGCAGGAAAAAGGGCAGAGCTTGACTGGGAAGGTCAGATGAATTTCGCTATCGATGGCGACAGAGCAAGGGAACTTGCGCCAGATGAGGGGCCATGCACCATGTGCGGCGATTTTTGCGCTATAAAGATAATGAAGGAGTTTGGAGCATGCAATTATTCGGAATAAGAACACCCCTCATAAAACCCGGCGATAATATTGTAGATATCCTTATATACGCCATTTCCTCTTCCAACATCAAGCCTCAGAATAATGATATTATAGTCCTTGCCGAATCGGCTGTAGCAACCGCAGAAGGCAGGATCGTGAATCTTAAGACAGTAAAGCCATCTGAAAAGGCGGTTAAACTCTCAAAGCTGTATGATACCGACCCCGGAAAGATGGAACTTATCATCCGGGAATCAGATGAGATAGTCGGCGGGATACCCGGTGTGGTTGTAACCATAACAAAAGGAGTGCTTTCACCCAGCGCAGGCATCGATAATTCCAACGCACCTGAAGGGCATGTCGTCCTGCTGCCTGAGAACCCCCAGAAAAGCGCAGCCAAAATCAGGAAAAAGCTCATGGCTGAATATGGCTGCAACATCGCTGTGATAATCGGCGACAGCAGGACTCAGCCATTGCGCCTTGGTTGTGTTGGCATCGCACTGGGATGTGCAGGGATTGAACCTGTGGAGGATGTAAGGGGGAAGACTGACCTTTTCGGGAAACCACTTTTGATCACAAGGCGCGCCACGGCAGACAACCTCGTTTCTGCGGCAGAGATAATCATGGGGGAGGCTGATGAGGGTATCCCGGCTGTGCTCATAAGGGATGCGCCTGCAATATTCATTGACAGGAGCGTTGATATACCTACGATTTCCCGCGATGAATGCCTTTATTTCGGGTGTTTCCGCAAACTATGACTTTACAGCTTGTTGCAGAAGGCTCTGTTAGAATTTCTTTTGTTAAATGATTTTTATAAATTATCACTATTATACATTAATAACTCGGAAGCTTTTTATAGCAGAATAGCCTACTATAAAAAAAACTATCACTGCAAATAATGAAGGATGTTTAGAAGTAAGTAGGAATGAATTCTCATTCATGAACCAGTGTTAGTGTGGTGGAATCTTCAGAGGTTGTACAGAAAAAACTATACCGATGGAAAAATTTTGAGTGAAAATGAATTCAATAATCCTTAAAATATTTTTTTGTTAATTATATGGCATTAAAAGATCAATAAAAAAAGTTTAAAAATTTACCTAAAAGGAGGAATAAAAATGGATCAAATAAACAGAGCTATTAGTATTTTGAAAAGCCCGCAAACTGAACTGGCGAAAGTAAAGACAGAAAATATCAACAAGAATGATATAATCAGGCAATATATTGCCATCCTGGCCCTGATACCCGCAATAGCCTATATCATAGGTTATGGAATCGTAGGACTTACTGTAGGTTTTGGACTTGGAACCTATAAACTCCCAATAGAATGGGCAGTTCTTGGTGGTATAATAACATATATATTGAGTGTCGCAAGCGTTTATATTAGTGGCATAGTTATTAACGCCCTTGCCCTGAACTTTGCCTCAAAACAAAATGATGACCAGGCAATGAAACTTGCAGCTTATTCAGCTACCGCAGGACTGGTGGGCGGCATTTTCAATATCATACCAATGTTAGGTATCATTAGCTTGATATTTTCGCTTTATGGGCTCTATATTCTCTATCTTGGCATCCCGGTGCTCATGGAAACGCCCCAGGATAAAGTAATAACTTATACAATTGTAATAATAGTTGTAACGATAGTGATTGCTTTTGTCGTCGGGGCGATAACCTCAAATATAATTTATTCAGTGAATCCCATGCCAGGGATGATGGGTGCATACAGATATTAGAAGAGCTCGTATCATTGCGAGCAAATCCGAATCCCGCTGCACAACAGCGGGGATTATTTTTCTTAATAAAAAACGAAGTAATAGAGGAAATATGATAAAAGAAACTGTTTATAAATCCAAACGCATTAACCTGATAATGCTGGTTATCATACTGGCAGCAGCGGTACTTGCAGGGTGCACTGAAAAAGCCCCCCAGACACAATTACAATTAGATATCACTGCAAAAGCAGCCACAAGTCTTGTTATTACTCAAAAAGGCGGGGAAAAGCTAATTCTAAAGGATGCAAAAATAACAGTGACAAAGTGGTTGACGGATTAAACTCTGTACCATTATATGGGAATAATCCCGAAGTCCAGGAACAGCCTGCTACCGAAATACTGGAACCTGGAAAAACAATCAAACACAACTGGAAGGAATCATTATCTCTGGGAGATATATTGGTGGTAACTATCAAGGATATATCAGGAAATCTTATTTACCAGGATAAGGTTAAAGTGGCATGAATGACATGCCCTTTTGATTTTTGATATATTTTTTGCAGCCCATAAACAGGAAGCAAGTAGCCAGCATTAACAAATATTGCCTCAATCATCAGGTATATTTAAGCCTTAATTATTAAGCACCATCAGGAATTATAAATATCATACAGATTAACGAGGAATATAATGAGCCTTGAGAAACTTGATGTTGCAGTATTGAAAAAATCCGGCTACATGAAGCAGCGGCAAAAAGATCTTTTTGTTGTCAGATTGCGCATGCCCTGCGGAAATGTAACGTGTGAGCAGCTTGAGGGAATCAGCCGCCTGGCCAAAAAATACGGCACCGGATACGTTCATATCACCACACGCCAGGGGATACAGATACCCAATGTGGATATCCACAACCTTGATGCCATCACCAGGGAACTTGAAGATAACGGTACACCGCCGGGCTCATGCGGACCCCGCGTGCGAAATATAATCTCATGCCCTGGCAATGCGGAATGCAATTACGGCATAATCGATACATACGGCCTGGGCGGCATGCTGGACAAGGAGTTCTTTGGCGAGGATATGCCCGTAAAAATAAAATTCGCGGTAACAGGCTGCCCGAATGCATGTGCAAAGCCGCAGGAGAATGACCTTGGATTAATGGGAGTGCTCAAACCCGCCATATATACCGGGGACTGCACAGGTTGCGGGACATGCACATTTATGTGCCCTGAAAAAGCCATTGTAGTTGAGGACGATAAAGCAAAGATAATCTGGGATAAATGCAACCTCTGCGGCGCGTGCGTTGGGGCATGCCCGACTGACCTGATTTCCGAGGAATGGAAAGGTTATAAGATATTCGTCGGTGGAAAGATCGGGAAGCATCCGAAACTCGGGAAAGAACTGGTAAATGCAAAATCCCCGCAGGAAGCCATCGCCATATTCAGGAAGATAATCAACTGGTCAAAGAAGAATACCAATGTAGGCGAGAGATTTGGCGACTGCCTCGACCGCGTTGGGTTTGAGACATTCAGGAATGAAATACTGGGATAAGGTGAAGATATGCCGGAATTTAATATTGAAGAATTAGCAAAAGAATACGATGACAGAGCACCGCAGGATATCATAGAATTAGCGCTTGGAAATTTCAAGAACATTGCTATCTCGTTCAGCGGTGCAGAGGATGTGGTGCTGGTCGATATGGCAAAAAAAACAGGAAAGAATTTCAGGGTTTTTACTCTTGATACTGGCCGCCTGCATCCAGAGACATACCAGTTCATCGAAGAGGTCAGGAACACCTATAATATCAATGTCGAAGTGTTCTTTGCCAATCGCGATGCTACCGAGAAACTTGTGAAGGAAAAAGGTTTGTTCTCTTTCTACAAAGATGGCCATAAGGAATGCTGCGACGCACGCAAGGTCGACCCCCTCAGGCGTGCCCTCAACACGGTAGATGCCTGGATAACAGGACAACGCAAAGACCAGAGCCCCGGGACAAGGGCGAACGTGCCCGTGATCCAGAAAGACCCGACTTTTGGCAGCGGCAGTCTTGTAAAATTCAACCCGCTTGCGAACTGGCCATCAAAGCAGGTATGGGATTACATCAGGGAGAAGAATGTCCCTTATAACAAGTTGCATGAAAAGGGATTTGTCAGCATCGGGTGCGAGCCATGCACGAGGCCCGTGCTCCCAGGCCAGCATGAACGCGAAGGGCGCTGGTGGTGGGAGGACGCAACAAAGAAGGAATGCGGGTTGCATGCGGGGAACGTGAAGAGGTAGCCCGGATCATTGGGAGGAGGCATTCAATTCACCAGCTCTCCCGCTCCTTTTTAATATACTCTTCAACATCAACTTCTTTCCATATTTCCTTGCCAAGACCTTTCAGATCCTTGAGTGATAATGGCTTTCTGCTTTCGATTTTTTTCATTAAGATCTCGTCATCTTTCTATTAGCCAGTAATATATCCTTTTGATGTTCCAGGTAGTTCAGCCAATTACAAAGTCTTATGTATTGAGTAATCAGGATAAATGAATTGAGAAAAACATTCAGGAAGGAAGACATGGAAGAAAATGATATGGTGAATCTATATAGAGAGAAAAATAACATTGAAGGAGACTTCCGAGTTTGCAGATGTAGGAATCATGAAAAAAGACAGAAACCACTAAAGCTGTTATGCATTACGACCAGCACCCGGCCATGAACATTATCGATGCGCTGGAAATCGATTCAGGCACGCGGGCATCCATGCACAGGGCATTTGCACGCAGGCTGGAACTCTTCGGAAACGATATCTGCTTCTTCAGTGAACCTTTTACCCCGGTATCCCTCACAGGAAGTCGCTGCTCTCTTAGATGCTGGCATTGCAATTCGCATTACCTGCGCCACATGCTGGACGGCTCTCTTGGGAACTTATACCCCCTGGCATGCAACCTGGCGGCTAAAGGATCAAAAGGGATATTGTTAAGCGGGGGAAGCGTTCCTGACGGGAGCGTTCCAACTTACAGGTTCTCTGAAATCATCCAAAAAATCAAGAAGGATACAGGACTTACCATCAGCGCGCATACGGGGATTGTCAACAGCTTGCAAGCCCGCATGCTTTCGGATTTTCTTGATATGGCACTCGTTGACGTCATCGGGGACAATGATACCATACATGATATCCTTGGCTTTGATGTCAGGGTAGAGGACTATGAACGAACGCTAAGGGAATTATCCTCAGCAGGTATCCCCCTTGCTCCCCACATCATTACAGGATTGCATAAAGGCCAGTTAAGAGGAGAATTCAAGGCCCTCGAAATAATTAAGAAATTCAATCCCGAAGTGATAGTGATAGTTGTGTTCATCCCGACTGAAAGAACCTTGTCCGAAGGAACCCCGCCGCCTGATATAAGTGACGTTGTCAGGGTCATAACAAAAGCGCGGGAGATGTTCGATGTATCCGTCTCGTTAAGCTGTGTACGGCCAGGGGGACGTTATCGCTCAATCCTTGATATGTATGCGATATTGAGCGGAGTCGATAGAGTTGCGGTACCCTCAAGAAAAGCCTATGAAACGAGTATGCGGCTTGGACTGGAAATCAAAGAGATCCCTAAAATGTGCTGTTCTTATAAGTGATAAGATGAAAAAGATAGCAAGCCATGACGATATTCATATTTTTGCCCCGGACAATTCAAGATTTTCTTTTTTGAAAAGTCCTTACGCTGCACATAAGACATTCAGTGCTGTGGACATCTATTATGGAATATTTGGCGGTGATGCATACTCACCTGTTGATGGGGAAGTAATAGATATCCGGAGTTATGAAACACCTACACCATACAAAGGCAGGAATTCTACAGAATATCTCCTGGCGATACGACAGGGGAAGTATGTTATTAAGATAATTCACATCAAACCCGACGTGCCAAAAGGCAAAACCGTATCAAAAGGCGACAGGATCGGGACATTTATCAGGAATGGCTATTTCACTTTCTGGAATGACCCGGTGATGCATGTGGAGGTAAGGAAGCCTGGGGATTACCTGCGCGCTTCGAATAATTTGCGACTTGAACCCTGTATCAAATGGAGCGGGCTTTCCTCATCCCGAAGTCTTGAACTTGAATGCCGTGTTGAAGAAATAAATAATAGCTACTCTCTCCTTTCTTCGAACTGCGATATATGCGGTGATGTCAGGGGTTTTTCCCTGGATAGCGGGTTTCTTGACGGTTATGTCGCTCCGGTTGTAGGAGAAGGATTTTTTGGTATTATCAGGCCGCAGGGATTTTTTCGACCCGAAATATCAAAGCTTGATGTCATAGCAGGCGATAGAAATATCGACTGCGGTGGTGTTGCTTTCAGTCTCCATTTTAATGAGCCCAGGATAAAATTAATACCACGGAAGTATGGTATTAAACAGTTTTCTGAAGGTGAGGAAGTTCTTATAAGGCTTGAGATTTGAACGGTAAGAAAGTCTGAAATGTGACAGCAGAGGGAGAGATTATCGCAGCCTTTTCGATTCGTGCTGGTAGTCTTGCCAAAGTGCAAATACAATACAATAGATTATAGGGTTATAGTTGGTTGTGGTTACATTTATATCCAGACTTTATCTCATTCCTTGACTTTTCTCCATATAGAACCGTTCACTTCAAATAGTATGTAGTTAAAAATTAAGGAATTATAGGGATTGATTCATCTTGTACAGGCCGTACATCCAGGCTGTCCGACAATTCAAAAATCATATCGGGAATATATACTTTCCAAGAAAAAAGGTAATTTTTTCAAATTATCAAGGTTTTACATTTCTTCCTTAATTGAATTCTTCTTAAATTATTTGCTGAGCAAAT
>VEPN01000013.1 GCA_012026835.1 Candidatus Methanoperedens sp. | reverse complement strand
TCACGTGTATATCTTTTTCTTGTTGTTTTACCCATGGTTTCCCTCTCTGTGAACACACCTTAACTATGTGTCTACTTTGAGGGGTGCACTCCAATTCTTATGTATGTTCCGTATCTCCTAAGTTTCTGTGGTAACTTATGTCCATCTGAACATTCCAGACAGATCAGGTATTAGATTGAGTACCGGTCTGTTCATGAAATTGTTGTTCTCTGAGGCCTCACCCTGTTTCAATATTACATTTATAACAGGTGAGCTGACTGGCACAAAACCTGTCTGCATCTCCTCAACTATGATATATGTGCCCGCGGAGAGATTATTGAACATGTAGAAGCCATCTGCATTGGTGGTTGTTTCTAAGTTGAAGGCTCTGGTCTCTATTCCCGTATCGACGATGCCTGTTAACCTTATTGTCCAGTTCTGAAGACCTCTCTCTGCCGGATCACGTACTCCGTTGCCGTTTAGGTCTTGTATCTTGAATCCTGAGATGCTGCCAGCCATGGGTGCCGGGGTAGGAGGAAACGTTGGTGTGGGAGTTGGCGGGGCCGCAAAAATGAGTTTGCTCGCTCCAGTCTCATAACTGTGTCTTGTCTGCGCGTTATCGAAGATGGCTGTCCCAAAAAGATATTCCTTTGTTATATCTGAGAACTGGGTATCATACTGGCTTCCGGTTGTTAAATTTCTACCATATTCCATTGTCCAATTGCCATCCATATAAACTGCTTTGCCCTTGATATCTGCCCTGTCCCCGGTCGGAGGTCTTACAATGATACCTGCAATTTCATCGCTAGCCATGTATATGTCATTGAAGGGCTGCTTCTGGTCGTCAAATATCCAGTAAGGCGGAGCTGGCTGGTCTGCCGAGGTGAAATTCGGGGCGGTTTGGGTTGCATTTATGTTATTATAGTATGGTACAAGCCCGGGGTCGCTGTGCCTGCCTGCGTCTGGCGTAGCATTGCTATAGCGTGTGGAATCCACATACTGGTCGTCTATGTAACCTGTGGGATTGGTTCGCACCATCTTCATATGCCAGATATCTCCTATCTCGCCCGGGTTTGAAGTATATTTATTCCCAAAGTCTTTAACATCAGAATTCTCACCTGCATGGCATGTAGTAAAACAACCTGAGGTCTCAAATCCACTTATGTTTATGTTCCATATCTGAGCGAACTTATCTTCATAAAAAGTATTCTCACCGCCTTCCTTGACGTTAGGGGTTTTAAGCTGTATCCATGTGCCATTAGCCTGTTTCTGCCAGGGCAGGCGCCTTAAGCTTTCTGTAGGGTCATTCCATTTTGCAAGGAAATACACTGAGTCGTCAGTATAAACACTCTTCAATGTAACTGTATGTGATCCTGTATTGACTCCACCTGTTACATTAACCGTCATAGCAGTTGCCTGGTCCCATATTGCTTCAGGCATGCCGTCTATGACCGGTGCGGTTGTCACTTTTACAGAGGTAAGGGTGCCGGCTGACCCCAATCCTATGCTGAATATCAGCCATATTACAAGTCCTGTTACAAAGGATTTATTAAACCTCTTACTAACTCTTCTTTTAACTATTTTCATATCTTTCTCACTTCCCTGTCTTTTAATTCGAATAAGTATGGCGCGTGATGTACCAATAAAATAATTTTTTAAAGTACTAAATTACTATTCAAGAAATACACTGGTATTACCCCACCTTATCGAATAATTATGTTTTCTCCAGATGACTATATATAACTTGCTCTTCCGGGTTCTGTCAAATCTATATCTGCTACGATAGGCTGTCAAAAATCTTTTGCTATAAACGAAACAGTCTCTTTTATACAAGCTCTCTGACAATCTTCTTTATCGTTTCAATCCCGGCATCGGTCTTAAACGATATCCCGGAAAAATGAGTGCGTGAAGCATTAAAACCTCTCTCCTTCAAAGCTAAAACGAGTTCACCCGTAGGCATCGCAGTAATGCCAAGGGACTTGCATATTTTATGGTAATCGTAATGCATCGGGGTTTCAAGCTCATCCCTGCATGCAGCTATTAACTTTTCAACCTGCTTAAAACCCCTTTTTTCTGCCTCGCGTATTACCTCGCCGCAAAAATCGCTGTCATGCAGCCTGCCAAGCCATAGCGGCCCTGCCGGTGTTGTTGTGTGTCCGCAGCCTGAGCATTCTTCTTTTATATGAACTGCAAGCCCGTATTTCCATTCTCTTTGGCCGCAGTTGAAACAGTGGGAAAGAAAACCCATATTTTCCAGGCACTTATCTGC
Source organism: Candidatus Methanoperedens sp. (assembly GCA_012026835.1). Classification (GTDB taxonomy): domain Archaea; phylum Halobacteriota; class Methanosarcinia; order Methanosarcinales; family Methanoperedenaceae; genus Methanoperedens. The sequence goes on along the minus strand of VEPN01000013.1, from coordinate 68,113 downwards.
TTCATTGATATCTTTTTTAACTGATGCGAATATCCTGACATAATGCGCCGATGCATAGGAAAGGAGAGGGGTCATGGCTTTATCATGTTTTGCAAGCGCTCTTGCAACAACGCCCATGAGTATCCTTACTCCCATTTCAGGGTAATATTCGGTCTTAAGAGGCACTGCCGCATAATTCCTGATCCCGGCTTTTTTGTGCGCTCCGCAAAGCGGCGCAGTATCCGTGGCAGTGATGCAAAGGAGGCGTTTGGTTGCGCGGCAGGCTGCATCCAGGAAAGGTGCAGGGCTTCCGAACGGGTCAAGGTCGGTTATGTCAAAACTCCCATCTAACATCACAACATTAGCGTTCCGTTTTACAGCAGTGCAATTTGAGAGGTTATTCAGGGTTATATTTTTCTTTATCAATTCAAATGAAGTTTCATCCCAGTCGCTCATTGCAGTGTTGAGCCCGACCTCTTTTGCGATACGAAGGCCCCTTATGCCTGAGGCCGAAAGCGCATCAAGGTATGTATATTCGGGGCTGGTTTTTGAAAAACATGCGATAGCCGCCACCGCAATGTCCCGGTTCATTCGCATCGCGGGGTTATAAAATACTGCAGTTGAGGATGGGGGAAAACTTGAGGTCTCATCCGGGATTGGGACTTCAACACTGGTTGTTCCTTCGGTAATGATTTTGGTGAGCATTGGAAAGGCCTATTAATCATTTCATATATATAGTATATATTGAGATGTCAGTAATGCCAACAATTGTTCATTTTGACCTGCCTGCAGATGATGTGGAGAGGGCGAAGAAATTCTATGAAAAGCTGTTTGGCTGGGTGACCGTACAAAAGTATAGCGCATAGATTAACGGGAGACACATTATGAACCCGATTATCCGTATGTAGTTCCTATTCATGGACACCTCTATTTAAACGCAGTAAACTTATCTCTGGATGCACCGCACAGGGGGCATTTATCAGGCGCTTCCCCTTCCAGGGTATATCCGCAAACTTCACATACCTGGACCGGGCCAAGTTCAACGTCCCTTCCTGAGTTAACAGTGTTCAGTGCTTTTACATAAAGCTGCTTATGCATTTTTTCAGTGCCATACGCCCATTCAAAGCTTTTTTGTGCGCCTTTTTCTCCTTGGAACTTTGCTACTTCCATATATACAGGATACATTTCATCGATTTCAAATGTTTCACCCGCGATGGCCAGTTTAAGATTTTTCCTGGAATCGCCCGGCCCAAAAGCCGCCATGCTGTTTGCGACAAATCCCCCGTCCAGGTGTGCCAGCTCCCTGTAATGGTCTCCTGCATGTATATATTCAGCGTGGGCGATAGCGCGGAATAACCGGGCCACATTATTGAATTTCTCTTTTTCTGCCTGATTCGCAAAATGTAAGTACCTCATGTGGGCCTGACTTTCCCCGCCAAATGCATTGATCAGATGCTGTTCAGTCATTTTCTTCATTTAAGAACCTCCCTTTAAATAAATCTCTTTTTTTTGTATTTATACTTAACTTTGCCATGAAATTCCTAAAATGATTTTGCCAGCTTCATAAAATCATATATTAGCGCAATTTAAAGAACAGCTACTCCTTTTCCAGTAATTTCAATATCTTTATCCCGAGTTCTATGCATTCCATTTTATCCTTGACCCTCAGGAGGTCTGTCTCGTTTTCAAGGCTTTCAGCAATATTCTGGGCCTTGTTTTTTATCAAAAAAGCGATATGTTCGTAATCGCCCTGCTTCCTTATACCCGGAGCTGCTTCTTTCCTGGTTTCTACTTTCCCGGGTGTTTCAGGTCCCTGCCCTGTTTTTTTATCATCCTTATATTCACATACCGGGCACAGTACTTTTCCCTGATACCTGAACATGGGAGCCCCGCAGTCATGATGGGTTGCCAGCATTGTTCCCCCTTTTTCAAGAAAATGTGTGATTCTCTGTATTTTTGTATTTTCATCCATTATTGGCATTTTGTATCACCGAAAGTCTTTTAGTGGAATAATCTAATTATGCACGGCTTGTTTTATAAAGTAGTCTGGAGTGATTAATTGTGTCCCAAAATCCAGCCGATGTAATAAGGCAGTGTGTTGATGTACTGGAACGTATCGTCAACGACAACTCTGTTCCAAGAAACATCAGGCGCACAGCTGAAAATATGAAAACTACGCTCTCTAACGAAAAAGAACCCCCATCAAGAAGAGCTGCTATGGTGATTTCGAGGCTTGATGAAATCGGTAACGACCCGAACGTGCCTATCCATACAAGAACTTTGATATGGGGGCTCTCAAGTCAGCTTGAAACCATACCTGTTGATAAATGATAGCAGCGAATAATTGAATTACCTACCCCATTGTTTCGCATGGAGATTCTCCTTTTTGGGTTTTCAGGCCTGGGATTTATAGATTCATAAGAAAATTTCGACTTTCATATTTTTATCATATATATTTTTTATATTTTTAAGACATTATTTTTATATTGATTAAAAAGCGAAATGTTTATATACAGTGAGGTTCAAGAGAGAACACATTGGTTAGTTGTAATGTAAATTAAATCTACATGAATTGGTTATCCTGGTTTCCAGAAGAAACAAAGGGGTTGGTCAGCCATTCGGACTGCTCCAGTGGAAACAATGGGGTAAAGCCCAGAAATAACAGGAACATAAAGCTTGTGATGGAAGGAAGTACACAAAAAATCACGTATCTGCAATCGAATAATCAACCCAAATCCCTAAATAATCCGGTAAAATCCAAAGGAAACAAAGGGGTCGTCACCAAAAGTCTTAATACCTTTCCTTCCATTGCATCAATTGCCAAGGAGGGTACGAAGTATTGGATATAGGAACAACATCAATAAAAGGCATCTTCGAGGATATGCTATCGATAGTGAATATCTTCGAGAACAGAGAGGTTCTCCGCTCGACATATACACCTAATAATCTTCCTCACAGGGATGATCAGGTAAAAGGATTGGCGACAATCTTGGTTTCTGCACTCAGAGGAGAAACACCGTCCAATGTCTTAATATATGGAAAGACAGGGACAGGTAAAACAGCAGTGGCGAAGCATGTCGGACAGGAGCTTGAGAGAACCGGAGAATTATATGGCATACCGTGTGTTGTCATTTATATAAATTGTGAAGTCGTGGATACCCAGTACCGCCTGCTGGCGTCTCTTGCCAGGCAGTTCGGAAAAGAAGTACCCATGACAGGATGGCCTACGGACCAGGTATATTCAGAGTTTAAAAACGCTGTTGATTCAGACAGGCGTATTGCGATAATAATGCTGGACGAAGTGGATAAGCTCGTTGATAAAGGGGATGATGTGCTGTATAATCTCACACGGATAAACTCGGATCTTAAAAAGGCAAAGGCAAGTCTTATAGGCATAACCAATGATTTGAAGTTCACGGATTTCCTGGACCCGCGAGTGAAAAGTTCGCTTGGAGAAGAAGAGATAATATTCCCGCCATACGATGCCAACCAGTTAAGGGATATTCTCCAGGAAAGAGCCAAAATGGCGTTTAAGCCCGGAGTGCTTGAAAACACAGTAATCCCGCTTTGTGCAGCATATGCCGCCCAGGAGCACGGGGATGCAAGAAGAGCTCTTGATCTTTTGCGCGTATCTGGAGAAATTGCAGAGCGGGCCAAATCCACAAAAGTGCTTGAGACCCATGTAAAGCAGGCCCAGGAGAAAATCGAGATAGACAGGATAGTTGAAGTTGTCAAGACCCTTCCGACACAATCGAAACTGGTTTTACTGAGCACTGTTCTCCTTTGCAAGAACGGTGGTAGTAATCTTACAACAGGGGAAGCCTACAATGTCTACAAACAGATGTGCCGTATAATAGGGATCGAGGTCCTGACGCAGCGCAGGGTGACGGATCTGATATCTGAACTTGATATGCTGGGCATACTCAATGCAACAGTTGTCAGCAAGGGCAGGTACGGCAGGACCAAGGAGATATCTTTGAGTGTCCCAACAGAAAGTACGAGCAAAGTGTTATTTGAAGATTACAGGTTAAAGCCCCTTGAAGAATACAGGCCGCCCACACAGGCAAAGCTATACGCTTAATATTTTTCTGGGAATAAGCGAAACATATCCCAGCAATGGGACCCGGTAAAACCGGGCAACCCCTATTATCCATTCTTTTTTTACAGGCTGGTTTAAACTTATGCTTCCCTGCTGGTCATATAAGAGATTCGTTTTCAGATTATCTCCTTTTGTAATATAACCCGCATACGGTGCTGCGGGCCCTCCAGGCCACATCGGCTCCTGGGCTTCTACATAATACCTGGCACGGTGGATGATGGGAGTGACCCCTTCCCTGCCATAGGGTTTATAAAGAATCACATCACCGTAATCCCCAAAAGATGCATAACTGCTCTCCTTTCCTTTTTCGTAAGTTGTTATATTTGTGCGGCCGATACTTTCGACGAAAATAATATCTCCTATCTGGATATTAGGTATCATGCTGCCGCTTTCCACGGCGACCATAGGGGACCAGAGCCCAAAAGCAATCTGAGAGAAGATAGCAAAGACTACTACAACAAAGGCCACAGTTAGGAAATCCCGAACAATCCCCACCCAGAAATTTTCGCTTTCATTGAATTCTTTTATTTTATCCATTATATGCATGAACAGAGTCTAATATCCAGAAGAAAGTATAAAGTTTTGGGTGGTTGGGGATGGGAAAAATCAAATACCTACAGTCTTTCGCGGAATAAGGATCATATAACCCAGGAGAGGTACCCGGTAAAATCGTGCAGCTCCGATGATCCATTCTTTTTTTACAGGCTGGTTTAAACTTATACTTCCCTGCTGGTCAGATAAAGCGTTATTATCCCCTTTTGTAATATAACCCGCATACGGTGGCGGGCCCTCCAGGCCACATCGGCTCCTGGGCTTCTACATAATACCTGGCACGGTGGATGATGGGAGTGACCCCTTCCCTGCCATAGGGTTTATAAAGAATCACATCACCGTAATCCCCAAAAGATGCATAACTGCTCTCCTTTCCTTTTTCGTAAGTTGTTATATTTGTGCGGCCGATACTTTCGACGAAAATAATATCTCCTATCTGGATATTAGGTATCATGCTGCCGCTTTCCACGGCGACCATAGGGGACCAGAGCCCAAAAGCAATCTGAGAGAAGATAGCAAAGACTACTACAACAAAGGCCACAGTTAGGAAATCCCGAACAATCCCCACCCAGAAATTTTCGCTTTCATTGAATTCTTTTATTTTATCCATTATATGCATAATGAATCATAGGCTATAAGAAAGTATAAAGACTTGGATAAAAACCGAAACTTACCCACTTAAAAATTTCCTGGGCATGAGTGAGATATACCCCATCAAAGGGATGCGGAAAAATCGTGCAGTTCCAATGACCCATTCCTTTTTTACAGGCTGGTTCCTGCTTATGCTTCCCTGCTGGTCAGATAAAGCGTTATTATCCCCTTTTGTAATATAGCCCGCATGCGGTGCCAGGGGACCTCCAGGCCACATCGGCTGTTGGGCTTCCACATAATACCTGGCTCGATGGATGATAGGAGTACTGCCCTCCTTGCCGGATTTCCTGTATAATATTACGTCGCCATAATCCCCGAAGGAAGCATAACCCCTTTCCTTTCCTGTTGAGTAAGTAATTATTTCGGTACGGTTGATACTTTCAATAAAAACAATATCCCCTATCTGGATATTAGGTATCATACTGCCGGTTTCCACAGCGACCATTGGGGCAGCGCGCCCAAGGGCGAGATAGGATGCCAGGGAAAAAATCGCCACGACAGTTGCCATGAAAAGAAAATCCCGGACAATCCCCACCCAGAAATTTTCGCTTTCGTTGAATTTTTTTATTTTATCCTTTATATGCATTTACATAAATCCTATATCTGTATCATTTCCTGAATAAAGTATAAATGTTTGCCTGCAATGTACTAAGGAAAATCTTATCTCATTTCACAGATATAAGTTCTGGTCATGGAGACTGGTGATATAGTCCAGATTTTTGCACAATCTGGATTTCAGGTAGACCCCCAGGCACTGGATATTTTACGAAGCGGTTCGCCTGAACAGATATATAATATATTGAAATCAATTGATAGTTCTGTCCTTGTGGTGGGAAAAGAGCATATAAAGCAGGAAAAAACCGGAGAGACGGTAATAACCCCCCATATACCAAAACCTCTGAAAAGCAAAACCATTCAAAGCCATGTTACAGTGCTCTCAGATATAACGAACCAATCAACCTGTATCGGGGAATACGTTGATTTCGTGCAGTATTTCAGGGATCGCTACAGTTTGCTGGGCGACCTGTTGAGGAAAAGAGTAAGTGCAAGACCGATTGAAAGCCTAAAAAAAAGAAACATGGATGCAAGGGAGGAACTTTCTATCATCGGCATGGTACTGGATATAAGAACAACGACCAAGGGGCATAAACTGATAGAGGTAGAAGATCCCTCGGGAACTATACCTGTCCTGATCCACAAGGAAAAAGATAAGGAACTTTTTAAACTGGCAGGTTGTATTCTCCAGGATGAGGTAGTGGGAGTGACGGGTACGCTGTCCGGCGACGGCGGTCTTATGTTTGCAAACAGGATCATCTGGCCTGACATTCCGGGTACTTTTAAAACCACACTGGACGGGAAAAAAGAAGGAAAGGCCGTGTTCATATCAGATATCCACGTAGGCAGCAAGACTTTTCTTGAGGACGCCTGGCTAAAGTTCGTTGACTGGCTTGGGGATGATATCAATTACCTTGTTATCGCAGGGGATGTGGTGGACGGGATAGGAGTGTTCCCGAACCAGGATAAAGAGCTTGCGATTCTGGATATTTACGAACAATATGAAAAGGCTGCCGGGTACCTGAACGCAGTGCCTGGCCATATAAAAATTATCATCTCACCTGGAAACCACGACGCTGTGAGGCAGGCCGAACCACAGCCGCGCTTTCCGGAAAGGATAACAAGGATGTTCAGGAACGACATAACATTCGTGGGAAACCCGGCCCTGGTGGAAATAGGCGGTGCAAAGGTACTTATATATCACGGAAGGTCAATGGACGATATTATTGCAAGTATTCCTGGTTTTTCTTATAACGACCCGACAAAACCAATGCATGAAATGCTAAAGCTGCGGCATCTTTCGCCCATATACGGGGGCAGGGTATCTATTGCGCCTGAAAAGAAGGATCATTTCGTGATTGACCCGATACCTGATATCCTTCATTGCGGACACGTCCATACAGTCGGGGTATCGTATTATAGAGATGTATTGACCATCAATAGCGGCACATGGCAGAGCCAGACAGAATTCCAGAAAAGAATGAACCTTAAACCCACACCTGCGCGGGCTACTGTTGTTGATCTTGCAAATATGAAACACACCATCATGCCTTTTAACTGACAATGCTAAAAAATACCTACATCCACATACCCGGAATCGGCCTGATGACAGAGCGGCAGATATGGAAATGCGGAATAAGAAACTGGGAAGATTTCCTGGAGAACCATGATATTATAAAGGCAGCGAAAACCAAAAGACGGGCACTGTTTTGCGGTGTCGAAGAATCAATCGACCAGCTATCAGGCGGTAATCACGTTTTTTTTGCAAGGAGGCTTAAGACCGGCGATCACTGGCGGGCATATCGTTATTTTAAGGAGGATACGGCATTTGTTGATATTGAAACTACAGGCCTTTCACCGGAATTTGACAGGATAACAATGATAGGTATCTATAATGGAAAAGAGACAAAAACTTTTATAAAAGGAATTGACCTTGACGAGGCACCGCTTGAGCTTGCAAGATATAAACAGCTTATCACCTTTAATGGCGCGCGGTTTGACCTGCCTTTTATCGAGCGGGAGTTTCCGGGATTTTTCAATCACCTGCATATCGATCTTATGTATCCTCTGAAGAAAATAGGATACAGTGGCGGACTTAAGAAAATCGAGAACCAGCTTGGGATAAACAGGAGCGAGGAGACCGAAGGAATATCAGGATTTGATGCTGTAAGACTATGGAATAGGTACGAAAGGGGAGATGAAGAATCTCTCGATATCCTGGTTAAGTATAATATAGAAGATGTAGTGAATCTTGAGAAAATTATCGAGACGACCTATCTTAAAATGATCGAGAGGGAGACAGGGGCCGGGTGCGGGCAAAACTGAAATGATTTCTTGAGGAGTCTCAGGTGGAATTCATAATCAGATTGCTGACCGTGTTTATTCTTGGGGCGGTTGAGCTGTGGGTGGCCATCCCGGCAGGAATAGCTCTTAATCTCCATCCTCTCCTGGCAGGTATTACTGCCGGGGCAGGGGCTATAACCAGTGTAATAATCGTATTGATGCCCGGTAAGCGGATAAGAACATGGCTCATGCGGAACAGGGAAGACGGGGAAAAAAAGCACGGCCGGTTATACATTATCTGGGCGCGCTACGGGGCGGCAGGGTTGGGATTGTTGTCGCCTCTTCTTACAGGCGCCCCACTCGGCACTGCCCTGGGAATTGCACTGGGTATCCCCGCAGGCCGCCTGCTTCTATGGATGAGTCTTGGCATTATTGTCTGGAGTCTTTTGCTATCGTTTGCTGCCATTCTTGGGCTGGCAGGAATAGCGGCTCTGGGGAAATAGGTCTGTAAGACTCACAGATTATAGATTACATTTATATTATTCAATACAACAGAAATATAGACAAAATTCAGGAAGAAAATCAGAAAAGCAAGGTTCAGGCCCGATATGACAGCTATTGAGATTGCCCAGCCATTCGAATCGGATAATAAATGCATAGTGTTTTTCCACTGTGTTTTTATTGTATAACCCAGCATAGCAACTACGAAGATTTTTAAAGCCGACGGCACAAACATCCCGAACAGCTCAAAAAGGTATGCAGTTCTTTCATTGGCTTCATAGGCATTGAAATATTTTATTCCGATATAAGTGCTGATAATATCAAGCAGATTCAATAATATAAGTAAATAAAAACCATATTTTATTGTCTTTTTATAGGTCGGTAAGATACTTTTAAACATGCTGATCTATCCTATCTTTGAGCTTTCTTATGGCAATCCATATTTTCCAAGAAAGCTTGCCCATGCCCCACAACGCTTCATAATTATTTAAAGCTTTCTAAATTATTGTATACAGTTCATTATAATCATAATAATAAAGTACAGGCTGGAAACAGGCTCAACTCAATTGGGACATATCCCCCAAAAACCGACCAGGCGCATTTTCAGGTAAATCAGATTTTTGCTCTCGGTACTCTGAATATCTGAAATCTAAGTATATTTTTTATTAATTTAACGGGCTTTTCAAGCCGCAATTTAAACATTAAAAAAGGAACAATGATATTCCCAAAGAAAAAAACCAGCCTGCTCTCAAAAAACCTTATATACAGATACGGGGTCAAAAAAGGTATAACGAAAATAAATATCAGTGCGAATGCCTCGTCCGGTGTAGCATAAAACCAGTCAGGATAAGTCTCCCTGAAGCTGTGGATTTCGAACATCAATAAGATTATAGTTTTATACTTATAAATAATTATTCGTCTTATGAGAATACTTATAGCTGAATATGCTGTCGGGTCAGGCATACCTGAATTTATGCTTGAAGGAAAAGCAATGCTGGGAACTCTTGCCAGGAGTTTTGTTACCTGCGGCCATGAAGTTTTTTATCCGACAACGGGTGTGCGGGTTGATGCGGGTAAGGCGGTCATTACTGAAAGTTTTGAAAAATCAATAACTAAATTATCAAAAAAGTCTGACGCGGGGCTGGTCATTGCGCCTGACGATCTACTTTCCGATCTCACAACTATTGTAGAAGAAAATACTGTGAATCTTGGATGCCCCCCGAATTCCATCCGTCTCTGTGCAGATAAACTCGAATGCACCCGTGCTCTTTTTCAGGGGAAGGTCCCGGTCCCGGAAACTATAGGGAAAGGAAAATATGATGGCGACTACGTTATAAAACCCAGATACGGATGTGCTTCAGAGGGAATTCATAGAAGCAAAAGCGGCATTTTAAGAGAAGGATTCATAGCAACCAGTTTTATCCAGGGTGAGCACCTCAGCGTGAGCCTGGTGACAGGAAAAACACAACTGCCGCTTACGGTTAACAGGCAATTGATAGAAGTCAATGAGAAGATTTCATATAAAGGTGGTGTAGTACCGTATTTTTGTGAAAGGAACATGGAGATCATTGAAACTGCTAAAAAGACCGCACAGCTCCTGGGATGCCGGGGATATTCGGGCGTGGATATCGTGCTCGGGGATAAACCGTATGTTGTGGATGTCAACCCGAGACCTACGACATCCATTATAGGGATATCAAGGGTGCTTGGGGCAGAAATTGCAGACCTGATCCTTAGGTCAAGATTTGGGGAACTTCCGGAAAATGTAAGAATTAATGGAAGTTTTACTTTTAAAAAAGATGAATTATCTGGACTTTGATTCAAGCCAGAAATAAAAGCCTCCAACAGCAGTGTTCAGGTAGTAGCTCACGAATCTATATAATAGCACTGCAGCCCCTGCAATATCTTTAGGAATCCCGCTTAAAATAAAAAGAGCTCCCATCGTCCCTTCCACTATGCCGAGGCCGCCTGGAGAAAAAAGAGGGAGCCAGCTACTCATCATTGATATAGTATATGTAATGATTAATATACTTAGATGAATGTCAGTTTCTCCGAGTGAAAGAAATACAGCATAGATTGCCAGAATATCAAAAACCCAGCCAAGAAAAGAGAATAGTATGGCTTTAATAATGCCGTCTTTATTATGGTGTATATTTCTCAGCCCCCCGTGAAAAGAATCAATGGATTTTTCAACCGCATCGGAATAAGCCCTTTGATCAAAACCTTTTTTCACCAGCCCAATAAAAGGGGCAAAAAATCTGATCGATGAATGAACAAAAGTGGAGAGTTTATCTTTCCTGATATAAAAATAAATGATCAGCCCAAAGATACAAAAAGTAAGTCCTATAGAGAACATCAGTGCTATTATTTGCAAAGTATCAAGCTTTACATCAGGCTCGGAAAATAGAAGCCCGATGCCCAGGCCACCGATAACCAAAAAGGGAAACATATTCATCATTCTCTGTGAGACTACCCCTGCAAAACATTCTGCTTTGCTTGTTCCGGTTTCTCTGCCAAGTAACATCGCTTTTATGGGTTCTCCCCCTGTCCCGATTGTGGGCGTGATATTATTGATGAAAGTTCCGGCCATGTAAAACCTGAACAATTTGAAAAAACTGATGTTCCGGGGTGTAAAATACCACCATGTCATTGTAAAAGCCAGAAGATTTAGGAAATTGAAAAGTATCACAAGTAGAAAAATCGCTATGTTGACAGTGGCCAGTCTGGATATCAATGGTTTAAACCCTATTTCATTTGTGAACGCAACAAGAACTATGATTCCTATAATAACCACAAAAATAATATTTTTTGCTTTGAACCGTTCCATGAAATCCTACTGATAGTAGTGTTCACAGTAAATAAAATTGCTGGTAGATTGCAGTCAAATGATTTAAATAGCTAAAAGTAATATCATCTATTGCCTTTAAGGAATTATAAACTTTGGAGGCAGAGGGTATAAAATGTCATCAGTGAGCGAAGATGCCATGTTTAAGGCATTATTGAAAAACAAACCTGAACCAAAACCGCAGGTGGTGCAGAAGACCGAAGTCCAGGTCAGGAGGGAAAATACTCCAAAACCCGGGAGCGAAGATGCCATGTATAAAGCGCTGTTAAACAGGCCGCAAAAACAGGTCATCCAGAAACCTCAGGTTAAAGAAAGCGCTCCTGTTGCCCAGGTAATTGCAGCGCCTGCAGAGCCGAAAATAGAGGTCCCTGTAATCGAGACAAGAGTTGCCCAGGGCATGAAACCCGCTGAGACCGAGGCGATAGTGGAATCAATAAAGGCCCTTAATGCGAGTGTGAACATGGTACATGGACTTTTAAAGACCGTGATTGTCCCTGTGCTGGTTTTAATGCTTCTTATCGGAATTGCACTACTCATTAAAGCTAAATAGGAAAAATATGGAAGAAGTAAAACCCAAGCCTGAAAAAGATAAAGTCCTTGCAGATCTTGAACGCATGCTTGAAGGCTTATCTGAGAATTCAAAACAGCCGATACTTGAGCTGATCAGGAAGAGAAAAGTGGAGCTTGGCCTCATAAGCTCGGATCTGCCGAACGCAGGATATAAATTAAGAAAACGCAAAGCTCAACCGGCGCATAGGACAGATAAAATCAACCGTGAAGCAAGTAAGGATTCCCTCCGTAAAATTGCCCTGGGAGTGGGCAGGATTTCGGAAACCAGGGAAACAACATCGCAGGATATTGATGTAAAAGATGAGCCTCTTAAAAAAGATAAAAAGGCACTGGAAGAAGTGGACTCATATAAATATTGAATATTCCTGAAAACAAAGCGACGAGAGGGGGACTTGAACCCCCGAGTTCCTTGTGGGAACACAGGGTTAGCAACCCTGCGCCATACCGGGCTTGGCTATCTCGTCAATAATACCGGAATTATCGGCGTCCAAAAAATAGCTTTTGGGATACTGCCTTATTTCCTGTTTGTTATATAACACTTTTCACTTGCTCGAACCCGCCCCGTAATCAGATGGGATAACAGGATTAACAGTATGTGATTCACAGGAACATGGATTGCAGCCATGTTAATGCTCACGGATAACACGAATGCGCACGGGTTTTGTATTGATCTTTAATATATGGGAATCAAGATGCCCATAAAATTAAATAACATGGGAATCAAGATACCCATATATGTGAAAAATATGGTAAACATCCTGAAATACAACTTTCACTGGAGAGAAAGCTTCTCCTATGGATACGAGAAGAAAAGAGACCTGTTCGATGAGCTTACCAGGTGTTTAGATTCAAACCAGATTCTTGGGATAATCGGACTCCGGCGGACTGGAAAGACCGTGCTCTTAAAACAGCTCATAGAACATATTATAAAGATGGGAGAAAAAAGGGACAGGATACTCTACTTTTCCTTCGATGAAGAAGCAGTATCCCTTGAAGATGTCATAAACGAATTCCAGTCGAGGATAGGCATGGACATCCACAGCGCTGGCAGGTTGTACATTTTCTTGGATGAGATCCAGAAACTTGAAGGCTGGCAGAATCAAATAAAATACTACTATGATACCTATCCTAATCTTAAATTCTTTGTCTCTGGTTCATCATCGCTTTTTCTAAGAAAAAAGGCTGAGGAGTCCCTGGCCGGAAGGATATTCCTATTTCATCTTCCTGTTTTGAGTTTTATTGAATTCTTACGTTTCAAAAACGAGGATGAACTTATCAAAAAACCCGAAATGTTCAAAGAAAAAATTATAGAAGAAACTCTCCTGTACGCCAGGAGACAGTTCCCGGAGCTTGTAAGCGCCGGAGAATCCTTTGTTAACATGTATGTTGAATCAATAGTCAATAAGGTGATATATGAAGACCTGCCGCGAATATTCCCTATCGAATATGAAGACGCACTTAAGCAAATACTCAAAATAGTAGCGTCAACCCCGGGTATCATGACCGATTATTCGGCCCTGGCAACGGATTTAGGAATTAACAGGAAGACGCTTTCAAGATATATATCTTCTACCTTGAGAGAGGGTTCCTCATTCAGAAATGTTACAATTTTTCAAGAAACCGCCTGACAAGTGAAAAGAAGATGAAAAAGCTCTATATTTCCAGCACGACATTATTATTTCACCTTAGTGAAAATCAGGATTTTGGCAGAGTTGTTGAAAATCTGGTAATAAACTCTTCAAAAGCCCGGTTTTTCTGGAGGAGAGGCACTTCTGAGGTGGATTGTATCCTCTTAAATGAGGGGACCACAATTCCATTTCAATCAAAATATAAAAATGATATAAAGAAAAAAGAGCTAAAAGGTCTAATAAAGTTCCTCAAAGAATTTTCTGTTAAAAAAGGTTATGTAATCACAAAAGAAAGCGATGAGGAAGTAATGGTTGATGAACATCAGATCATATTCCTGCCACTATGGAAATGGCTGCTGCAATTTGATAAAATAGCAACTGAAAATACAGTCCAAAATCGAGTTGATTTTTAGAAAGTAGCAGGCACGCCTCGGGTCGCAGTCTCTTCCATTGCCCAGTGGTTCACAAGCTCGCCTCCGCCCCGCAACCCCATGAGCGATAGTTGTTCACGGCTGGTTTGCTCCCTTCCGGGCCTATACCGTTTTCCGCGATTAAGACACAAGAACCTTCCTTAAGAAAAGCCCCTGTGCCAACGCCAGCCCCATAGGACGGGGTTTCACAGTAGAGCCTGTGGGTTGGACAACAGTTAAAACTTCTTCCTCTGGCTTCGCCCCCCGCTGTCGACGGTTTCGGGTTACAGGTAACGCCGAATTACCCGGGCTAGCCCGCCGCAGCTAAATTGGCTCTTGCATGCAATAAAGTTATCTCAACCTCTGCTAATTTTAGGATGTGATAATATGGATGAACTGATAGGTTTTGTCGCAAGCAATCATAAAGCAAGCAAGATCCTTGCAGTACTGGATTCAAAGGGCCCGATGGATGGTGCCACTATCGCAAAAACAACCAGGATCGTCGGGGCTGATAAAAGTATCGAAGAGCTGGTCGGGAAAAAGCTGCTGGTAAGCGAAGGGGGAAAATATACACTGACCGAACTGGGAATAGAGGTCAGCCATAAACTCCGGGGCGTGTGAAATAAACATAACTCTGCCTATAACACAGAATACATATCACTGATACTTTTCAGGATTTTGAATCCTTTGTCGGTGATCATGTAGTCTCCCCTCTCATGGCGCTGCAAGATCATCCCGCTGTCAAGCAGTTTTTGTATGTGGAATAGTAAATTACCTCCGCGAAGCCCGGTCAATTCTGAAAGCGATGAAAATTGACGGGGCATTATTTCTCATGTTATTTAGATCAGACTGGTTTCTTAAAATGACATCTTCATTTACGTTCTCTTCTATCGCATTTTTTGACCACGTTGTTCTCAAGACCTGCCTCGATATCATCAATATCTTATCAGCCATATAAGAAGTTGTTTTGTTGTATCAGGCTAAAAAGGTTTCTATTGCAACCTTAAAGGTCGTGTTTGTATACTAAAATGTAGTTTGTATATTTTTATGACGGCTAAGTATATATTAATAACTTGACTATATGGTTTTAAGGTGAATAATATGCCTGGATGGAAATACACAAACAAAAAAGTGACAAAAACTGAGGTTGAAAAATCGTTAGTTGCTATAAAAAGCGCATGCTTCAATTGCGAAACACACAGCAACGGATGCCCTATATCAAAAACAGCCGGTGAAATAAAATCAATGATAGAGGCGAGGACATGAGCGTCAAAGAAGCGGGAAAACTATTGAAGGCAGGCGATTTCCCCTTTAAGCCCGCCAAACAGGTAGCGGATGTAATCGTTCAAAGAGCAGGGCTGTAAACCCTGTTTATTTTTCTCAAAAGTCATCAAGGGGTGCAAATAATGAAAGTACTTGGGATAAGTGGAAGCCCGACCAGGAATAGCAACACCGATGCATTGATAGAGGCGATTCTTGCTGCAACCGGAGCAGAGACAGATTTCATCAAATTATCGGAAATAAATGTAGGCCCGTGCATCGCGTGTATGAAATGCGTATACACCAATGAATGCGTCCTTAACGACCATTTCAGGTGGCTCTCAGGTAAAGTCACGGAAGCAGATGCTATTGTGATTGGCTCGCCAACATACTACGGTGCAGCAAGCGCTTTTACAAAAGCCTTTATTGAAAGGCTTTACTCAAAGAGGCATGTAAAACTCCTTACAGCCAGGAAAATAGCAGCAACCGTCGCCGTGGGAGTTGCGGCGGAAAAGATGGTCGTGCAATGGCTCGAAAATGCTCTTCGCGCAGGAGGCATGGAAATTGTCGGGAGCATGACAGCCAAAGGTACGCCGTGCTGCTTCGTGTGCGGACCAGGCGGGAGCTGCAACTACACAGTATGGAATGCCTACTCGAAAGAATTGACGGGTATGGATCTCGGAGTTGAGAAAGCTTACAAGGACTATCTTGAGATACTACCTGATAACAAGCCTTATGCGCACGGTTCTGCCAGGATCCTGAAAAACTACAGGTCAGTGAAAGATGAACCTGTAGTGATGGCTGAAGCGCAGAGAATCGGGAAACTGATAAGAGATAGAATAGAGAACTTGAAGTAACCCTGAAATAAGATGAGAAGACCATGCAGTATTCATCCGCCTGATGATATCCAGGATATCTGATATGGGGCCGCTGAGATTTGAACTCAGGTCTCATGCACCCCAAGCATGAAGGATGGACCAGGCTACCCTACGGCCCCTCGGTTTGATGAACACTATAAGAATCGGTTTTCAATATATTCATCAAAGGATGCACGCCTAAGATAACCTGTCAGTATTTTATTCTTTCGTTACTGTAGCTTTACAAACCTGTAACTGTACTATGGAGGCTCTCTTAATCAAATAGGGGAATACTTCGTTGTTTGACGAAGTGCGTTTCGTTAGTTTTATATGCCTTTAAGTCATTACCCGAAAAGATTATGACAGAAAATACAGTCGCGGTTTCAACGCCTGTCACTCCTGCTCCTGTTATTAACGGGGCATATGAAAATATAAGGAACAGGCTTGCTGAAAAAATGGCCGGTGAAATTACACTCTCAGATAACCCCGGCGAGACCTTAAAAAAATGGCGCTCGATTTTTGAGATATCCCAGTCCGACCTTGCAGCGTTCCTGAAAGTATCACCGTCCGTGATAAGCGACTACGAAAGCGGAAGGAGAAAATCCCCGGGTATTTTTATAGTCAGTAAAATAGTGGATGCGATCCTGGATATGGATGTCGCCCGTGGGGGAGCGAAAATTCGATCCTATGACGGCATTCTCCGGGGAGGCCTGAGCGACAGTGTGTATGATAT
The DNA here is from genome assembly GCA_012026835.1 of Candidatus Methanoperedens sp. GTDB lineage: Archaea > Halobacteriota > Methanosarcinia > Methanosarcinales > Methanoperedenaceae > Methanoperedens. The sequence goes on along the minus strand of VEPN01000013.1, from coordinate 51,190 downwards.
CCATGAGTACCTGTCCCCTATTTCAGTTGATGAACTGACGAAACTGGTCAGGGGAGAAATAGTATACAGTCCAGGTAGCGAATATATAAAACCGTTATATGGCTATACGATAATCGACAGCTTAAAAGCCATCCTCTCGCTCTCTTACAATGAATTCCAGAAATTGTACGGGTGGAGTTCGGAAAGAGCAATGATTTTCACAACCGTTTCAACAGGCCGTTCTCCGATGGTTGCCATCAGGGTTACAAATTTAAAACCCGGCTTGATCGTGCTTCACGGGCTTCTGGCATCACAGATTGATCCGATAGCAGCCAAGATCGCTGAGATAGAGCACGTACCGCTTGTTGCTACCGTAATGCCGATGAATGAGATAATCCGCGCGCTTCAATCGCATGATATAAAACATTAACATTTTTGTAAAAAAAACTGAGGTAAAAATGAATGTTGGAATTGTTTCATATGGCGCTTACATCCCACGCTACAGGATCAAAATTGAGGAGATAGCAAAAGTATGGGGTGACGACGCAAGCAGTATCCTTGACGGGCTTATGATTTATGAAAAATCCGTGCCCGACATGGATGAAGATACGATCACAATAGCCGTAGAGGCTGCACGCCATGCAATAAACCGTGCCGGCGTGGATCCAGGAAGGATCGGGGCTATATTCACGGGTTCTGAGAGCCACCCATATGCAGTAAAACCGACAAGTACCGTCGTTGCAGAAGCGATCGGCGCGACCCCCGATCTGACGGTTGCAGACTTTGAGTTCGCATGCAAAGCTGGAACGGCCGCTATCCAGGCCTGCATGGGGCTTGCTGAGTCCGGGATTGTTGACCTCGGGATGGCGATAGGTGCCGATGTCTCGCAGGGCGCGCCCGGCGACGCCCTGGAATATTCAGCAGCCGCGGGAGGGGTTGCTTATGTCATAGGAAAAGAGAACCTTATAGCAAAGATTGAATCAACATATTCATTCACCACCGACACCCCTGATTTCTGGAGACGGGAAGGCATGCCGTATCCCGAACACGGAGGGCGGTTCACGGGTGAGCCGGGCTACTTTAAACATGTTACATCTGCCGCCACCGGTCTCATGAAAAGGATGGGCACAAAACCGTCTGATTATAACTATGCGATATTCCACCAGCCAAACGGTAAATTCCCGACACGGGTCGCCAAAATGCTTGGCTTTTCAGGTGAGCAGATAAAACCCGGACTCGTAGTTCCGCGCCTTGGAAATACCTATTCGGGATCGTGTATGATGGGGCTTGCAGCCACTCTTGATATAGCAAAACCGGGTGACAGGATATTCATGACAGCTTTTGGTTCAGGGGCAGGGAGCGATGCCTTCAGTATTTCAGTTACAGACAGGATAGATGAGATCCGTAACCGTGCACCCAGCGTTGAAAAACTTCTTTCCAACCCGATTTATATGGACTATGCGACCTATGCGAAACATAAAGGTAAAATAAAATTATGAAGGTGAAAAAAATGAGAGACGTTATGCACGAAACCCTGCGGGTTCTCGACTCCGCACACACGCATGGCAGCGCCATGCGTGGATACGCCCTCCAGAGGCGTGACTCTGGGAGTGTGAAGAAATGAGAGACGTAGCAATTATCGGTGTTGGCTGTACGGAATTTGGCGAATTATGGGATAAATCCTTCAGGGAACTTTTTGTTGAAGCCGGGATAAGCGCGATAGAGGATGCGAATATCCAGGGTGGAAAAATCGATGCGCTTTATGTTGGAAATATGAGCGGGGGTAGGTTTATAGAACAGGAACATATCGGATCATTGATCGCGGATTATGCGGGCCTGGCGGGTCTCCATATACCTTCGACCCGCGTTGAAGCGGCCTGCGCATCAGGAGGGCTGGCTCTTCGCCAGGGAATACTTGCGGTAGCATCGGGATACCATGATATCGTTATTGCTGGCGGGGCTGAGAAAATGACAGATGTAAGCGTTGAAATAACAACTGATGCACTGGCAGCCGCAGCGGACAGGGAATGGGAAGGTATAATGGGTGCAACGTTCCCGGGACTTTATGCCATGATAGCAAGGCTCCATATGCATAAATACGGAACCACGCGGGAGCAACTGGCTTCTGTTGCGGTGAAGAACCACCATAACGGTACCATGAATCCAAAAGCGCAGTTCCAGAACGAGATTTCCATTGACGCGGTACTGAATTCTGTTATGGTAGCAGACCCCCTTCACGTCTTTGACTGCTCGCCTATTACAGACGGCGGCTCCGCAGTTGTTCTTGCACCTGCTGATGTGGCCCGCAAATACACTGATACACCGATATACTTGAAAGCATCAGCCCAGGCAAGCGGCACACTTTCGCTTCATGATAGACCCGATATAACTACTCTTGATGCCACTGTGGCAGCGGCGAACAGGGCATACAAGATGGCAAAGGTTACACCAAAAGATATTGACTTTGCAGAAGTCCATGATTGTTTTACCATAGCTGAGATATGCGCTATCGAAGATCTGGGTTTTGTGAAAAAAGGAGAGGGCGGAAAAGCCTCAGAGTCCGGCATGACTGCCATCGGGGGAAAAATCCCGGTAAATCCTTCCGGCGGGTTAAAGGCATGCGGCCATCCTGTCGGGGCTACAGGTGTGAAACAGGCTGTTGAAATAACTTTACAGCTCAGAGGTGAGGCAGGCAAACGCCAGGTAAGCGGCGCAGAGATCGGCCTTACCCATAATGTGGGAGGATCAGGTGGCACTGCCGTTGTTCATATATTCGGACGGGAGAGATAAAAATGTCAGTTCCAAGATTCTGGAGAAGGCTCAAAAACCTGTACAACCTCATAGGGACACATTGTAAGAAATGCGGAGAATATTACTACCCACCCAGAAACATGTGCCCGAAATGCAGGAGGATTGGCCAGGTAGTTCCTTTTAAATTCAAAGGTATCGGAGAGGTGGTGACCTTTACAATTGTTCACAGCGCTGCAAAGGATTTTGCCAAGAATACTCCATACATACTCGCCATAATCAAGCTGGAAGAGGGACCGCATCTTACTTCGCAGGTCATATGCAATCATAATGATATCCATATAGGAATGAAAGTAAAGTCGGCTTTCAGGAAACTCGGTGAAGAGAGCGAGAAAGGTATGATATATTACGGGACAAAATTCGTTCCTTTGGCAGACAATTAATCATATTTCCCATATATCAAATACAAAAGGATTTATATTATTGGGTTCATCACCCCTTACAAGGGATGTGCTAATGATTATCATCCGCAAGCTAAACAAGAAATTCGGAAAATTACATGCTGTAAAAGATGTAGATATCCATGTAAAAAAAGGCGAAATTCACGGTCTTGTCGGCCCTGAAGCTTGCGGCAAGAGCACCATATTGCAGATACTTTCCACCCTTATCAGGCCGGATTCAGGGGATGTCACAATAAATAACATTCGGCTTGATAATGGAACGCAGATCCGGAAAATAATCGGTTTTGTTCCCAAGAACCCCCAATTCCCTTTAGAATACACTGCCAGGGGACTGGTCACGTTCATAGCTTCTCTCCATAGTGTTCATGACAGGAATATAATCAGGGATATCCTGAAGCAAACGGGCCTTGATGCGGTGGCCGACCAGACACTTGACCGTTATTCCCAGACATTGAAAAAGAACCTGGCTTTTGCCGTAGCCCTTGTCCATGATCCTGAAATATTATTACTTGATGAACCCTTCGCGGGTCTTGAACCGGTTTCACAAAAGAGGTTGAAGGAATTCTTGCCCTCATCAAAAAAGACTATCATTATGGCAGCGCAGGATTTGACAACAGTGGAGGGAATCTGTGATAGTATAACCGTCCTTCGGAACGGTTCTGTCATTGTTGAAGATAAAATGGCTACCCTGAGGCAAAGAATAGGGAAAGGAGCACTGGAGATAAAACTCTCAGATATTAGTTCGACCCAGAGATTACTCTTTGAACTGGAAAAAATCGGGGTAAAGACAGCAGTCAGTGGAGAAGCCGTGTATGTACATTTCAATAATGACTCCCAGGTTCCAAATATTATCAGGATAGCAGCCGGTGTTTCAGATATAATGGAAGCTAAACCTGTCAAGATTTCAATTGATGATATTTATACAAGGTTCCTCGGAGACGGAAATACATGAAACTGCCATTGCCGGGCTTTTTGCTCCTTGGTCTTAACGAGTACAAAAGATCGATTAAAGGTTCGATTACTTCGTATTCATGGTTCACTTTGCTCATTATTATTTCGACATATATGCTTTTTTCAGAAGACTACACTGCTATGAAAATAAACAGGTCCATAATGTCATTCAAATATGGCGAAACCCCGATGACAGATATACTGATATTCTATTCGTCTTCGCTTATTTCATCTGTATCAGATATTCTTCCTGGTGAGATACCAAGCGACTCCTTCCCAATCTCCATAGGTGTCGCTTTCTTCATTATATTCCCGTTTTTCCTGGGTTTAATCCTGATAAGCAAGTTCATAACAGCCAGAGCGACAGCATCCATTGCAAAAGAGAAGGAAAAAAAGACACTTTATATATTGACAGTCAGCCCGCATACAAGGCATGCAATATATCTTGGAAAACTGGTCGGGATATTCTTATTAACGCTTCCCATGATCGCTTTTCTTTATATTGCTACAAACTGGATTTTTATTGTACTCTTTCAGGGTGCGCCAAATCCTGGTATGCGTGTTCTTGAGACCGCAAGCATTACCACGATTCTTTTTGCGTCGATAGGATTGTTAGTATCAGTTTCAAGCTGTGATGAAAAGAAAGCATCCTGGAGAGGCCTGAGAATCATTACAGCCATGGCTGCCCTGACAGCAGTATGGATTTTTATACCTTTTATCGGATTCTTATTGAACCTGACAAATAAAAATATAGATTTCCTGCCTGCCCTTGAGAGAATAACTTTTATTTCGCCACTTACAATGGATCTGGTATCTGTTTATAATCCCGCGGCTGCAATGGATTATCTCATTATCCAGTTAATAGCTTCTTTTATATTTTTAATCCTGGGTATGTTTATATTCATCAGGCAGGATATTGAGTATTAGGATTTGAGGATTTTTTATTTACTCCATATTAACACCAGATTTAATAACCCGGCATAACAATACCATACCAGTACCATCACTGGAAGATATTTATGCCCGATCCGACCGAAAAAAATGCTGAAAGCATAGTCACAAAAATCGATGATTACACCTGGGACATACCTGTAAATTATAAACCTGGAATGAGGGTTCCAGGCCGCATATTTGTCTCCAGGAAATTACTTTCGAACCTTGAGCATGAAACCCTTGAACAGACGGCCAACGTAGCAACACTTCCGGGAATCCAGAAATATTCTATGGCGATGCCCGATGCCCATTCAGGATACGGCTTTCCCATAGGAGGGGTGGCGGCTTTTGACAGAGACACGGGGATAATCAGTCCCGGCGGCGTGGGGTACGATATCAATTGCGGGGTAAGGATACTCAGGACTGACCTCACGGTGGATGAGGTGCGCCCCAGGATGAAAGAGCTGATAGAGCATCTCTTCCATGATATACCCTCAGGCGTAGGCTCAAAAAGCAAGATACGGGCTTCCGATAAAGAACTCACGGATGCGCTCCTCCATGGTGCGAAGTGGGCGGTTGAGAGCGGTTATGGGGTCAAGGAGGATATGGAGCATTGCGAAGAGAACGGGTTCATGAAGATGGCAGATCCGGGAAAGGTGAGTGAGAAAGCAAGGACAAGGGGCAAGCCCCAGTTCGGGACACTGGGCAGTGGAAACCATTTTCTTGAAGTACAGTATGTGGATGAAGTGTATGATGAGGAGGCAGCAAAGGTATTCGGCCTCCATAAAGGGCAGGTTACTGTCATGGTACATTGCGGCTCCCGAGGGGCAGGCCACCAGATATGCGATGACTACCTCAAGATTCTGGATAAAGCTACACGCAAATACGGCATTGTCCTCCCTGACAGGCAGCTTGCCTGTGCGCCCGCCGAATCAACGGAAGGACAGAACTATTTCAAAGCAATGGCTGCAGGTGCGAACTATGCCTGGGCGAACAGGCAGGTCATTACGCACTGGGTAAGGGAAACATTTTCAGGTTTTTTCGGGCGCGATATGGACGATCTTGGCATGCATCTAATATACGACGTGGCGCACAATGTCGCCAAGCTTGAGGAGCATGTTATAAACGGTGAGAAAAAAATGGTGTACGTCCACAGGAAAGGCGCAACACGTGCTTTCCCGCCAGGGCATCCTGATGTCCCGCAGGTTTACAGGAAGGTCGGCCAGCCAGTCCTGATTCCGGGCAGCATGGGTACGCCATCATTCGTACTGCATGGGACCCCAAAAGCAATGGAACTCACATTCGGGAGCGCATGCCACGGCGCGGGAAGGGTTTCAAGCCGCTCGGCTGCATTGAAGCAGTTTCGGGGCGAGACAATCCAGAAAGAACTTGCTGCACGGGGTATTTCCGTAAGGGCGACCCAGCCGTCGGTGATAGCAGAGGAAGCCCCGGCAGTGTATAAGCCAAGTGAGGATGTTGTGGATGTTGTCCACCAGCTTGGAATAGCGCGTAAAGTAGTAAGGCTGATGCCTATTGGTGTGGCGAAGGGATAGGGAGCAACAGGCTACATTATTTTCTGGCTTCAAAATCCTCTCATGAAACAAAACCTTTATCCTTTCCAGATGCATCAAGGATTTACTCCCCCGAGGTGCCTGGGTGGGGTAGCTGGTCATCCTATGGGACTGTGGATCCTACGACTCGGGTTCGAATCCCGACCCGGGCCCCATATAAAAACTTTAGAGCCTTATTTTTTTTCTGAAATCCCATTCAATAAAAAACTATCTTAATATTTTTCGTCTTTTTTGGTTCTAAGGTTTTAGAATCGCCAATCCGGTTACTTTTGAAATTTCGTCGAATCTCTTATCTGTCGAGGCAATCTTATCTGCTCCATTCGCCACGGCAATGCCTGCTATAAGTACATCAAGAGGATTAACAGGTCTTCCTATAGTCAAGAGATCCGCCATTATTTCGCTTGACTTTTCAGCAGCTTTAAAATCGAAATCTAAAACCGGTGTTTCACTAAAGAATCTTCTAAAATATCTTTCCTCTTTTTTTACTTTTTTATGTTTTAGACCAGACATTATTTCATGAAATGTCACAACAGTAGTTGCAATATCTGATTCAAAATCAAGAGAAATATCAAGAGCATCAATTTCCTTAATTTCAAAAGCCCCCAGTGTTTCTTTTTTTCCCTTGAAAAAGTCAATGAGATATGCTGTATCAAGAACAATCATATAGTTCGCAACCTCGCAGATTCTCTCATTTTCTTAATGTCTTCTTCTATCTCGATTATAGCTTTACTATCCTTCAAAACCCCAAAATAGTCTCTTAGATTTGGTTTTCGTTTCTTTGTCAGCTTCCATATTACATCACTGAAGCTTTCATTCTCTTTTTTTAAGCTCGCGAGGATATCGTACACATCTTCTCTTATCGATATTGTCTTTGTTGCCATGATAATCTGTGTATGCATACACAGATATAAAGTTAATCATATCCGGATCAGCGCAGGATGGTCTTGATTTTGACCACGTTAGTTTCAAGCTGCAAGCGATTATAGAAGAAAGGTAATAGAGGAATAGAAATCTGGCAAGTTTAAAGGATATTTCATCAAGAGAAGTTTTCGAACTCTAAATGAATTTGAGATATGGGCCTGACCGGATTTGAACCGGTGACCGCCCGGTTATGAGCCGGGCGCTCTAACCTGACTAAGCTACAGGCCCCTGAAAATTAAACTTTTAGAACGCCGCCAACAGGGCTCGAACCTGTGACATCCTGGTTAACAGCCAGGCACTCTACCAGCTGAGTTATGGCGGCTCGTCAGTTATTCTCCGTAAGGTCATATTTATATAACCGGTTGGAGCGATTCTTAAAAGGCATTCTCCAATTTAAGCCTTTTGTTTATCGATAATGAATGATGAAAAAATCCAAGAAATAAATTTCAAATTACATCATCATCTTCGTCATCTTCAGGAAATATAGGCTCTGCCATGTTCATCATGTCAGCAAGTTCCATAAGAAGACGCATGCAATGCATATCATTTAAACCTAAATTTTTTGCACCTTCGCTCAATTCATTAGAAACACTGTACGCCACACATGCCTGTGTGCATTCCCTGTCCATGAAACAACATTTTTTTATCTTCATGAAACTTCAAAATAATCGCGAAGAATATAAAGCCGTTGCTTCGATTTGCTGTTGTAAATTCATGCCCGGAGCATTGTTAAAAGCATTTTGAACTTGCCTGAGGCTTTTACTGCATGAGGCACATTTGCCGGCATAATAATAAACTGGCCGGCCTTCAGGTTATATTCTTTCCCCCCGACAGTGAACACACCATCCCCTTCGATTACCTGGACAACCGCATCAAAAGGCGCGGAATGCTCGCTCAATCCCTGGCCCGCATCAAAAGCAAAAAGGGTTATAGTGCCGGCAGGATTTTGTTTCAATGTCTTGCTCACTACTGATTGCGGGCTATACTGGATATAATCTTTTAATATTATGGGTTCAGCCATAGGATCACCATTTATCATTTTATTACGCCGACATCGGCAAAGCCCTGTCTCTGCCCTGTGCCTGCCTCACGCTGGAGTTTCTCCTGGCTGAACAACAATTTGATCACATTCTGTGCATGCTCACGTGTGCGTCTCTCCATCAGCCAGGCAAGTTCTTTATCATCTTTTGCTTCATCCTCGTGCACAAATACCTCGATGATATGCGTATTTGTCATCAGCTGCGCCTGTATTATCCCCTGCGATGCCTCATGCGCGCATATCTTGTCTATTTCCTGCGAGCCCGGCATCCCAAGCGCCATTACAATATCGCATTTTTTTTCTTCTATCAGTTTCTTGCATGCCACAGGCAGATCTTTCACCCCGGGCACAGTGTAGCGCTCTATTTGCAGCGATGCTCCTTTCTTCAGTTCATCGATTGCGATTTTTCCCATATTGATGCGGGAAAAGGTTGTATCTGCGATTCCGACTCTGGGCATATTCGAATGATTAAGAGTCGTCAAAACTATATTAAATTGATTCAATGGATTCCAGAATAGGTAAACAGGATAGACGTGAAGTCAACCTGTAAATTCTGTCTGAATTTTCACTCTGTATGCAGCCAATTTAGGAAAGTAGTTTTCCAAGGACTCCAGTGCCTGCTTTACCTCTTATAAGCCTGTCCACCGATAACCTGCCTGCGCCGTTTATTGCAAGATAAAGGGACATCAACAGCAACGCAAACACATATTCAAAGCCAACCTTTTCCCCGGCTATAAAGAAGCCCTGCGAAAGATGGACACTTATAAGGGCAACTGCCATGTTTATGGCTATAAGGAGGGCAGCAGCACGTGTGAGGAGGCCAAGGAGCAGCAATATTCCCCCGAAAAACTCAACAAGGATTGAAATTGCGGCAAGTGCTGGAGGGATGCCAAGCTGCTGCTGGAAGAACTGGATGGTGGCATCGAAGCCATATCCTCCAAACCAGCCCAGCAGCTTCTGCGAACCATGCGCAAAGAAGATTATTCCCAGAGCAGCCCGCAGGATTACCAGGCTGTCGTTGTGCGTTTCTTCATGCATTCAGCTCACTCCACAGATTTTAGCGCCTGCCTGGCTACACTGACAGGGCAATCGTTACTGTGTGCATTTCCGCAGTGAAGGCACGCATCAGTCACTGCATTGATAGCGGTTTTTATTTTTTCTTTATTGAAACTCATTTTTTTGCACCTCAGCCCCATAGATTATTATATAATATATAAAATTTAAGTTACCTGAAGGTAACCTTAAGAAAAACATTTTATACAGGACTCACATAAATTGTGCTGTGGCATCTAACATATCAACCACAAAAGAGATTTGTCCGGTGGTAGAATCAATATACACAATAGGAAATAAATGGTCCCTTGTCATTATACATAACCTGATGGACCAGCCTAAAAGGTTTAACGAATTGAAAACCTGCATCCCCGGGATATCATCCAAGGTACTGACCCAGAATCTTTCAGAGCTTCAAAAAAGCGGAATTGTTGAAAAAAAAATGATTCCAGACAAGCCTGAAAAAACAGAATATATCCTTACTGAAAAAGGCAGGGATTTAAGGGCTGTGATGATGGAGATGAGGACATGGGGAGAGAGATGGCTTGTGCCTGCGGGCATCAAAAATGATGAGCAATTCGGAACCCTCGGCAGGATGCCTGAAAATGCATGAGAATGTTATATAACGACCAACCTTTTTTATCAGTTAAATGTTGCTAACTCAGGTAGCAACTTACAATATTATATTGTGAAACTGATTCCTGTTTGAAGAATGAGCTTCTTCAGGTGATAATATGATAGAATGTATGATTGATGGAACCCAATCTTCGTTTGATAATATGACGCATGAAATAAAATGGCGTTTAAAAGGAAACCAGATTTTTGCCAATCAGGAGATAGTAAAGAGCAGAGAAAAAATAGCGATCGATACAAAAAAAATTTGCATCGGCAATGAAAAGATATGGATATGGGTGGCAGTTGATCTCAGCGATGAAACAGTGATAGCTGTATATACATCCTGTGTAAAAAATGATGCCACAACTTACAGCTTTCTGAGAAATATTTCAAGCCTGTGCAAAGGACAACTGCCAAGGATATTCGCCAATGGTGAGAACTGGTATCCCCGGGCATTTGAAAAGCTCGGTTTCAGGTATGCAGCCGTGGCTTTCGGACCAGGAAGCGCTACAGAAAGATTCTTATCTATAATTGATGACAGCATTAGCAGGTATCTTGAAACTGTTACAAATGAAAATACTCCAGTAAACAGACTCGTGTTGATGGAGAGTTTTGCCGGGCTCACCAATTACTGGAACATAAGGTGTATGGATGGAGGGTCAAACAATACCAGAATATGCTTAAAAAATCTTACACTCCCAGGGCTTCCCGGATTCCATATGGCTGAAGCAAAATCCATAGTGTAATCTTTCTTGATGTTTTGAAGAAATCTCGAAATCTCTGGAGTAAATGATTATTAAAAGAAAGCAAGGCTCGCAAAGAGATATTTGCAACTACTCTTTACGTTCCTTGCGAATTTACAGCAAATCAGAACTTTTACACTTCCCGGCGACCAGTTATGATCCTTACAAGTATTAATATAATGGCTACGACCAGAAGTATATAGATTAACCCGCCAATCGTATTTGAACTGACCATCCCCAATAGCCATAGAATCAAAAGGATAACAACTATGGTAGTTAACAGATCCATATTACTAACCTCCCTATATTTTATTATACTCTAATTCATTCAATTCATATCTCAAGATAGAAGGAAGGGGAGAGCACTTTTCCCCTTCTCTTAAGCTATCCCTTGAGAAGTTCTTCGTGTTTACTTTTTTTGAATTTCACACTGGAATCTTCTTCGGAAATTCTCCGGTTATCTTCCGTACTCTTCAGACTCTTCCTGTCCATATCCCCTGGATTGCTGGGATTTGAATCTCTGAGACCTTCCTTCGGACTCTTCCTGTCCATATCCCCTGGATTGCTGGGATCTGTATCTCTGAGACCCTCTCTCAGACTCTTCCTGTCTGTATCTTCCGGATTCTTCTGGCCTGTATCTCTGAGACCCTCTCTCAGATTCCTGCTGTCCATATCCCCTGGATTCCTGTGATCTGAATCTCTGCTGCCCTCTTTCAGACTCTTCCTGTCTGTATCTTCCGGATTCTTCTGGCCTGTATCTCTGAGACCCTCTCTCAGATTCCTGCTGTCCATATCCTCTGGATTGCTGGGATCTGTATCTCTGCGATTCCCTTCCGTACCCTTCGGACTCTTCCTGTCTGTATCTTCCGGATTCTTCAGGTCTGTATCTCTGAGACCCCCTCTCCGATTCCTCTCCTCTATATCTTCTTGATTCTTCACCCCAACCTCTCTCTTCTCTTCCGTACCTCCCGGATTCCTCTCCTGCGTATCTTCCTTCTTCAGGTCTGTATCTCTGCGATTCTCTTCCGTATCTCTCGGATTCCTCTCCTCCATATCTTCCGGACTCTTCATGTTTGGATTTTCCTGGATATGCTGAAGCTGCCCTATATCCTGATTCCTCTTCGCCTCTGAATCTTTGTGATTCCCCTCCTGATCTCTCAGATTCTTCTTGTCTGTATCTTCCTTCTTCAGGTCTGTATCTCTCTCCTGTTCTATATGTTTCTCCCCGTCTCAATCTTTCAGATTCTTCAGGTCTGTATCTCTCTGACTCCCTGCCGTATCTTCCGGATTGTTCCTGTCTATATTTTCCTGATTCTTCTTGTCTGTATCTCTCTTCTGCCATATATTCTCCTCCCCTTCTCTCTTCCTGTGGTCTGTATTCCTCTTCTTCTCTGAACTTTTCTTCCTGTGGTCTGTATTCCTCTTCTTCTCTGAACTTTTCTTCCTGTGGTCTGTATTCCTCTTCTTCTCTGAACCTTCCTTCCTGTGGTCTGTATTCCTCTTCTTCTCCCCGTCTTTCTTGTTCGAATCTCTTCTGTTCTTCCCTGTATTCCTTCTCCTGCTCCTCTGGTTTTGATCTGTATTCCTCTCCTTCTCCCCTTCTCTCTTGTTCAAACCTCTTCTGTTCTTCCCTGTATTCCTTCTCCTGGTCCTCTGGTCTTGGTCTTATAATTTTTGGCCTTTCTCTCCACCAAGAGGATGCAGTTGCAGTTGGAGAACTTCTAGATCCTGTACTTTCTGTACCTGTTGTTCTTTGTCCAGATTGTGTTCGTTGTTTGGATTTCATTTTTTCTCCAGATTCCATTCCTTGTCTTTGTTTAGATTCTGGAGACTCTATAGTAGTCCTTTTACTATTCACAGTTTCACACTCCTCAAATATAGTACTTTTTAGTACGTTATAATCATATGCATGTTAACGGTAGATAAAGGTTATGGTTTGCCATTTATTTAAAAATATATTATCTGTATAAACTTTACTCTGTCTTTTTTTTGGGTAAAACCGGAAATCCGCCATTCAAATTTTAAAAGAGATCTTACTGTTCCTTTGAGAAAAATTGGATAAGAGAAGAAAGCCTAATATATGGATACTGGCATAATATACATTGTGGAGGTTAGTTTATGGAAGAGGAATTAAAAAAGGTAAACCAGACATTCAATGATCTGACCGTCAAGACCGATGACAAAATTCGAGAACTAAATAAATCAGTTGGGAAGACAATTGAGCAGAATAAAGAATATGCTGAAGCAAAGATAAGTGAAAATCCTTTTGCTTATATGGCAGGAGCATTCTTCGGCGGAGTGATCGTGGGTTACGTGATGAGTAAAGGAAAAAGGTATTGCAATAAAGTAGAACAGGTTTAGTAGCCTTCCAAAATCCGGTGATTTAACAAAAGACATACAGTAATTGTCAATTCCATAAGAAAGTGTAGAGAAATCCAAGAAAACCGTTAATTAAAGATTAGGGAGATATTATGGCATATGTACTGGAAATATTGATAATTATAATAGGAATTATATATGGTTACACGAAACCAGGCAAGGAAGACCGTACTGCATTATTGAAAAATGGAGTGATAATTGGAATAATTCTGGCTGCTATAATGGTAGTATTGGGGTTAATTGGGGGTAGAGGAATTCTGCTACTTGGCAGTTTAGTCGGGGCTGCCGTATTTATTGAAGTTATAATCCTTACAATACTATTCATTGTTGGTACATATATAGGAGATATGCTGGAGAGAAAAAGATAAAAAAAATCAGATTAAAAAGAAACAGGAGGAATAATATGACAAACGGTACACGTGATGAAATAGAAGGCAAGGTTCGCAAAGTGAAAGGTAAGATCAAGGAAACCGCAGGGAAAATCAGCGAGAATCCCGAACTGGAAGCAGAAGGAAAAGAAGAAAAGGTGGAGGGCAAAGTTCAAGAAAAGACGGGCCAGATTAAGAAGGTCTTTGGGAAATAGAAGGGCGGCGTATTATACGCCTTTCCTCCCCTGTGGTATGCTTCACCTCGTTTCTTATATACCTGAACGCGGGGATTGTGAGCTTGGTAGCCCTCTTTTCTTTAAGGGAACCCGGCTCATCAATCACTCTGAATACCGATATATTGATTTTAAACAGCAGGTCTGTGAACACTAATATTAATTCATAAAAGTATGCCATGGCACCGAAAAATTTAACTACCACAAAAGGTAACTACTATTAATTAAGCAAGGGGTTGCTTAATTATATATTAACAGGGGGTGAAAAATACGGCAACTACGGAACCTAAAGAATCAGGGAGCATGCAAGCTGAAGCTAAACTAAAAGAAGCCCAGGCAAAATTAAAAGAGGCAGAAGAAAAATTAAAAGAGTGCGAAATGCAGATGAAAAAAGAGAAATAGATAACTTCAGAGCAGGAATGCCGATAGATGTAAAAAGTCTATCGGCTTCTTTTTACAGGCGAAACAAATTGATTACTTTGATTTTACTTCGCCATTATGCAGTTTTTTAGTATATTCGAAACACTGCTCCATAGACTCTCCGCGTACTTCAGAATGAACGGTTTTCACGTTCAGTCCATCGGTCTCGGTTACAATTAACTGCATGTAATGGAGTTTCATCTTATCCTCTTCGCTTGACATATTTGTTCCTCCTTTTAATTCAGTTTTACTTTTCTTTCAGACATTATTCGGGCAATGATAATTATAGTGATTCGGCTCTTGAGCGGTATACTCTTTTCTTGATCAGTTTTCAATTGCAAGAGCCAAAACCAGCACTTGGAGGGATTAAAATATATATATCTTTTCTGGTCGGTTTTATATCAACTTCTCTAATATCGGCAGAACCTCCCTGTTCAAATAATGCATCTTCTTCGCCCCCTCTTTTTCTGCATGAACAATGTCATATTTTCTAAGTATTGCAGTATGCCATGTTATGGTAGACCCGGTAAGTCCAAGGGCTTCTGCTAGCTCTCCCCTCGTTGCGCCTTATTTCATAGATAAGAATTCAATGATGCGCCGCTGTGTCGGCTCCTGCAAGACCAGGGAAACTATCTTTTCGCGGCTGCTGTACATCCCGTTGTTCTGGAAATAGAGCGTATAGCTCCCACTTTTGAACCTGCTTATCAGGCCAAAGTATTCAAGTACCCCGAGATGATACAGGGCAGTTCCACGGTTCACTTTTGTATCCCTGACAATATTGATGAACCGCGCACCCGGATTGTTCTTGATGTATTCCAGGATGCGAAGGCGGATATCATTGCCAAGAGGATCGCCATGGAGCCATTTATAGGATAGCACAGCCGCGAACTGCCTCAGAATTGAGTACTCAAACAGCGGTTGAAGCTGCACAAGCAATACCCAGAGTGGAAGCTGCCAGAAGTCGATGTTTGTAGTGGGCGGCCCGTTATGAGTCAGGTTTGCCGTCATTTCATCGCTTGCAGGGACGACCGTATAAGCGGTGCCCTCGCCGCTCTTGACCGGCTGGAAGCTTGAGTGATACATGGCTGCGAGAAGCAAAAATATTACAAAAACCATGCCGTCGCTTAACTTCATTCCAGATACACTGAGGCCAAACACCTCACTTCTCAGTGCTGTCCCCCTTCCAGGTTTTTACTATCTTACGTTCCTGTGGATCAACAAGCGCCGATATACCAGGCCAGGTTACGCTGAGCAGGGTCACAGGAGCATAATATTTCTTTGAGGTATCAGGCAGTATTCGCCGCACCGTGGGAATCCCTGTTACACCAGCAGAAGCTACTTCCCTGTCCTGCATAGCTATCGTTATTGCTGCATCCCTGTCCCGTGACTGTATAGCTCCAAGCATGTATCCCGTGCGCGTCAAAGTTCCCTCTGAATAGGTAAAATCATAGATATCAGGATATTCTGTGCTGTTTGATACCCCCACTACCCGAAGGTTCAGTCCGTTACTCTCTTTTCTTGCTGTGATATTTACGGTATCATATTCCGTATTATAAGGGGATATTTGTGTCCAGAGTTCCTTTTCAGCAGCCGCCGCGTTCTCAGGCGAATCTCCCTGCCAGGCCACATTATGCGCCCAGGCAGGTTTTGTGCTGGATGTATCGAGGCATCCGGCAATGAGGGCGGCTGTGATTATTAACAGAGTAAGAGATTTAATTTGCAGGTTCATATAATGACTCCCGGTGGAACGAGTATTATCTCTGTATCTATATCATTCTTTCATCCGCGCATAATAGTGAAAATCAATTTTATAAGCTGGATTATTTATTGTAATGTATAAACTCTTAAAGTAAAAAAAGAGTTGGGGAGCTCACTTATTCCCCAGTGTTATGGTATATTCGAACTGCTGCGTATTCAGGGGCATTATCCCAAGCTTCAGGGCGCCCTCCGGGGCATCTGCTGTGTATGTTTCCGTGTACTGGGTTCCCATTTCAGTATAGATTCCCTCGCTGTCGGATTCCCAGGGCGGGAACATGCCACTGCCGCCGAGCGATACGCCTCCTTTCATAACAGTTTTTATCTTCGTCAGCGGTATTGCGTTATTATCAGGTCCTGTAAGCGTTACTGTAAAGGAAGGTTCTTTTGTGTTCCTCGTGCCGCCTGCGGCTAAGTATTTATATATGCCCTCAAACAGGTTTGAACTGACCTCTATGATCACAGGCGAAGCTTCATCTGTCTTGAAGGTCTTTACGAAAGGCTCTGACGGCTGCTTCCAGACCCCTAATTCCAGCCTGACAATATCCGCCCATTCGTTGCGGGCGAGAGATGGGTCATCTATTCCCAGGTCTATGGCACTGCGGTAACTCCCCTTAGCATCGGCCGGGACTTTTACGTGGATATTCACTTCAACGCTCCCTCCCGCTGCTATCTCTTTTGGCGAAGTTATCGTTAATGCATCATCTGTGAAAGCAGATTCCATCGCTCCGTAAGGGCCATACATCTGGTCCTGCTGGCTTATTTTCGGGTCTATAGTAACCGCCTTGTCACCTGTGTTCTTCAATTTTATCTTGTAATCATATTCTTTCCCGGCTTCGAGTTGATCCTGAATATAAGGTTTTTCAATCTGGACCTTGGGTGGAGTCCAGACATTGACCGACAGGCTGAATGTATGCACATAATTCGGGAAGGCCTGCGGATATGGTGTTGGGACAGTCTCATCCGTGAATGCGACCATGGCGTTATAATAGCCAACTGATGCATCAGCCGGGATTGCGGCCTTAACCACGAATTTCTGGCTGCCGCCAGCAGGTATTTCCGAACTTGCCGGAGTTATTGTTACCCACTCTTTATCCATGATATACTCTCCATATGGTGGTACTTCCACATGCGGAGATGCTTTTATTGATTCTTTCTCTTTGTTCTTTACTGTTACTGTTAATTCCCTGTTCTCACCTGGCTGTAATTGCAGGTTCCCATATCGCGGTGATATTTCAAGCTTCGTGAAATTCTGCGCATCAAATGTTTGATCAATAGGCACAGCCCTTTGTTCCATGACTATAGTTTGGCTCTGGGCTGCACCTCCAATAATGCTTAAAATAAGCATGCTAAGGGTAATAAGTACTGGTTTGTTCATATTTGTCCTCCAATCAACAGATTCTTATTGACGTTATAAATATTTTCTGTGACAATCATCTACATATGTCTCAAAGCATCACGCTACTATTTTCTTGCCTGCAACCTTACGCTGATATATGACTCACTGATTTCTTCCAAAGCTTCTAATGGCATCTTGAATTTCTCAATAATTGCCTTCCCGACAGGGTCATTAGACAAAAACTCAACCGGGAAACTCGTTTCTTCAAGTATCTGCACATCTTTGAAGCCTGCATTTTTTATTGTTTTTAAGTACTCGTCCTTCTTTGTGGCACCTGCAATGCAGCCGATATAAGCCTCAATGGAATCCCTGATTGACTCTGGAAGCTCCTTTAGCAGCACGATATCTGATACTATCAGCCTGCCGTTCGGCGTGAGCACCCTGAAAGCTTCTTTAAAAACCCTGCTTTTATCCGGGGCAAGGTTGATAACGCAGTTTGAAATCACAACGTCAACAGAATTATCAGCAGCAGGAATATTCTCGATCTCCCCGAGCCTGAACTCTACATTCGTGTAATTACCTTTCCTTGCATTTTCCCTGGCCCTGTCCAGCATCTCAGGTGTCATATCCACACCTATGACTTTCCCTTTTTTCCCAACTTTATTGGCTGCAAGGAAGCAGTCAAACCCTGCACCTGAGCCAAGATCAAGCACTGTCTCCCCTTCCTTCAACGATGCCATAGCCAGGGGATTCCCGCACCCGAGACCGAGATTCGCGCCTTGGGGCACTGAGTTTAGTTCATCATCGCCATATCCTATTCTCTTGCTGATTTCCTCTTCAATGCCGGTACTTTTGCAGCATGAAACCGCAGGAGTGCAGCAGGAGCCTTCTTCCCTGGCAATGCTTCCATACCTTTCCCTTACTACTTTCTTGATTTCCTTTTGTTCCATTCTAACATTTCCTTTTATTTTTCCAGTATATCTTTCATCACCGGGCCAAGCATATCCTTTACAATCTCTGCCAGCTTCTCAACCTTGATTAAAGAGATAGAGTATACTTCGCCGCCCTTTTCCCAGTTTATGACAGCCAGCTTATCACCTGGATGAATTTTTGCTTTTTCTCTTATTTCTTTGGGAAGCACCATCTGTCCCCTTTCATCTACAGTTATCACGGATTCAACCTTGCAGCAGCCTAAATCATTGGGGGCGCAACAGGATTTGCTTTCATCTTTTTTTGCCATTTTATCACTTTGAACCATCAATACGTATTCTGAATATTTAAACTTTTCTGAATAATCAGAATATACTGATTGTAGATAGGGCGCGAGATTAAAAAGCTAGAAAGATTTAGGTGGCCAGTATTATATACCCTGTGATTGTATCAGAATATCCAGCCAAAAATGACAGACATAAATTCTCATCCTATCAGAGAGCAACTCGTTCGACTTGGTTATAACGAAGCAAGAATAGATGACATCATGGGATGCCTTGATGATTTACTCAAAGGGATAGAGTTTGAAGAAATCAAACAGGCAGCAGTGTCAGGATCCAACGATGCTGCAAAATTAATTGTCTTATTAAAAAATCTAATGAAACTCCTGGAAGACAGGGGCTATTACCGCCCCGACGCTCCTACTGAATTGATACGTCTTCTTGTAAACGGCCTGAATCTTCGAAACGAGGATATCTTCGCTGTCCTGGACAGGGCAGGTATTCCTGAGACAGAAAAAGATAAAGAAAAGGAATTACTCGCATCATGCGCCGCCATCACCCAGCTCGGCTATATCCTCACAGGCAGGCTTGTACCCGAAGTAAAGGCAGCAAGTGCCGGGCCGCATGTATTCCTTATAGTAGATACTGTCTCCCCTGATTCCATGATATTCGTGGATTTTAGCATCGACTCGATCATCGAAGTGGATAAGCAGCAATATCTCAGGAAAGAAAATTACTATTATCTGGAAAGACCCGGAGCAGATGATGAAACATTAAAACTTCTCACAGAGTATTATTCTTTTTTCCAGGCGACATCAGGCACCGGTCTTTCCCATAATATCCATAACAATCTTGGCATCGCCTACGATAAAATTGGAAGGTATGGCGAAGCGATAGAGGAACTTCAATGCGCTCTTAAGCTTAACCCGGGTTATATCGAAGCCCATAATAATCTTGCAATAGCGTATGAACATGCGGGCAGGACCGAAGAGGCGATAACTGAACTTGGACATGCTCTCAGGCTGAACCCGCAGTATGTGGAAGCGCACAGCAACCTTGGCAATGTTTATGCAGGGCAGGGGAGATTTGAAGATGGCATCAAAGAGTTAGAGGAGGCACTGCGGATAAGGCCTGGCTATGCACCTGCCCATAACGCGCTGGGGAATATCTTCGCAGAACAGGGAAAAGAGCAGGAAGCTATAGAGAAATTCCGGGAAGTGATAAGTATTGACCCAGGTTATGCCCCGGCACACAATAACCTCGGAAATGCCTATGCAGGGCAGGGAAAGTACGAGGAGGCCCTCAGGGAATTTGAAGAAGCTCTCAGGCTTGTCCCCGAATTTCCTGAGGCATACTGCGGCATTGGATTTGTATATTATAACCTTGGCAGTTACGACAGGGCTTCCCGTGCATTCGTAAATGCGGTTTATCTTGCTCCTCTACTTCTCGATGCCGTCCCCCCGAAATTGAGTCTCAAGGTGAGGCAGGGGATTTCAAGGATGAAAAATGAATGAACATCGGAAAACTGAAACTGGACGGAAACCTCATTCTTGCTCCCATGTCCGGCGTTACGAACCTGCCTTTCCGGCTCCTCTGCAAAAAATACGGGGCAGCGCTTGTATTCTCGGAGATGGCATGTTCCGAGGCTATTGTGAGGCAAAACCAAAAAAGTATGAAACGGGGGTTTACCTGCGTCGAAGAAAGGCCGATGGGTATCCAGTTACTGGGTTCTGACCCCGATACCCTTGCCAGTTCAGCAGATATCATGCAGGAAACATACAGTCCTGAAATTATAGATATAAATCTTGGCTGTCCTGACAAGAACATTATCAGAAACGGGTTTGGTTCTGCGCTTTTAAATGACCCGGAAAAAATCGGTAGGATAACCGAAGAAATTTCAGGATCAGTAAATGCACCCGTAACTGCGAAAATGAGGATAACGGACAGACTTGAAGAGACATGCAAAATTGCCAGGCGCATCGAGAATGCAGGAGCACAGGCGCTTACAGTCCACGGAAGGACACAAAAACAGGGTTACTCCGGGAAATCAAATCTTGATTTTATCAAAGCCATCAAGCGCGAGCTTTCTATCCCTGTTATCGCAAACGGCGATATCTTTGATGAAAAACAGGCAATGCATGTGCTTGAATATACACAGTGTGACGGGCTTATGATAGGCCGGGCTGCTATCGGAAACCCTTTCATATTCCAGCGCCTTTCCTGCTATCTTAATAAAGGGGAATTCCTGTCACCCAGAACTTTTGAAGAACAGCTTGACGATTTTTTTGCTTACGAGGAGTTATGCCGCAAATACGACCTGCTTGCATACAGTGACCTGAAGCTTAAAGCACACTGGTTCCTGAAACATAAACAAAATATAAAGTCAGTGCGTGAAAAAATAAATGGCGCAAAAGACATTGATTCGATGATGAGCATAATGAGAGAATTTTGAAGGGATTATGGGGATACTGGAAAAGACCATAAATTAAATAACAATACAGCCAATTAAGCTTCAGAAAACATGCCACCGGTAAAAATCACAGACACGACCCTCAGGGACGCCCACCAATCTCTCATAGCCACGCGCATGCGAACAAGGGATATGCTTCCGATTGCAGAGAAGATGGATGATGTGGGATTCTTTTCACTTGAGGTATGGGGAGGAGCGACATTCGATTCATCGATACGCTTTTTGAATGAAGACCCCTGGGACAGGTTGCGGGCACTTAAGAAAGCTATAAAGAAAACACCTCTCCAGATGCTCCTGCGCGGGCAGAACCTCGTCGGTTACAGGCATTATCCCGATGATATTGTTGAGAAATTCGTCGAGCATGCGGCAGAATCCGGAATTGATATCTTCAGGATATTTGATGCTGTGAATGATATAAGGAACATGGAAGTATCCATCAGGGCAGCAAAGCGCGTGGGAGCCCATGTGCAGGGAACTGTATGTTATACAATAAGTCCGGTACATCCCATTCCGCTGTTTGTCAAGATGGCAAAAGAGCTTGAGGAAATGGGGTGTGATTCGCTGTGCATAAAAGACATGGCCGGCCTTATATCCCCGCAGAACGCTTTTGACCTTGTCGGTGCGCTGAAAGAGGAAATAAGCATTCCTGTTGATCTCCACAGCCATTGCACGAGCGGAATGGCTCCAATGAGCTACCTTTTCGCCTGCGAGGCTGGGGTGGACATCCTTGATACCGCTTTCTCACCTTTTGCATGGGGTACATCGCAGCCCCCTACTGAAACCATCGTTGCCGCGCTTCGAGGGACACCCTATGATACAGGGCTTGACCTCTTCCTGCTCACCGAGATCAAGAAATACTTTGAAGAGATAAAGGAAAAATACCGCGGCATCCTTGACCCCATTACCGAGAGGATAGACACCAATGTTTTAAAATACCAGATCCCGGGAGGGATGCTCTCTAACCTTGTATCCCAGTTGAAAGAGCAAAACGCCCTTAATAAATATGATGCCGTGCTTGCAGAGATGCCAAGGGTGCGCGAGGAGCTTGGCTATCCTCCCCTTGTCACGCCAACGAGCCAGATAGTAGGCACACAGGCCGTACTCAACGTGCTTATGGGCGAACGTTATAAAGTCGTGCCTAAAGAGGTAAAGGATTATGTCAAAGGCCTGTACGGGCGCACGCCCGCCCCGATCAGCAGGGAGATTATCGTAAAAATACTGGGGGAAGAACAGCCCATTACCTGCCGCCCCGCCGACCTGTTGCAGCCCGAACTTGATAAAGTCACGAAAGAAGCTTATGGCCTTGGAATCGTAAAAAAACCTGAAGATATACTCACCTATGCGCTTTATCCTGCAATAGCCCCGAAATTCCTGCGCGGTGAAACTAAGGAAGAACCGCTTATTCCTCCAAAGACAAATAACGGCAAGGCTGCCGGGCCATTACCCACAGAGTTTAAGGTCGAGGTGGACGGTGACCTGTTCAATGTGAAAATCATCTCTGCCGGGGGCGGCATGTCAGTGCGGCAGGCAGATGCCGAGCGCCCGAAAGCACTGGATGGTGCGATCACTGCGAGCATGCAGGGTATGGTGCTCAAGGTAAAGGTCAAAAAGGGTGATACTGTCGCCAAAGGTGATACGGTCATTGTGCTTGAAGCGATGAAGATGGAAAATAATGTTCATGCTCCCCATGCCGGAACCGTGAAAGAAATATTCGTAAAGGAAGGCAGCACGGTGAGCGCAGGGGACACGTTGATGGTCATAGGATAAATATGTTTAAAAAAGTACTGATAGCAAACCGCGGTGAAATCGCCATCCGTGTCATGCGTGCATGCAGGGAGCTTGATGTAAAGACCGTTGCGGTGTATTCCGAGGTCGATAAGAACGCCCTTTTCGCAAAATATGCGGATGAGGCATACCCAATAGGCCCCGCCCCTGCGGGCCAGAGCTACCTGAACATGGACAATATACTGGAAGTGGCGCATAAAACAGGGGCCGAAGGGATTCATCCGGGATATGGTTTTCTTGCCGAGAACCCTGAATTCGCAAACAGGTGCAAGAAAGAAGGGATAACTTTTATCGGCCCGACAAGCCGGGCGATTGAAAGTGTGGGCAGCAAGATAGAGGCAAAAAAGACCATGAGAGCTGCCGGGATCCCTGTTATTCCGGGAAGTGAGAATGGGATAACTGATTTTGATGAAGCGCTTGATACAGCCGGAAAGATCGGGTATCCGGTGATAGTAAAAGCCTCGGCTGGCGGCGGAGGCATCGGAATGAAAGTAGTACGCAAAAACGGTGAACTCACGGAGATGATCGAATCTGCCCGCTCGGTTGCGAAATCAACGTTCGGGGACGCCACGGTGTTCATTGAAAAATACCTGGAAGAACCGAGGCATATAGAATTCCAGATTCTTGCGGATGAATCCGGGAATATCATCCATGTAGGAGACCGTGAATGCTCGATCCAGCGAAGACACCAGAAACTTATCGAAGAATCGCCATCTCCCATTATGACGGCGGAATTAAGGGAAAGGATGGGCAGAGATGCCGTGAAAGCCGCCGCAGCCATCAATTATACGAACGCCGGCACTATCGAATTCCTTTATTCGAAAGGCAATTATTATTTCCTTGAAATGAACACGCGTCTCCAGGTTGAACACCCCATCACTGAAGTTGTGACAGGAGTGGACCTTGCAAAAGAACAGTTGCGGATAGCGGCCGGCCAGGAATTAAGTTATAAGCAAAAAGATATCAGGCAGACAGGCTGGGCTATCGAATGCCGCCTGAACGCTGAAGACCCGCTTAACAATTTTACGCCTGCACCCGGGAAACTCAGGAGATACCGTTCTTCAGGCGGCCCGGGTGTGAGGGTGGACAGCGGCGTGCACACGGGATATACCATTACGCCTTTTTACGATTCACTTATATCAAAACTCACGGTCTGGGGCAGGGACAGGAACGAAGCCATCGAGCGCATGAGACGCGCTTTGTATGAGTATATCATTGTTGGGGTCACAACAAATATACCGTTCCACAAAGCGGTGATGAACAACGAATATTTCAGGCGCGGTGAGCTGACCACGCATTTCATTGATGATCACAATATCATTGCAGAGGTCGAAAAAATCGTTGAGGCAGAGAAAGAGAAAGGCGCTACTCTTGCCTCAGCCCTGGGCGCAGAAGATAAAAAAGTTGCTGCGATAACCGCTGCTGTCGGGGCTTACATGCAGAATGTAAAAGCTGAGGGACAAAATGAATATAAAGGACAGGCTGCTTGAAAAACTTTTAATAAGTAAGGGTAAACCCGTTTCAGGTGAAAAACTTGCACATGAACTTTCAGTCTCAAGGGCCGCTGTCTGGAAGCATATCCAGGCTCTGCGGGAAGATGGGTACAGGATCGAATCATCCACACATCTTGGATATTCTCTTGTCGGCTCGCCCGGTAAGCTTACCCCGGGTGAGATAAGGGCCGGCCTAAAGACAAAAATTATCGGGAAAGATATCAGGTATTTTGAAGAGACTGAAAGCACCAATATAATAGCAAGGGAAATGGCAGGCCGGGCAGATGAGGGAACTGTTGTAATAGCCGAGTCACAGACAGGAGGACGCGGGCGTCTCGGGCGGAAATGGATATCGCCTGAGGGAGGTATATGGCTTTCCATAATCATTAAACCAAAGATACAGCCGTCATTTGCACCGAGGATAACTCTCCTTGCAGGTGTTTCTGTTGCAAAAACGATACGCAGTTTTGGTCTCCAGGCGAAAATAAAATGGCCCAATGATGTCCTGATAAACGGGAAAAAGGTATGCGGTATTCTCACAGAAGTAGGGGCCGAAATCGACCTTATTGATTATTGCATAGTTGGCATCGGTATAGATGCAAATGTGGATACCGAATCTTTCCCGGATGAAATACGCGATGGCTCCACATCCCTCAAAAAAGAACTGGGGCATGAGATAGACAGAATAGGGTTCGTGCATAAGCTACTTCTTGAATTCGAGGAAATTTATGTCGAATTCCAGAAAGAGGGTTTCCATTCCATACTTGAAGAATGGAGGAATATGTCGGCTACGATAGGGGAATGGGTCAAGATAACGACCCATGCCGCTACCATTTACGGGGAAGCCGTAGGTGTGGACAGCGAAGGTGCGCTGATACTTGAAACAGGCGAAGGAAAGCTTGAAAAAATTGTCGCCGGAAACTGCGAACATTTGCGAAGACCTTAAATTATAACAGTCACAAAATAGTGTATATGCATGAAGAATTAAAAGAGAAATTAAGACAGATCGATAATAATTACGACGGAAAAGCCTTCCAGGCTATTATCAACAAAGTAAAAAAGGACAAAGTCAGCGACGAAGAAATACTGAACCTCATAGAGAAGATCAGCCAGAAAAGGTTCAGGGAAAGGGTATCTTTCAATTTTAGCGTCTTTGGCGGGAATATGCTTGAAATCATTGTAACTGCTGCCGCCATAGCTCTTGTTTTCCAGGCAGGTGCGGATTGGATGCTCTATATCGGCGCGCTTGTCCTGATGACCACGCTGCATCCGCTTTCACATTACATTACAGGCAGTCTTGTTGGTATAAAATTCACACATTACTACCTGAACGGCCCTGCCAGGATAGAGCCCACGCTGCGGATAAATTATTCCACTTACCTGAAAGCCCCTGCCGGGAGCCGGGCTCTCATGCATATGTCAGGCGTTATCGGGACTGTCGCTGCACCGCTTATCCTGGCTCTTATCGCCATAAGCAAAGGTGCATCGGGGGCGGCAGTGAACCTTGGTATTTTATTCCTGTTGCTTATCGTATTTGAGCTTTTGACATCCACAAAAATCGGGGACCTGATGCGCGCTAAAAGGGAGTATGGATTTAAATGAAAATCAAACAAATTTTCCCTTGAAGTTCTTAATCTGACTGAGGGAATTATTTATAGTTGCAGTACTATATTAGTGTTGTTTGTATCATGACGGATCTTATTTTTCTGAGGGAATTCGTAATCGTTTTTGGCGTTGCTGTTATTATTACTTTTTTATTCCATCATCTTCGCATTGCATCCATAGTGGGTTATCTTATTGCCGGTGTAATGCTTGGTCCCTCGATGCTGGGTATCGTAAAAGATGTGGGGTTAATAGAGGGCTTTGCCGAGATCGGTGTTATCCTGCTATTGTTTTTGATCGGGGTCGAGTTTTCACTTGCCCAGATAATCAGGATTAACCGCGCAGTGTTCCTGGGGGGTTTTCTCCAGGTTTTTTTGACCACGATGGTGGTGCTGGTGATAGCCCTGTCGTTTGGCGCCCCTCTCAGGCAGGGATTATTTGCGGGTTTTCTGGTAGCGATGAGCAGCACAGCCATAGTTCTTAAGGTCCTCTCTGACCGCGGCGAGATTGATTCACCGCAGGGGCGCCTGGCTGCCGCTATATTGATATTCCAGGACCTGAGCGTTGTCGTCATAGTCCTGCTTATGCCTATGCTTGGAGGAAAATCGGATGTGTCTGCTTTTGATGTTATATTCAATGTTCTCCGGGCGCTGGCATTTGTAGGTGTGATTATCCTTGTATCACGTTTTGTGGTTCCGGGCATTCTTTACCGCATTGTCCAGACACATAACCGCGAGTTGTTCCTGATAAGCATAGTTCTGATATGCTTTGGGACAGCGTGGCTTACGTCACTTGTTGGATTATCACTTGCCCTCGGCGCTTTCCTTGCAGGTCTTATAATTTCAGAATCAGAATACGGCAACCAGGCCTTCAGCGAGATACTGCCGCTAAAGGATATCTTCAGCATACTTTTTTTTGTGTCGATAGGCATGCTGCTTGATGTAAATTCCATAATTGCCAGTCCAATTATTGTGGTGCTGTCCGTGCTTGCAATCCTTGTGATCAAGTTCGCGACAGGAACGCTTGTTCCTTTGATTTCCGGATATCCTCTCAGGGTAGGCGTGCTTGTGGGTATAGCGCTCTCGCAGATTGGTGAGTTCTCTTTTGTGCTGTCCAGGGAAGGAATTAATACAGGACTCATCTCGGCCCAGGAATACCAGGTGTTTCTTGCATCATCTATCATTACGATGGTGTTCACTCCTTTCATGATCCAGGGGGGCGGAAGATTCTCGGAACTTGTTGAACGGCTTCCGGTATCCGATGTGCTGAAATTCGGGCGCTTGCCAGAAAATACAACTGAGAAGACGGAATTAAAAAATCATGTAGTTATCGTGGGTTTCGGCTTAAACGGCAGGAATGTTTCAAGGGTACTGTCAGCATCGAAAATCCCGTTTGTGGTGCTGGAAATGAATCCAGAGACTGTGAGGACAGAGAAAAGAAGGGGCGTTCCCATATTGTACGGTGACGCCGCAAAAGAAGCGGTACTGGAAAATGTTAGTATCGGGACCGCACGTTGCGTGGTGATTGCCATTTCCGATGCATCTGCAACACGCAGGATCGTGGAGCTCGCACGGCGTTTTAATCATTCGGCATTCATAATTGCCAGGACACGTTATACAAGTGAAGTCAACCCCTTATATTCACTTGGCGCAAATGACGTGATACCCGAGGAGTTTGAAACCTCCATCGAGATAATATCAAGGGTACTGCACCGGTATTTCATTCCTGTCAATGAGATTGAAAAACATATTGGCGAGGTCAGGAAGGATGGTTATGAGATGTTCAGGAACATCCGGCAAAAGTATGAGGTATTCCCGGAATTGAAACAGCATTTGCCCGATATTGAGATCGAAACCATAAGGATCGAGGCCGCATCATTCCTGGCAGGCAAGTCCCTGGCTGAGATCGCTTTCAGGAGGAAATTCGGTGTTACGGTGCTTGCCATCCAGCGCGGCAGGCAGACCATAACAAATCCTGCGGGAGATATAGTGCTGGAAGCGCAGGATATTGTCGTCATAATAGGGACAAAAGACAGCATTTCAGGTATATCTTCACTGCTTTTACCTGCGGTCTCAAAGTGAAAATTTCAAATCCCGGAAAATCTGGACAGCAAAAAAAAAGTTGAATTAAAAGACAAAAAAGAAAAACGAGCTCAAATCAATGAGCCCATATCAACTGCTTCATCTGTGCTTGTCTGTGCATCTTCTATCAACAGGTCATCTCCAGGGACAGTTATATTGCCTTCAAGAGATGAACCTGGTGTGGTAGTCTGTTGGGGTTGCTCAGGTGGCTGCTTGTTCACGCAACCTGCCGTAACAACCAGGAGTACCAGAAGACCGACCATTACCAGATATAGCCTTCTCATTTCGTATTCCTCCTTGAGACTGCATCCTTTCTCAGGGTTTTATATTTCTCCTGTGCCTGTTTAAGGTCTGCTGCCGCGCCTTTAAAGTCCCCGGCTTTGTATTTGGACTCGGCAGAATCCACAAGGCCCTTTATATCGGAAAGACCCGCCTTTTCTTTGGATACATCGGCACCGCGCTTTTCCGCAGTATCAAGCAACGTCTCGCCTTTTGCTATGAGATCTCTTGCCTTGGTTATAGCAGCGGAAAACCTCTGGGCATGCCCTGCGGTCTTTGCAAGTTCTGCAAGTTCCTTATACTTGTTCTTTATTTCGTCCCTGAGTGCGATGTAGGCCTCTCCTTCTGTTGTATTGCACTTCCCGATACCTTCTCCTTTACAGGATGCAATACCTGCGTTCATGGCATCCAGGAGTTCGCTCCTGAGTTCTGTTATCTCATCCAGTTTTGCCTGGAGGGCGCTCACATCGATTCCTTTTTCTTTTGCCTTGTCAAGCCTTCCCTGCGCCCGTGCAGCGGCAAGGTCAAAGAACTCAAGGTTCCTGTCCTTCCTTGCTTCCCTGGCTTCAGTCACAAGGGAATCGAAATAATCGCTGTTCTGTAAAAGTGCTGCATCCAGGGCCCCTTTTGCCGCTGTTTCATTGCCTGCAACAAGCGGCTTCACCTCTGTTTTGAAGCTTGCGACCGTGTCCTTCATCTGGGTTACTAATTTCTTTCCGAGCTGGTAGTCATTTTTTTCCGCTGCTGCCCTGAGCTGGTCCATCAGGGATACGAAGTTCTCCTTTAATGTTGAAAGTTTTGAGGCGTCTTTTCCCTGGGCTTCAACATAGCCTATCAGCGCTTCCATTCCGACCCTGTGTTTTTCAGCAGGCAGGAGCGCATATTTATAGAGCATCCATGCCTGTTTGGTCTTTATGACAGAATCCGCTGGAGCCACGTTCTTCTCTTCATCAAAGGTTTTTGCTGTTTTGGCCTTGTCCGCAGTCTCAGCGTTCGGCTCAGTTATGGTCTCAACACTGGGTACATCGTCAGGCTCAACCTCGGGCTGGACCCCGGTGATGTCCGGTTCGCTGATATCTGTTCTTGAAAGCTCTTTTGCCTTGTATGCCTCGTTCAGCACCCAGAGCACATCGGCTTTTCGCAGTTCGCCGAGCTTGTAGGCTTCGGTCAGAATCCATTTCACGTCGTCCTTTGTAAGCTCATTGTTCTTGTATGCCTGCATAAGCAGCCATTTCACGTCTGCCCTTGATAATTCGCCGTGGTTGTAGGCCGAAGTCAGAAGGATGCGGATATCCTCGCGTGTAAGCTCATTGTTCTTGTATGCCTGCATAAGCAGCCATTTCACATCGTCACGCTTGAGTTCTCCATGATTGTAAGCCGCTATCACTATTTCACGTACATCATCCCGTGTGAGTTCACCTGCCTTGTATGCCTGCATGATAATCCAGCGCAGGTCTTCGCGTGAAAGCTCACCGTTCTTATATGCATGGTTCAAAATCCACGCCACGTCGCCGCGCTTGAGTTCGCCTGCTTTATAAGCCTCAGTCACAAGGAACTTGACGTCAGCCCTTGTAAGCTCCCCGTTCTTGTATGCTTCAGCGACAACAAAACGAACATCATCTCTTGTCAGCTCGCCTTTTTTATAGGCTTCTGTAAGAATCCAGCGCAGGTCTGCCCGTGTGAGTTTGCCTTCTTTATACATCTCACCCAGCAGCCACCTTAAGTCATCTCGTTTCAGCGTATTGTGGTTGTATGCTGCGGTTACAGCACTTTTAAGCTCCGATTTTGTGAGCGTGCCTGCTGCATATCTCGTGCCAAGCTGGGTCTTGACCGCATCACGGGTTATCGCATTTTTCGAATAGCTATTGATAACACTTGTTGCAGAGCCATCTGCGGTTGCAGAAGTGCTATTAATAACGCTTCCTGCCAAACTGGCTACAACGCCGGTTTCTGCAAGTGCGACTGCCGTAATCATGGCCAAAACCATCGCCATCATCATGATGGTCTTGATTTTATTCATATTATCTCGGCCTCCTTTGACCTTACTCAATATTTTCACTTCAAATATTTAAATATTGTAGTAAGAAGTCCGAAAATTCACGTTTTCATGTGCTTGCGGATATATTCTGACAATCTCTTTTTTATCCGCATGTATTCTACATCAGAGAGGCCCGATGATTCAAGTGCGCCGTCCCTCAGATAGCATGGCTTGGTTATCTTGCAGCACCATGTCATGCTGCCAAAACACGTTCCTTCCCCATATTCGATAGGAGTTCCTTTTGCAAATTTCAGCTTGATTTTCATAAACTCCTCAGCGCTGAGACCTGCCTGTTTCAGCGCGCCGTGGAGAGCGCAGGGTTTAACCGGAAGACAGCAGAAAGCAAGTGCCCTCAAATCCCCGCCCGCACAGATATGCTTGGGTGCATTGTACCAGCCTGTCAATGCCTGGAATGAAGAAACCTCATCAACGAGGTGTTTAATGATATTATGGTCATGAAGAACTGCCCGTGCAAGTGAGACCATATCTGCGCCGCGGGAGAACATTTCCTTTGCGGTTTCAAAATCGACGACCGAGTTGTTGCCTATTATGAACAGCCCTGTTGAATTGCGAACACGTTTTATGGCCCCGAAATCCACACCCTGGGGATGCATGGCATCGATATGTATGATATCAGCGCCTGCTTTTTCGATGGCTTTTGCAAGTTCGACATCATTTACCACATTGGCCCTGATCTTGATAGAGAGTACGACGCCTGTTTTTTTTATCTCTCTTATGTACCCGCATAGCTTTTCCAGGTCTTTTAGCAATGCTTCACCTGCCCCCACGGCCAGCATTTCAGGCTGCCTGCAGTGCGCATTTATTTCAAGTATAGCTCCGGATTTTTTTGCGATATCGGCAGCCTCAAGGAAAGGTTCCAATGATGCGGCACGTACATTAACTGCAATAGTTGCACCAGGTGTACCAGGTGTACCAGGTGTACCAGGTTTACTGGCGGCTTCAAGCTCTGTTTTCAGGAATCCCATAGGATTATCGGATACGAATTCCTTTCTGCCTCTTTCTATCTCTTTTCGTGCAGCATCGTTCGTTTCCTGGTCCAGGTTATAACCGCCTAAAATGATTAACCCGGCATGGGTGAACCCGGATGCGAATTTGCTGTCTGTTATTCCTGCCATAGAGGCAAGTGCGATCGGGTTTTTGGGAGAGGCGTAACCGATTTTAATGTCGAATAAGTCATTTATCAAGATATATCCTCGTTTGTTGCTTGGAAATTTTAGCCTACAGTTGTCGGAATTATTTAAGAATCTTGCGCTAAAACAATTTCATAAGCTTTTTATATCAATAATCCTTTTTTAAGCTTTAATATATAGAAAGGTGTTTCAATGGTATCAAACGAACTTTTAGATAATTACCTGCCGGTTGCGCTCTTAACAGTAATCGGTATCGCTTTCGTGGCGATTGCCCTGTTCATGTCAAGGATGATTAGACCCAGCAATAAAACAAAGGTAAAATTATCCACATACGAATGTGCAGAGATCCCGGTAGGCGATGCCAGGATACATTTCAATATACAATATTATATGATTGTTATTGTTTTCCTTATTTTTGATGTTGAAGTCCTGTTCTTATATCCCTGGGCAGTACAATTCAAAAATCTTGGGCCTATAGGGTTCATTGAAATGGTGGTTTTTATTGAGATACTTATAATCGGTCTTGCATATGCCTGGAGAAAGGAGGCTTTAGAGTGGACTCAGTAACCATTGACACAACAAAAATTAAGCATTCTAAAAAGAAGCCTGAGACTGCGCTTGAAAAGCTGAACGATACGGGGCTGATAAACACTGTGCTGGCAGCAAGGGAAAGGGAAGGTATGATTCTTCTCTCGACCGTGAACCAGTTTATTAACTGGGGACGTTTAAGTTCACTCTGGCCTGTAACTTCAGGTCTTGCCTGCTGCGCTATCGAGATGATGGCCGTATCAATGGCGCACCACGATATTTCGCGTTTCGGGATGGAGGTATTCAGGGCGACACCGAGGCAGTCAGACCTTATGTTCGTCGCCGGGACTGTTACCAAGCGTATGGCTCCGAGGGTTAAGCAGTTGTATGAAATGATGGCCGAACCCAGGTGGGTCATCTCTGTGGGCAGTTGTGCGAACACGGGAGGCCCGTATATTGAATCATACTGTGTCTTGAAAGGTGTGGATAATATCATCCCTGTGGATGTGTACATACCCGGATGTCCCCCCCGACCCGAAGCATGGCTCTACGGCATTATCCAGTTAAGGGAGAAAATCAAGAACCAGGGGTACGGGGCAAAATGGGGGCTTAATAAATGAACGCAGCCGAAGAACTAAAACAGGCAATGCCGGCTGCGGTCGTAAGTACAGGGATGCAGCTCAATAAGCCTCTTGCAATCATTCAGAAAGAAGAATTGTTAAAAGTTGCTGAAAAAGTCAAAGAAATGGGATTCGATAACCTTTCAGTAATAACGGGTATTGATTACCGGGATCGGTTCGAAGTTATATACAATTTCTTCTCTTACAAAAAGAAAGAAAATCTCGTCTTAAAGATTATCCTTGATCATGAAGCCCCGGCGGTTGATTCGCTTGTATCTCTCTGGAAAGTTGCGGACTGGCTTGAGAGGGAAACATATGATCTTGTGGGAATTAAGTTCACAGGCCATCCCAACCTTACCAGGATATTGCTCCCCAATGGCTGGAACGGGCATCCGCTCAGGAAAGATTATGACATGGAGACCGAGCAGTTCGTGACCATGGGGGAAGACGGAGAGGATATAGTAAGCACAGACGGGTCAAACCTGTTAAGGAGGAAGTAGCATGGAAACAGACGAACTTCTTATAAACATGGGACCCGTGCATCCAAGCACGCATGGTGTACTGCGTTTCAAATTAATAATGGATGGAGAGATAATCAGGGATTGTAAAGTCGTTATGGGCTATCTGCACAGGGGAACAGAAAAACTGGCCGAGATGAAGACGTATCTCCAGTTCATTCCCTATACCGACAGGCTGGATTACATTGCTGCCATGCCTAACAATTACGCTTATGTCAGAGCAGTCGAGGAACTTGCAGGCATAGAGGCTCCGTTAAGGGCTGAGTACATCCGCGTACTTACAATGGAGCTTAACAGGATAACCAACCATCTTGTATTTATGGGTTCACTGCTGCTGGATCTTGGAGCATCCACGCCGATAATGTACGGATTCAGGGAACGAGAGAAGGCCCTCCAGTTGTACGAAATGCTCTGCGGCGCCAGGATGACTTTCAGTTATATGAGGGTAGGGGGAGTGAGAGAAGACCTCCCTGAAGGTTTCATACCCAGGCTCAATGAATTCATAAAAGATATGGAAATGCGGATAGTTGATTATGAGCAATTGATCAACGATAATGAGATATTCCTTCTGAGAATGAAGAATATAGGGGTGATAAGCGCAGAAGAGGCAATCAATTACGGCATGACGGGGCCATCGCTGCGCGGCTCAGGAGTGAATTACGATATAAGGAAACTGGAACCCTATTCTATCTATCCAGACCTTGATTTCAAAGCCTGCGTGCGTAAGGAATGTGACAGCTACGCGAGGTATCTCGTCAGGATAGATGAGATGAAAGAAAGCCTTCATATTTTAAAACAGATAGCAGATACCATACCAGCAGGGGAGATAATAACCACTCAAAAATACGGAATAGCTCCAGTTACAGGCGCGCCAACGTCGGTTATGCCATATTTCCCCAGAATATTCACTCCTCCAGAAGGTGAAGTTTACACCAGGATTGAGGCGCCAAAAGGTGAGCTGGGTTTTTATGTTGTGAGCGACGGCACAACCAAGCCTTACAGGGTCAAGATACGCTCACCTTCTTTCTGCAACCTCGTTGCAATACCGAAGATGGTGGTAGGACTGAAGATACCAGACCTGATAGCAGCTTTTGGAACCATTGATGTAGTTCTTGGCGATGTGGATAGGTGATAGAATGATAGCAAACGCTTACGAATTGATAGTAAACATCTTAACCGCAATAGGGATTTATGAGCCGGTATACGGGTTCTTCCAGAGTTTTGGATTGGAGTATCTTTTAAGAATCATAATAGTAGTGGTAGAGATTGTAGTTCTATTAGTTTTTGTCCTTCTTAGTGTGATGTTCCTGTCGTGGCTTGAACGTAAAATGTTTGGCTGGGTACAGTCAAGGTACGGACCCATGGTTACAGGACCTCACGGGCTTTTCCAGCCTATTGCAGACGGTATCAAGCTTGTAGGAAAGGAAGATATTATCCCGGCAAGCGCGGACAGGTGGATTTTCACGCTTGCACCGTTTATCATATTTGTTCCGGCGCTTCTTGTATTTGTTCCCCTTCCGTTTGGAGATACTCTCATTCTATCCGACCTCCGAATGGGATTAATATACATCATTGCAATATCTGCGCTCTCACCTGTATCCATCCTGCTCGCGGGATGGGCTTCCAATAATAAGTATTCGTTGATGGGTGCCATGAGGGCTGTAGCCCAGGATATAAGCTACACCATACCGCTGGCGCTCGCAGCGATTGCTGTTGTACTGTATGTGGGTTCACTCAGTACAGTGGACATAGTCAGAGCCCAGGAAGGAACATGGTTCGGCATAATACCCAGGTGGTTTATATTTATGCAGCCGCTTGCATTTATCCTGTTTCTCATCGCGTCCATTGCAGAGATGGGGCGCATACCATTCGATTTCCAGGAATCTGAACAGGAGCTTGTGGCCGGGTTCTTCACCGAATACAGCGGAATGAAATTCGCGATGTACTTCCTTGGAGAGTACGCTCATTTATTTGCAGTATCAGGAGTAGTGGTCACGATCTTCCTTGGCGGATGGACAGGACCTGTGCTGTCTCCTATCCCGGTACAAATAACCTCTCTTGTCTATTTCATAATTAAGACCTATGCTGTAATACTCTTTGCAATGTGGTTAAGAGATACAGTCCCACGAGTCAGGATTGATCAGTTACTTAACCTCGGCTGGAAAATCATGATACCTTTAGCTTTATTGAACCTGTTAGTGACCAGTTTCCTGTTGACTGCAAGGGTGATCTAATGGCTTGGATTTCAAAGAACTGGGCAATGACAGGCATAATAAAAGGATTCATTGTTACCTTAAAACATATATTTCATATAGGAAATAGGCCCATCGTAACTGTCCAGTATCCTTATGAGAAGATGAAGCTGGCACCAAGGTTCAGGGGGCGCCATTCGGTTGACCAGGATGCATGCATCGGATGCGGGATATGTGAATCAAACTGCCCGAATGGCACTATCAGGATAGTCAAGTATAATGGCAGATGGTTCCCGGAATTCAATCTCGGGATGTGCCTGTTCTGTGGCTTATGCATGGATGCCTGCCCGATGAATGCCATTAAAATGGACGGAGGCTACGAACTTGCAGATTACAGCAGGGAGAGCCTGGTGTATGGTCCTGACAGGATTTTATTCAAGAAAGAGGTGAATAAATGATAGATATTGTATTTTTAACTGTTTCAGCTCTCACCATACTTTCATCGATTATGGTAGTCCAGTCAAAAAAGTTAGTCCACAGCGCTGTGTATCTGGCAGGCTCGTTTATAGGGACAGCCGCGTTTTTTATTCTCCTTAAGGCTGAATTCGTTGCTTGGATACAGGTACTTGTCTATGTTGGAGCAGTCGTGACTCTGATATTGTTCACTATTATGTTGACTAAAAAGGGCGAGGAGGAATAAATGTTCACAAAAATCCTTAATTTATTGATTGCGGTAATGTTATTCGCAGTACTGTTCATAGCAATCGACGATAGCATCAGGGTCTGGGGTGGAAAAGAGGACGTGAATACTATCAGTATAGAGGATATCGCAGGCCCGCAGAAAGGCGGGATATTCAGTGATTATATCTTTTCGTTTGAACTGCTCTCACTTTTACTGCTTGCGGCATTGATCGGAGCCCTTTATATTGCTAAAAAGGAGGCATAACATGACCCTTTATTCGTATCTTATAATATCATCCATAATATTCACTATCGGTGCCTACGGGATAATTACCCAAAGAAGCGGAATTAAAATCCTTATGTGTATAGAGCTTATGCTAACTGCTGCAAATATCAATCTTGTTGCATTTTCAAGTTTTAACGGCAATGCTGCAGGGCAGGTTTTCGCGCTGTTCTCGATTGCAATAGCGGCAGCGGAAGCGGGTATAGGGTTTGCTATCCTTGTTGCATTGTTTAGGGTACGGGATACGATAAATCTTGACAATATCAATATTTTGAGGTGGTAAAATGTTTGGCGAGATATCAGCGTTAATAGTATTATTACCTGTACTGGCATTCGTACTGACACTTTTCCTGGGTAAGAAACTCTACTCTGGCGGAGCATTGCTTCCAATAGCGGCAATTGCAGGATCTTTTATCATCTCACTGGGAACTTTCCTTGAGATATATCCTGATGGTATGGTACAGCAGTCCTGGCCATGGTTTGCCGGGATGAACATCGGTATTCTCATTGATCCACTGGCTGTAGTGATGTTGATGATGGTCTCATTTGTGAGCCTTTTGATACATATTTATGCGGTCGGGTATATGGCCCATGACCCTGCCAAGCCACGGTATTTTGCCGAGACATCACTGTTCACGGCAGCTATGTTGAGCGTAATACTATCAGATAATATACTTCAGTTCTTTATTTCATGGGAGCTTGTGGGATTGTGTTCATTCCTCTTAATAGGATTCTGGTATCACAAACCTTCGGCAGCCGCGGCCGCAAAGAAAGCATTCCTTGTGACAAGGGTGGGAGACGTGCTGTTCCTTGCAGGCATTGTCCTGCTTTATGTTAATATCAGTGAAATCATAGCAACCCGGGCTTTTAGCATTGAACCCGGGAATTTCATATTGCAATTCAAGACAATGTTTGAGGCAGCAAAACTGATTGATCCCACGCAGTTGACCCTTATCACTTTATTATTTTTCGGCGGCGCAGTAGGTAAGAGCGGCCAGTTCCCGCTTCATGGCTGGCTGCCCGATGCAATGGAAGGGCCAACGACGGTTTCTGCACTTATCCACGCTGCGACAATGGTCACAGCAGGCGTATATCTTGTGGCAAGAACATTCCCGATGTTTGTTGCAACACCGGCTACGATTTCAGCAGGTGTACCTGACGCACTTCTGATTGTCGCTTATGTGGGCGGTTTCACGGCATTGTTTGCTGCCACGATGGGGCTTGTTATGAACGATATCAAGAGGGTGCTTGCTTATTCGACCGTAAGCCAGCTTGGCTATATGATGCTGGCACTCGGTACAGCAGGAGCGGTTCTTGGAGCAAAAGCAGTTGGCATTTCAATGTTCCATCTGATAGCACATGCCTTTTTCAAGGCTCTCCTGTTCCTGTGTGCCGGCAGTGTTATACATGCCATGGGTACTAATGATATACGTGAAATGGGCGGATTGTTCGGGAAGATGAAAATCACGGCTATTACCATGCTCATTGCAGCTCTTGCCCTGGCAGGAATCGGTTTCCCGTTCGCAGGTTTGGGTATGCCGATTCTTAATATTGGTACAGCAGGTTTCTTCAGCAAGGATGCAATCATAGAAGGCGCACTGGAATACGGAGAAGTAAAAGGTGACATGATACCTTACGGGATGGCAATAATTGCCGCCCTCCTGACATCAATATATATCTTCAGGCTGTGGTTCATGACATT
Organism: Candidatus Methanoperedens sp.; assembly: GCA_012026835.1. GTDB lineage: Archaea > Halobacteriota > Methanosarcinia > Methanosarcinales > Methanoperedenaceae > Methanoperedens. Next base: position 13,048 of record VEPN01000013.1, on the reverse strand, counting down.
TACGGGAAAGCCGCGTTCTGAGCGGCATGCGCACGAGTCGCCGGGTGTGATGACACGTCCGCTCATGATCCTTGCGATATTCGCCCTTTTATTCGGTTTCTCGCAGGCAGGTTTCTATGGTTATGTTGAGAAAAATTTTGAACTTATGAATGTGGAAATAGCTGTTCATGAAGGCGAAGCGTTCCACCCGTCACCCATAATTGTGATGCTGCCTGTTATTGTAGGTGTTCTTGGCATTCTCATATCATATGCCATATACAACAGGAGGATGCTGGATATGAGCAAGATTATATCTTCGGGAAATCCGATCTATAAATTACTTTTAAACAGGTATTACGAACCCAAACTTGCAGCCGATATTATAGGTGTTAAACTGACTCACGATGTCGTGGCGCAGTCAGGGGAATTTATAGACAGGAAGATAATCGATGGGCTTGTGATCGATAACATTATCGGCAAAACAGTGTTCCAGCTTGGCGAGCTTGTAAGGAAATTGCAGACAGGCGTTGTCCAGAATTATGCATCTGTAACACTTCTTGGGCTTGGTCTCCTGATAATTCTTCTCAAAATCAGATTCGGAGGGATATAAATGGCTGCTTTGATTTCATTGATGATCCTGATCTCATTAATAGGCGCTATAATCACGTTCCTGACCAGGACCCGTGAGCAGGCGCGTGTGGTTGCCCTGCTGGCTTCCGGAATTTCATTTGTGATATCCCTGTTTATGTTTTTGAGGTTTGATAGTTCTATACCGACAATCCAGTTTGCTGAATCATATCCGTGGATTGGCAGTCTTGGGATAAGCTTGAAATTCGGTGTCGATGGGATAGGAATGCCGCTTGTTCTCCTGTCCAATATCGTCATCCCCCTGACAGTGATATTTGCCTGGGGAGAAACAAAACAGGCAAACCAGTTCTACGGCCTGATACTTCTTGAACTTGTAGGTGTGGTCGGGGTTTTCACATCTCTTGACTTCTTTGTATTTTACATATTCTGGGAGATCGTTCTCATACCCATGTATTTTCTGATAAGTATCTGGGGGGGCCCGAGAAAGGACTATTCGGCAATTAAATTCTTCATATATACACATGTTGCAAGCCTGGTGATGCTGCTTGCGATATTCTCACTCTACTTCAATGCATGGCAGATATCGGGAACCCCGAACTTTGATATGTTCTATCTTTTGAAGAACTACTCAGTTATAGAGTCAACGATGCTGAAAGATGCAATATTCCTGGCGCTATTGTTTGGTTTCCTGGTAAAGATGCCGGCTGTGCCTTTTCATACCTGGTTGCCTGATGCGCATGTGGAAGCCCCGACAGCAGGTTCGGTCATACTTGCGGCACTGCTGCTTAAAATGGGCGGCTATGGCCTTTTCAGGGTCATACTTCCGCTACTCCCATTTTCGGGTTCCCCCGGGAAACTGGTAATTGTAATGGCTATAATCGGTGTCCTGAGCATCCTGTACGGAACATTCCTTGCACTTGCCCAGCGCGACCTCAAGAAGATGGTGGCATATTCCAGTATAAGCCACATGGGTTACGTGACCCTGGGCGCAGCAGCCATTGTGCCGCTTTCGATAAGCGGTGCAATGTACCAGCAGTTCTCACACGGGCTTATTACGTGTGTATTGTTCATGTCATGCGGTGTGATACAGCACTCCACAGGCACGAGGGTCATCGGTAACCTGGGAGGAATAGCTAAATATATGCCAAAACTCACGTTCCTTATGCTTGCCGGGTTCCTTGCCTCGCTGGGATTACCAGGAATGAGCGGGTTTATTGCCGAATTCCTTGTACTTGTTAATTCATATTTCACGCTTCCCAACTTCGTGATACTTGCGCTCTTTGGTATTGTCTTCACCGCAGGATATCATTTGTGGGCCATGCAAAGAGCCATGTTTGGAACGTATAATGAAAAACTCGGACATATACATGATGGGGCTAATTACGAGATGTTTTCGATGGCTGTAATAATACTTCTTGTGATATACTTCGGGCTCAATCCGAATCCTGTTCTTACGATGATGACCACGAATTCAGAACAATTATATACTGTGCTTAAAGGAGTAGTGATTCCATGAGCTATGTGTTGCTTGCGCCTGAGATACTGCTGACGGTACTGGCTTTAGCGGTAATATTCATAGGCCTCCTGGTAAGTGACAGGTCCAAGAACATGCTGGGCTACATAAGCGCAGCAGGTCTTGTTGCTTCCCTTGTATATGTCCTTGGCACAAAAGGTGAAGGGAGTTTTTTCTATAATGCGCTTGTGATCGATCCGCTGTCGCAGTTTTTCAAATTGATATTTATTGTAGTATCGCTTCTGGCAGTGATAGCGTCGATAAAGTATTTCGAGAATAACCGCAATCAGGATGAGTATTATGCCCTCATCCTTCTTGCTACCGTGGGAATGATGGTTGTTGCCTCGGCAAATGACCTCGTATCACTTTTTGTGGGATTCGAGCTTGCAAGCATGTCAACCTATGTACTTGCTGGTTTTGAGAAAAAGAATCCGGCATCACTGGAAGCGGCTTTAAAATATTTCATAATAGGGTCCCTTTCGTCGGCGTTGATGTTATTCGGTATGTCGCTTGTATACGGAGTCACTGGTTCTACAAACATACCTGCGATTATTGAATTTTTCAAGATAAATCCTGCCAGCGGCCTTGATGTGATCGCAATGGTCTTCCTTGTTGCAGGATTTGGCTTCAAGATGGCCCTTGTCCCGTTCCACATGTGGGCGCCAGATACATACGAAGGCTCACCGAGTGTCGTATCTGCCCTGCTGGCCGCAGGCTCAAAGAAAATGGGTTTTGTTGCAGCCTTCAGGATACTTGTGCTTGCGCTTGTTGCATTGCGCGCCGACCTATGGGTAACATTCGCAATTCTTGCAGTAATTACCATGACCTATGGCAATATTGTTGCAATATCGCAGCGGAGTATCAAGCGTATGCTGGCATATTCTTCCATAGCACAGGCAGGTTACATAGCCCTGGCATTCGTTGTGACAACGCAAATGTCCATAGCAGGGGGAATATTGCTTGCTCTCGGGCATGCCCTTATGAAAGGAGGAGCATTCATCGCAGTTGCAGTTGTCGGATATATGGTTTTATCCGATAACAAGAATGCAAAGAATATCGATAACCTTGAGAATTTTGCAGGACTCGGGAAACGTGCGCCAATAACTGCATTTGCATTGTTTGTGTTCTTTTTGGCATTAGCGGGTATCCCGCCATCAGCCGGATTCATAGGGAAATTCGTCCTCTTCTACTCGATAACGGTCGAGGCCGTAAGACAGGCAAGCACATGGCTCCTCATCGTTGTCGTTATTGCAATATTGAACAGCGCGTTATCCATCTATTATTATGCCCGTGTCATAAGGTACATGTACGTGCTGCCCCCGGCGGGTGAAAAAATAAAGGAACCCACACCATATGTAATAGCGATTGTGCTGGCCGTGATCGGGACAATAGGTGTAGGATTATATCCACAACCATTTATCGACATGGCGATGAATGCGGCAAAAGTAGTATTAGGAGTGTGATTCTAAATGGCAGATTGTGAGCTGTGCGGCGCGGCAAGACCCACGTTGTGCCCTGTAAAGGTAAATGATCCAGGTGTTAAGGCAGCCTATCCCACAGGAACGTGGAGAGGCATTAACGAGGAATGTCTCCAGAGCTGTCATGAGGCAAACCAGAACAGGGTGCCGATAAAAGGGAAGAAATGCGACTTATGCGGGATAAAGAACGCACCTCTTTTCCAGGTGAAGATCCAGGTGCCGATTTTCCAGGAACCCTTTCACAGGGAAGTATCCAAAGCCCTGTGTGAGAGCTGTTTTGAAGCCTGCGAGGATACAATAAAAAGGCGGGAAGCTGAGAAGACAGAAGCGCACCATTGACTATTTGTATTCGTTCAATTAATATACAGGAGTGGTGCAGATTTCATTCCTGAGAAAAATGAAGATCAGAAGCAGACCTCTGATCTTCTGACCTTCGATACTACCTTTTTTTCGGGAACTTTGTATGCCCACCCGCAGAAACCATTTATGTACAATATATTTTCATCCGCGCTTTTCTCCACAAACTGGACATCTCCTTCAATCACTTCATCGGAGCCGACCTTGAACCTGACAATTTCTCCTATCGAATATTTCATATACTTCATATTATTCACCCCACTGAGATCAGAATAATTTCCAACCTCCTCAATAATGCGTTGTTTTTCAAGCCTATAAAAACTTTTTGCTTCTCCTTTAGAGACCGGCCCTTTCATGAATATCTCAGGTAAAATGTTATCCTGAAATTGATAACAGTTCCAACGCCCCAACTTTTTTGACCGATAGGTTAAAGTACTATATAGTTGAAAATAGCACCTCCCTATCATCCGTAGGAGACATACAGTCGAATACTACGGGAGGAATATTCATTGGAACACGAACAGATATTAACTGCTGTAAAACAGGCGCTGGAGAAGTCGCCTGAGCGTAAGTTCTCAGAAAGTATCGATCTGGCCATCAACCTTAAGAACCTTGATATGAACCAGCCGCAGAACAGGATTGACGAAGAAATAATCCTGCCGAACGGCCTTGGAAGACCCATCAAGATTGCGGTATTCACAAAAGGTGAGACCGCGCAGAGGGCTAAGGCCGCAGGCGCTGATTATGTTTTTGATCCTGAAGAGATAAGCGTTCTGGGAGAAGATAAAACAAGGGCAAAGAACCTGGCAGAAGAAGTCAATTTCTTCATTGCCGAAGCTGCTTACATGCCTGCAATCGGAAAGACCCTTGGCCAGGTGCTGGGGCCAAGAGGAAAAATGCCCATACCCCTCACGCCGGACAAGGATGTCGTCCAGATAATCAATAAATCCAGGAACTCCATAAAAGTCAGGTCCAAAGACAAAATGACATTCCACATCTCGATCGGGAAAAAAGATATGGATCCCGTAAAATTATCAGAAAACCTTGAGGCCGTAATAAACCGCATAGAACACAGGTACGAGCGCGGTTTGTACAACGTGAAATCGATGTATGTCAAGACTACCATGGGACCATCAGTGAAGGTGATTTAAATGGCTGCAGACATCAAACATCACAGTATCCACATTCCTCAATGGAAAAAGGATGAAGTTGAGGAAATCAAGAAGCTGATCTCGACCTACTCCTTAACAGGCGTTGTCGGTGTGCATGGAATCCCATCAAGCCAGCTCCAGGTGATGCGAAAGAACCTTCGCGGCCTGGCTAATCTTAAGATGTGCAGGAATTCCCTGATATACCGTGCCCTGGACGAGTCCTCTGATAACGTAAAACAAATGGATAAATATGTGGATGACCAGACAGCCCTGTTATTCACGAACGAGAATCCTTTTAAACTCTACAAGATACTGGAAAAAGGAAAAACCCAGGCTCCCATAAAACCAGGCGGTATCGCGCCAAAAGATATCGTTGTCCAGAAAGGCCCCACATCATTTCCGCCGGGGCCAATCGTCGGAGAACTGACAGGGGCCGGGATCCCGGCAGGTATTGAAGGTGGAAAAGTTGTAATCCGCGAGACAAAGGTAGTGGCTAAAAAAGGCGATGCAGTGAATGCAAAACTTGCAGCCATCCTGTCGCGTCTTGAAATTCATCCAGTTGAACTTGGACTTGATCTGCGGGCAGTGTATGAGAAGGGCTTTGTTTATGAATCAAAGATATTGTCTGTGGATGAATCTAAATATATGAATGACCTGACCCTGGCGGTCCAGCGTGCATTTAATTTATCCGTCAACTCGGCATACCCGGCAAAAGCCACGATAAGTACCCTGCTTACAAAAGCGGCGTCCCAGTCAAGGAATCTTGCAATAAATGCCGAAATAATAATGCCTGATATCATCGATGTGTTGCTTGCAAAAGCAAACTCACAGATGCTATCCCTTGCAGGTGTCGTATCCCGGAAGGATGCAAATGCAGTTAGCGATAAGGTAAAAGAGAAGCTTGCATCTTCGCCAAAGGAAGAAAAGAAGCCTGAGGCTGCTGCAGCTCCACAGGAAGCCAAGGAAGAGAAAAAGAAAGAAGAACCCAAGGAAACAGATATTGCTGCTGGCCTTGGTTCATTGTTCGGTTAATACCCCGATCTAATACGGGGACTAATAGGTGATCAAAATGGAATATGTATATGCAGCGTTGTTATTACACAGCGCAGGAAAAAAAGTGACAGATGAAGCGATTACTGCTGTTATCAAGGCAGCAGGTATTGAAGTTGATGCAGTAAGAGCAAAAGCGCTTGTTTCAGCTCTTGAAGGCGTCAATATCGAAGAAGCTATCTCAAAGGCGGCGTTTGCGGCTCCGGCAGCAGCGGCCCCGGCGGCAGCAGCAGCTCCGGCAGCGGCAGAAGCCCCTAAGAAAGAAGAAAAGCCGCAAGATAAGGAAAAGGCTGAAGAAAGCGGAATGGAAGGGCTCGGTGCACTGTTCGGGTAAATTACCCGCATTCCTCTTCTTATTTTTTGGCAGCTCAACCGTTTTTTTACTTTTACATAATTCTGTAATTTAATAAAATCCCCCATATTATCAGCACGATAATACCAAGTACAATAAATCCCGTGAATGTTTTATTTACAAGTTTTACAAGCTCTGGCGGGCCTGCCAGTTTCACAAGTATCATCTTGTTCCCCGTACTTATTATACTTGCAAGCACCGCCGTAAGTGCGGCAGTTTCATAGGACACATTACCGCTCACAGCAAGTGCTGCTGCCGATGCCGTCACGACCGCGCTGCTGATGAATCCTCCAAGCGCCGTGGCGTAAACACCTGCTGCCCCTGCCCATATATTGGCAAACCTTGAAACAACAGATAATCCCGCAAAACCAACAGCGAACTTGATAGCAGGAGAAAGTGCAAACGGGGACTGCAACCTTATAATTTCGCCGTCCGGTATATTATTTCTTGATTTTACTAAAGCAACGATCGCAAAAGATATAATTAGCATCTGGGGTACAGCCATGAACAAAAGAACCCTGCCGCTTGGATCTACTATCAGCGCTATGATAAGGTTTCTTATCAGCATTGCAGCGTTTGACAGGATTATTCCCATATAACTTGACCTGACAAATATACTTTTCTTTTTAGCCATTACAGCAAGCGCACCTGTTGTGGCTTCACTATTAACAAGTCCTCCAAGCAATCCTGAAACAGGTATGCCGTACCTTGTTCCCATTTTTTTCATTATAATAAAACTTGCAAAACTGATAGTAGCCACAATTATCACAACAGAAAGAATCCATCGCGGGTTTATTACCCCCATCAATAATCCATCCGGGATTATCGGGTAAAGTATGAAAACCACTGCCAGGAAACGTATGGCGCTTACTATCTCCTCATCTGCCAGGTTTGTCGCAAAAGAGTGCAGCGGTTGTTTTTCTGCAAGCAGGAGGGTCATAACGACAGCCCCCACTATGGCGACCAGGTATTGGTTATATGTTATAATCACACCGAGCAGGAATGTGCAATAAAGTGCTATCGGGCCAGTGATCCCGGGCTGGTTTAATAGCACATTTTTCACATAAACGAAGATTATCGAGATTATGGCAAAAAAGGCAAGAGAAATAAGTAAAATGCCGGGGTTTATGATAATTGCCAGGTACGAGGAAATCATCCCTGTGATACAGGCTATGGTAAACGACCTGACCCCGGCTATCAACTCTATTCCTTCTTTGCGCCTGTGTTCCCTTTCGATACCGATAAGAATGCCAATGAGTGTAGCCAGCGCCAGTTTCTGGAAAAATTCGATAGTCACCCTCATGTCGATGGAAAATTGAGGTACGAGGTCGAACATTGATAACAAAAGGTTAGTACTTTTTTAAATATTTATTGCTGCCTAACCGATAAATACATACATCTATGTAATGTAGGTAGAAATAGTGAATACTTTTCTTTCTATTCAGGCGCAGGGCATTGATTTCCTTTTCTTGTTTATGCATAGAAAACTACTTAACTATTGCATACAATTAATGAATTTGAAATTATGACCGAAGCGGCAAGTATTGAGCATCGAATTCATAATATACCTCAAGCAGTTGGAAATAATTTGGTTCTTGTCGATAGAAGTATATTGGAAAACCTGATCGCTGAAATAGAGGACAAGCTTGATGAACTGGAGACAATTACCAATCCTGAGTTTATGACAGAAGTCTCTCTAAGACTCAGCGATATAGAGAGTGGGAAAGTAGCAGGTCTGGACGAAAATAAGATTTTAGAACTGCTCAAAAGATAATATGGTATGGGTATTGAAGGCTCATCCAAGCTTATTTTTAAAATAAAAGAAGACCCTGAGCGGTTCAAGCCCCTCAAAGGATTTCATGGGGTTTTTAGCGTCAGGTTCAGCGGCTTAAGACTTGTTTATGCTCTTAAAAGCGAGATAATATGGCTCGTAATTGTGGATAAGCGCAAACATGTTTACAAGAAAATGCTAAAGAGGTTAAAGTAGTTCTCATCAGGCTTTAAAGAATTTTTTTTATTGATTTTATATATTTGCTAAGTCAACGACCCCGTTCCGCGGAACGGGGCATCAGAGAGGATGCTCATGGTTTTACATTTCTACCAGATACTTTGTTTCAACTCTTGCTTTTAGGCGCATGGATGCTATTTAATGTCTGGATATATCTGGAATCTATTGATAAATATGATTTTATCGGTGACATTAGTTTATTATAAAAGGAACTGCAATAGCTCATAATACAATACTGAAAATATACAAAACGGGCTCTATGTGGAATTGGTAAAAGGGTTTCAGCCCCGTCACGGAGGTTCAAGAAATATGTATAATTTACCTGAAAATTATGCTGGAAGACCTGTAAAATTGAATGAAAGAACTTTAAAAATTGAGATGGAAAATTATTTTTCAATGATCAAAGTGGGATATGAAATACATGGAACAAATATAAAATCCACAATTTTTACCTCAAAACGTGACGCTACCGCATTAAGAAATCGTTTAGATTTATATCCGCAATTGATTACTTTAAAGAGAGCAACACCACTCCGTTATCGCCGAAACAAGGATATTTTTAATCAGATGAAAAATAATTATATAACAGTAAAATTTGATAGATGGATATGGGATGAATGTTTTAAATCATATGATCGTTTCAAAGAGTATTTTTTCCAATTTATTTCATACAATCATATCGCATTCATTGACACAAAATACTTTGTAAGAGAGAAGAATTTTGAAAAGCAAAAGTGTTTATGGATGAAATTGTGCTCAAATGGACTCTTTAATCAATGGGAGTGGAGTGCTCCTTTTGCTTCATATTTGGAAGAGAGAAGTCCACAAGAAGTTCAAGAAATTCTTAAGAGTATTATTCGTGAGGAACCTGTAGACAGAGCACAAGAAGATAAGCTTATGGAATTCTTCAATAATGAACCGATAATTTTATTGTTGAGAATTTATGAAATAAATATACTTTTCGATTATAATAGCATATATGCATACCGTGATAGAAACGGACATAGAACCGGACACAGTCTAAGATTTGATACAATCGCTAATAAAGATTATCATAATGAGTGTATAGCGACGATAAAAGAGCCAATTATATCAGATACAGATTTTGATATAATTCGCTATAAATTAGAAAATACAATGAGAGATTGTAATATAGAATATTATAAAGAAAATATGAAGTATAAATATTGTTGGTGTCATTACTAACTATTTTTTATTTTTATGCTTTTCATGCGCCTGATTCCCAACGTCATAGGATTAGGTCGAATCTCCTTTTTTTCTACGAGCATGAGAACTCCTATCGCCTTCAGTAGAGTAAAGGAATGGCTTTTCAGCCATCCCCTCCTCATCAAACCGAACAGACCGATTTCCGGTATTCGGCTTTCATCTGGCATATCCCATATCAGGAAGTGGATATATCAAAGCGATTTATCCGCCGGATTTGGCTTCCAGCAGTTGTTCGACAATCTTCACGATCTTTGCCAGATGGCGTTTTCGCTTACTCTTTTCGGCGGCTACCTTTCTGGTATGTTGCTATCCGATTGTTGTTATTGTGCTTTCAACCACATCTCTATCCAGATCAGAACCCCTTTGCTAGAACAGGTTTATCCTTCCATACAGTCGCCCCCTGCACCCTGCGGCACAGGTTCTGTATATCATCAGCCTGTCCTTTATCGCTACTATGGGTTCTTCCGACATCTCATAACGCATTGCTCCGGCTTTCCCAAAAGGTTATACCTCGGCTACCTTTACCCTTTCAACTGGCTTCAGTGACCCAGAAACTTGTAGGGTTTGTTTCCAATTTCAAGGAGGACGTTATGAGACCTCCCTCGGTCGCATAAGAGAGCATTTTCAGCCATCCCGACCATGATCACCCCGACAGTCATTATTCTGCTTGAGCTTCTGTTTAGTGACGGAACATCGCATCCTGTCAAGGCCACTTATGGTTCACCTTCTGTTTCGGGCTGTGGTTGCCGATACGGGAACTCCGCACAGCATCTCACAATACTGCACTTCCCTTCTCTTCATGCGGAAGCAGCTCCGCATGGCGGGATTTTCACCCTTGGCGGACATGGTGCCATTACATTTTTGTTTATGTCCTGTTGTTTGTTCTTTCTCTCTTATGTTTCGAGGCACGCGTCACGCGACCTCGGATTGAAATCCGAAGGCATCAGGAAGATGCTCGAGGATTTTGCATATCTTTTAGCTTCCTTGCTTTCTTTTGATTCAATCAGGCGCAAAAACTGCGATTTTGATAGGATATTAGACACAACCGCCGCATCGTTAACTTTAATACCAATTAAAACAATTGTTTAAATTATGCCAACAACCATAACAATTAGCGAGAAAACGAAAGATAGATTATCAGACTATAAATTTGGTGACTGGACTTTTGATGATGTTCTAAATATGCTAATGAATAAAGTATCGATCGAGGATATAAGCGCGGAACATATTAGAGAGCATTATCGCCGCCTTGCTGATTTTAAAGGGATTCCAAAAGAAGAATTTAAATCTCGAATAAAAAGAGCTTATAGTGGAAGTTGAGATTGTTGAGCAAAGACACAACTCCTTATGAAGTTCTGGTAGATGAGAGAGTTGAAAAAGATTTAGAAAAAGTCCCGAAGTACGTAGTCGAGAAATTTCTAAGATTGCTTGATGAATTTGAGAAGAATCCTATTAGACATAGATCTGGTTTTGATGTTAAACCCATGGAAGGATACCCAAGTAATACATATCGATTAAGGATTGGCAAGTATAGGGTTCTTTATTCTGTTGACAATGAAACTAAGAAAGTCAGGATAACTTCAGTCCAGCATAGAGGCGATGCTTATAAGTGAAGGGTTGCATCTCATCTTGACAATTCTGGTATAATCCATTCTCCGGCTAAGTGCTGCCCGTATATCCATAAAGCTCTATCTGCTTTTTGAATATCTTCCAATTCAAACTTTCGAATGATCTGGTGAATGATGTCTCTAAATGCTTGTGGGTTTTTAAGATCATCTTGATCGGGGAACTGAATATAGTCGTCTTTTCGCAGCTTCATTATTGCTTTTTCAACGTATTGATCATATATAGGATAGCACTTCAGATTTGAGAAGTGACAGTATTTCGTGGCAAATGAATAAAAATTTCGTTCTTTTCCCTTTTTCGTAGCGATTCCATGGTCACAACGTATTTTATTAACTGCAATATGATTCCCGGATTTGAGGAGAGCATCCAAATTTTCTTCTGTCGCCAATCTATAAATGTGATCGACAATCTTGACCTTGTCCATGATATTGGTTATGTACAAACCGTTTAAGATAGTAAATTTTAACAGAACTGCGAGCTTATCAACATTTTCCGGGTAATTCTCAAAGGTTTGCCTAACAGCCTCATAGAACAACTTTGTTTATTTATCATCCTCAAACGTTTGTGCACATCTTGCCAATGTCTGCTGCATCAAATCACCTTCTCCAAATCACTACTTTGAATCCTAATTACTTTTCGCGTCGGAGGGCATCCATGCTCATGCTCGATGATTTTATGATTCACCGGTCATTGGAATTTTTCTATTGATTTCGGTATTTAGAATGTATTGAAATTAAGAGGTGATTAGATATCAATTATTGTACTTGAATATATTACATTGGTACCACTATGGCAAAGCTAAAAGCCATTATAAAATAAGCAACAGTTCCCACAACACACCATCCTATAGTTTTCCATGCGTTATATGTTTTTACTCCTGGATATTTTCTTCTCCAATTCTCATAATCATACCATTGAATTGTCATAAAAAGTATAGGTGTAACAATGCCACTGGCAACAGTCCCAAGGTCTTTAGCCCCTCGTTCAGGCAATAATGAAAGCATTATTATTAGTAATGTAGTATACACAAATGATAATATTAAAGTTAAAATAGCTTTTATTTTAGAGCCAAATATTTTAAAATTCACATAAGTAACTAATCCCGCTGATATAGGTCCAAAAATCAAGCCAACAACTCCAATAACATATGGATGCCATGGTGGTCTATTTTTTATTGTTATTTCTTGTTCAGAGTTCATAACTATTCCTCTTTTTATACAATATCTACAAGTCCTATTTTAAATCTATGAATTTTTTAACTATTATTTCGTTATGCACGCCTTTCTTCAGCTTTTTAAAACGTCTCTCTGGATTCCATCACTTTTCGGGAGCATTAGAACGCCTATCGTCTTCAGTCACCGACCCCCGAATGAATTCGGCGGGCATCCACGAACGGGTGCATGAGTATTCTATTGTTCATTTTCTGTGTTGGCTTTGAAGAATGAGGGGGGCACGGGAGCGAGTATCAGAACTTTGATAGTTCATATTTCAAATTCTTCAATTGCCTTACTTATGCTCCAGACTTCGATTATTTTTTCATCATTTATTTTATCAAAATGCCTATCATTTGTGATTAAAATCGCCCCTTCTTGGAGGCAAGTAGCGGCGTGATAGATGTCTATTATAGTCAAGTTCTCAAGTAATCGTAGATTGGAACCATAATGATACCCTCTTCAAATGCCGTAATCAGTTGCCGTTTTAATTCACTCTTATTTTCCC
>VEPN01000012.1 GCA_012026835.1 Candidatus Methanoperedens sp. | reverse complement strand
CTATTGATATATTTAATGTTAGATTCAATTTTAGGATGAATATAATCTAAATTGCTGCAATTATCTCTCCAAACTAAAATTCTGCTATCAACCATTTGCTCGATATGTTTTGTTTTTTGTAAGTTTCCATCCCCTCCGATTTGTTGTATCTTTGATCTCAATTTATTTGAATTCCAAATATAGGGCAATTTTAACCCATGTAACGGCGATTCAGAAATCGTATCTATACTGATTTCATAATCTGATAGACTATTCTTGGATTTTATAATAACATGATTAAAAATTTGTTTGGGGTTCGTTGAAATGATTCCATTGCTATAATCTTCATAAAGTTGTTTTTGCGTCTGAGATATGACCGGGTTTCTTCCAATTGAGAATGGAACAATTATACCAAGTTCAACCATTATTTGAAGAAAAACTTTGTTTATAAGAAGAGGACTCCAAGATGCATTTTCACCATATTTGACGACATATTGCATAATGTCATCAATGTATCTATCTAGGGGATTCATTTTGTTTAGCTGCCTCTTTTAGTTCTTCTGGAGTTGTTTTTACGCGCTCAGGGGGGATATATATATTTATATGGTTTTGATTATGAGCATCATTTTTAGAAAAATTATTGAGGGTAGTATTTAAGTTAGATATGTTTGTATTGATTTGATTTATTGCAGATATAATGTTATTATTTTGATTATTTAAGCCCGTGTTTAGATCTTCAAATTCTTTTTCTAAGACTTTTTTGACCCAAATTATTATAGCGCCTACAAGAATTATTAATATATCTTGCAATAAAGATAAATCCAATTAAACCACCACCCACTCCCTATTTCCTTCTTCATTTTCTAAAATAATTTTTTTATTTTTTTTCTTTGCTTCAATTTTAACTTGGTAAAAATTGATAGCTCTCCGAATTAGTTCCGCTGATGTTACTCCTTCTTCTTTAGACATTTCTTTTAAGGCCTCAGTGGCTTCGGGTGGAAATCTTATTGTATATTGTTTTGTTTCTTTCTTATTTTCTGACATCCCTTATCACCTTTAATTTGATGTAATTTTGACATTGTATTGTATGTCATTTTGGTGTATATAAAGATATTGTCATAAATGTAGTTTCTTCAGAAAGATTTCCTTTTATCTACTAAACTCATGCATTTCTAAAGCACTTTATATCTATAACTTGATTACTTCTTTTTTCAATACACCTGCTTCAATCTATAGTCATCAGATTTATTACTACGCTTCTGCGTTTATCTGCGTTTTAATTATGTAAGGTTATGCAGATGACTATATCTATGCCGCAGCATCGTATTTATGCTTTATATCGCCTTTGGCACCTACCATTCCGTAGTGGTTGCCAGTGCTTGCCTCCCGCATCTCAAAATGACATGTAATGAAATATAGGATATGGCTTTAATCGACCCTTTCTGGCCCATTAATCAAAGCCTATACTGATTAAATAACTGTTTCTTTTCGTTTTTTATATCATATTATTTCATGCCATAGAAAAGCATATATCAGCCAAATATATTAAATAACCTGAATGAACAGAGAAGTAAAAGAGCGGACAATTCTTGATGCGTTTGCAGAAGATTTTGTTGAAGTAATAGAAAAGCATGCAAAATACGTCATAGTATCAGGGTTTGTAGCGATTGCGCATGGAAGAAGCAGGGGGACTGAAGACGTGGATATGATCATTGAAAGAATCAAAAAAGACGCGTTCATAAAAATGCATAATGATCTATTGGTGGCAGGCTTTGAATGCATACAATCGGAAGATTCGGAAGTAATTTATGATGATTATTTAAAAGATAAGACCAGCGTAAGATATGTCAGAACAGGACATTTTATCCCTGAAATGGAATTGAAACTGGCTAAAGATGAACTGGATGATTATCAAATCAAGACACGGAAAAAACTGCCTCTTACAGGGCTGGATCTATATTTTTCAAGTATTGAAATGAATGTCGCCTTTAAGGAAGAGCTGCTCAAGTCAGAAAAGGACATGGATGATGCAAAGCATTTGCGGATCATCTATTCTGACGTCCTTGATGAAAACGAGATTACAAAAATAAAAGCGGATATCCGCATGTTACGCTTATCATGAGAGACAAAACCCATACAGAACATATCGAGCGATGGGCTGAATTTGTAAAAACGCATCCCCGCCATGTATGGATCAGGGAGGTCGGACCTCTGATTGATGCGCAGATAATAATGGCAAATGCATTTTATGAGCGCCTTGCTAAAGTTAAAGGCGGGATTGAGAAAATAAGAAAGCTAAGGAAGTTAGAATAATAGTTTGATTGGTTTATCAGTCTATCTCAAATAGATAATCAAAAAATTTCCATGCTTTACAGAGTGCGCAGTTTTCCTCATAATCCGGACATCGAGTTCCCCAATTCTGGATCATCCACTCTTTAACTCTCTCCTTGAAATAACCGCTGCAATATTCGCACTCCCAATATTCTTTTTTACTTCCCGTCAGAGTTTTGCCGAGTTCTTTTGAGAAGAAATACTGGATTGGTATCCTGTTCTTTTCTTCAAGTTTTACATCGAATTTACGGCCGCATACAGCGCATATTCTATCTTTGAGAATGGAGCTTTTTGCGGTTATTTCTTTCTTTTTCATGATAGATCATAGAATTTGAATTACATAATGATAGTTCTTTCTGGAGAACCAAATTACCTGTTCGGGGTGGGAAGAATGCCCCGCCAAAGAATATCAGTATATTCAGGATATTCCCGAAATGCACTTACTGTGAATTTTGTTTTTGTAGATGGAACACAATACTGGAATTTATATATAGTCCATGCCCCAATAATATCATGGGTGGCGGAATGAACATATCATGTGCGTCATTATTTCTCTGGGAATACAGCGTCATTGATATAATGGATATACTACTTGAGGCTGGAATAGAGAAAGTTGAGTTCTGGGCTGAAACTCCCGATTTCTGGAAGACAAGGAATAACGAGACATCGCAGGTGATACTGGAAGAAGCCGTTTCGATGATGCCGCATGGATGCACTCTCCACTGCCCCATACTGGATTTGAATCCTTCTTCATACAACGATTACGTCCATGAAGCCACGATAAAAGAAACATTATGGTGTCTTGACCTTGCAAACAGGATAGGAACAAAACTGGTTACTGTTCATCCGGGTAAGAGGACGGTTCACCGTATGCCTACAAATGAAGATTGGGAAAAGTTCATGAAGTATCTGGAGACCTGTAAGAAGAAAGCTGATTTACTGAACGTGAGCCTCTCGCTTGAAAATAGCATAGCAGGGATATCAAGCATGTGCTCAACGCCTGCTGAAATGAAAAAAGTCCTGGATGAATGCCCGGGTCTTGTTTTCACATTTGATGTTGTCCATGCTTTCATGGTCTCCCCTGAAAATGCCCTGTCTTTCATTAAAGAGCTTGGCGAAAGAATAGTGAATGTGCATGTAGGCGCCCTGCACAATAATAAACAGCATTATCCATCACACCGTATCAGGAACATGGAACCAGTACTGGCGGCGCTCAGGGATTCAGGTTATAATGGCGACCTCACGATCGAAATTGATGATAAGGTATTTTCGCAGCCCCTGTCAAGGGAGGATAAAATCAGGGAGCTAAAAGATGAAAAGAGGTTTCTTGAGTCGGTATTTAACTGAGATAAATTTGATAAGCCACGAAAAAAAACCGTCTGGTTTTGTTTATTGATGTGGTTTCATATTGAACATTGAGGAGTGACCTCCGCCACCAATAATATCAAATAAATCAGATCCGCTCACGATTGCACCAGAAAGAGAACCTGCACATTTGCATGATATCGGTGGCGGCGCATGGCAGGAAAGCTTTTTCGCAGCACGGTCCACATTCATTATGACCTTGCGCATATCCTTCATACCCATACCGCATGTATCATAATCCACCACACTTGCAATTACTGTATAACACAGGCCGGCTTCGCGGGCAAGTTTTGCTTCCGTGGCTGCTGTCATACCGATAATATCGCCAAAACCGCTAAAGAACTGGGACTCGGCACGTGTGGAAAAATGCGGCCCCTGGACACATATGTAAGTACCGCCGCGATGCACTGTAAGACCCAAGGCTAAAACCTCATCTGCTGCAAACGATGAAAGCACAGGGCAGAAAGGATCTGCCATAGAAACATACACAGAGTTGCCTTTCCCGAAAAAAGTATTCAAACGGCCATGCGTTAAATCGATGAACTGGTCAGGAATGACAATATCTCCGGGGCAAAGCTCTTTCTTGAGCGCTCCCACCATGCAGAAAGCGAACACCTTCCTCACACCCTGCTTCTTTAGCGCATAAATGACGGCACGGTAGTTCACTTCACCTGGAAGGAAATCATGATGTATCCCGTGCCTTGCTGCAAATACGACTCTCCTATCTCCTAAAATGCCGCATGAAAGTTTACATTCGCCAAAAGGTGTATCCTCATCAAACGATTGCTGCTGTTCAAGCTCCATCCTGTAAAATCCTGTGCCCCCGATTATTCCGACCGGCGCTATGCTGGGGTGTACTTTGTGGGGCATTTCACATTCATCTCCGAAGCCTGGAAAACACCGTTCTCAACTTTTCCGATAACTACCACCCTGCCATCTTTTGTAAAGGCCTGGGGCAGGGTGCCATTATACCTGACACCTAAAATAGTGCCGTTAAACTCCATGTCAAACATATAACCGCTATCTGTAGCCTTCATAGTATTGTTAACGATATCGCCTATCATCTTAACCCTGTGCATTGAATAGTAATCCATATCATTTGCGACCCTGTCCACACCCCTGTAATAGGTTAAACTATCTATAACTGCGCTGTAGCCGAAATACAGGGCAAGCAGGATGATACCAAGGCCGATAAGCGCTTTTGATTTGTTCATGGCCTTAACAAGCGTTCTTCAAGTTCACGGATTTTTCTGTCAAGATGCACGAGATAAAGCACCAGTACGGTCCACACGGCCAGCACAGCTATGAAAATGATAATCATGTTTCCAGCCCCTGAAGCCTGAGGAGGCGGGCAAGCCTTGTTTGGAACCAGAGAAGATAAAGATAGAGCAAGAAAAATCCGGCCACCATAATAACAGCAGTCATTTTCATTATCTCTGTGAGACCGATACTTTCTGGATGAAGAGAATACGCAAGTCGTGATGAGAGGTATGCCAGGGGCACGCTTACGTATCCCACTATCGCATACACTGCGCAAAGCCTTGCCTTTCGGGTTTCATCATCAACGCTCCTTCGCAGCATTATATACCCGATATAAACGAACCACATCACAAAAGTAGCCACTACTTTGGGGTCCCAGCTCCACCTCGTACCCCATGCCTCATAACTGAACGCCCATCCCGTGGCAAGTGCAAGTCCCCCGAAAACGAACCCAAGTTTCACGGAGCCTGAACCTGTATAGTCCCAGGCGATATTTTTCGTGCGAAGATACATTATGCCGGATACTGCGGTCACGGTAAATGAGAAAAAAGCCAGCACTGCATTAGGAAGATGAAAGAAAAAGATGCGGTAGCTATCACCCAGTACTGCGGCTGGGGGCGAAACTACAAGTGCCATGTACATGCCCGCGGTGACAATCGCCCAGAGTATAATAAAGAATAAACGCCTCAGCATTTCTATATTATATAAAAAGATTTGATTAAATAGTTTACTGAATTAAACTGGAAGAGCCCGGCAAAATGCTTATATCAGATTACTTTAACCTTGAGATAGGCCAAAATAGTATTTATCTCAATATAGAAATGAGGAAAATATGCTAAAAATAGTTATTGTACATCTTGGCATATCAGATAACATAAAAATGACAGCAGATGCTATTATTGAAGGCGCAGTATCAGGGAATGTGGAGGCTCTGGCCATGAATATCTATGAGGCAAAATAGGAAAACTTATCGGAAGCTTTACCAAAGCAAACATGAAATGAAGATAATAGAAAAGTTCCTCAGTATCCTGGATTCCAATCAATTATCTTTAATAATTTTCTTCGGTTCATTGTTTCTTTTTCTCGGTTTTGCAAGCACGCGTTTATTCTTTTCAGATGAAGGTGTAATATTAAACCAATTTTATAATCTTATACACGGTTCTATTGTGTTGGAATCCTTCAAGATAAACACTACCAAAGGTGTATTCGCAATCATTGGAGATCACCTATTTGGAAAATTTAGTTATTCTTTACTTATTTTATCTTTACCAATATATTATATACTCAAAATTATGGATTTTTTAGCTGGTGCGCATCTTTTTATTTTGAACTTATGGGCTTTAAGCGGAGCCTTTGTTACTTACCTTATTACAAAGTACCGGAACTTCAAGAATCCGCTATTATATGGAGCAGTATCATATATAGTACTGATAGCAACCAATTTGTATTTTTTCAAACCGATTTACTTCCCGATGTGGGGAGAATTACTTTCAATTGAATTAACTAATGTTATCATTTCCTCGTTTTTGGTTCTATTCGTGTACTTTTTCTTCAAGGATTTGTTCAACACTAAGATCGCCTTGTTCGCATCTTTATTTCTCGTGTTTGCAACACCTGTTTCGTTCTATTCTGTCACATTGAAGCATCATACTCTCTCTTTATTTCTCACAGTACTGGCTTTTTACCTTTTTTATAAGTACCAGGAGAAAAAAGATGATACTTTCATTTATCTTGCTTATGCATCAGCAGCCCTTTGTATCTGGACGCGCACTTTAGATGGCGTGGTACTTCTCGCATCGCTCCTTATAATGGACCTGGCCGGGAATCATAGAATAAAGCATATTGTAAATATTTCATTAATTATTATTATAGCTCTGATACCATTCTTTATATTTAACTATTTGATTCTTGGAAATCCCTTTTCTATCATGGAAACAGTCCCGTTAGCCGACAGGTCAATAGAAGTGAAAACAGGAAAAGATTTCATAATATTCAATGAAAATCTTAACCAGCAAAAACAAGCCAACCTGTTAAATGAGCTTGGATTTAACTGGAATACGGATGTTAAAACCGGCTGGCAGGATGTTCTGTTGGATATAATCTTACTAAGGACTGTGAATGCGTTTGGCGTTTTCCTGGTCAGTCCTTTTTTAATAATTTCTGTTATTTTTATAATTGACATCGTAAGAAAAAATATTAAACTAAATATGATGGATAAAATCCTCGGGTTATACTTAATACTCGTTTTTACCGCATACAGCCTGTTAAATGTCCTGTTTAATATGAATTTCATTATTTATATTATAAGAGATACTCCAGTAGTCATTGAATACAGATATCTTCTCATTATATACTTTATACTTCTTTATTTTGCCCTCAGTATTTACAAGATAAAAGAATTGATAGAAAATAACTTTAATAAAATAATTATATTATATGGCAGTATATTATTAATCAGCGCAATCTATTTCATAGTAAAATTCCCTTTACCTTTCATGAATCTATATTATCAAGTGTCACTGGCCACTTCAATTCTGTTAATTATCGCTGTAGCATTCAGTATTTTCATAAATAAGAAAAGTTCTAATACCCTATCTGATAAACTCATGGTTCTTATCATTGCTTTGTCTCTTGCAGAGGCCTCAAGCCTGCTGCTCTTTTATTACTGGGTCGTTAACATGACGTATATATCGCCATCCCAGAACTATACAATCGTACCGATTTTGGAAAATTTAATAAAGTTTATGTACCAGGCCATTCTGTGATTAACTTTCAAAGAAAAAATATTTTAATGCTTAAGATATTCTTGATATTATGAGCCAACCGCTGATATCTGTGATAATCCCCTGCATGAATGAGGAGAAGACAATTGGAATCTGCATCCAGAAAGCCCTGTCTATCTTGAAAGAGGAAGGACTTGAAGGGGAGATAATAGTATCTGATAATTCAACAGATAATTCCAGGAATATCGCGATGCAGCTTGGGGCAAAAGTAGTGATCCCTATGAATAAAGGTTATGGCAATGCCTTTTTGGAAGGATTCAGGCACTCAAAAGGAAAATACGTATTATTAGCTGATGCCGATGATACTTATGACCTGAGGGAGATGCCAAGGTTCATACAGCCGCTATTAAGAAATGATGCGGACTTTGTCATGGGCACAAGATTAAAAGGTGAAATCAAGAATGGTTCAATGCCCTGGCTGCACAGATATATAGGAAATCCCATATTGACAGGCACCCTGAACGAGCTCTTTAAAACACATTTAAGCGATGCCCACTGTGGCATGAGGGCAATCAAAAGGGAATCATATGATAAGCTCAATTTAAAAAGCGAGGGAATGGAATTTGCAAGCGAAATGATAATCGAAGCTGCAAGGAAGAACCTGCGGATAACAGAAATACCCATCACTTATTACCCCAGGAAGACACCCTCAAAGCTCCATTCATGGGGAGATGGCTGGCGGCATCTCAGGTTCATGATGCTCTACAACCCAACTCCCTTTTTATCCATCCCCGGTTTTCTAATATTGGCTCTTGGCATCTTCATGACAATTACCCTTGCAATACGCGGGAACGTGGAAACCACAAGCCTGCACTCATTTATCCTTGGCAGCATGCTTGCAATAATAGGAACACAGATGATAGCTGCTGGCAGTTATATGAAAGTTTACGGAATGATCCATAACAGGATCGACAGAATCGGTTTGACAGCCAAACTCCTTGATTACCATTCCCTTGAGTTCGGTTTGGTAGTAGGCGCATTGTTATTTTTCGGAGGCATGGTCCTTGGTTCGCATATCCTCCTGATATGGATGTCCTCAGGATACGGTTCACTTTCGGAAGTCGGCAGCGCCGTTATTTCCATGGTTCTTGCCGCACTTGGCATCCAGTTGATCTTTTCAGCACTTATTATCAGCATCTTTATGCTGGAAAAAAAGGAAAACTAATGAAAATCGCTCTTGTATATGATGCTGTCTATCCGTGGGTCAAAGGAGGTGCGCAGAAGCGGAACTATGAACTTGGCAGGAGGCTGGCAAAGCATGGGCACGAGGTGCATGTTTTCGGGATCAAATGGTGGGACGGTGCCGATACGATCAAATATGAAGGTATGGTGCTTCACGGGGTTTGTTCACCGATGGAATTATACGTAAACGGCAGGCGCTCCATCACCGAGGCGGTCATTTTCTCAATAAAACTATTCCCGCACCTTGTTAAAGAGAAATTTGATGTAATCGATGTAAGTGCGTTCCCATATCTCCCATGTTTCACAGTGAAACTCGTTTCAGTTCTCAAGGGAAATTGTATGTTAATTACATGGCATGAAGTATGGAAGGACTACTGGTATGAATATCTGGGCAGGGCGGGTTTTTTTGGCAAGCTTGTGGAATATCTCACTTCGAAACTGGCATCCGGGTCAATCGCGGTATCGACCATGACCAAAAATAACCTGGAATCACTTGGAGGCAGAAACATCCAGGTCCTGCCAAATGGCATAGATCTGGAGAAAATTGCCAGGGCAGAGCCTTCTCCACTGGCACATGACATTATATTTGCAGGGAGACTTATTAAGGAAAAGAACGTGGATGTATTACTTGAGGCAGTCGGTTTAATCAAGGACACATTTCAGGATATAAAATGCCTGATAATAGGAGACGGGCCAGAGAAAGACCGGCTTATCAGGCTGGCAACAGAGTTAAAAGTCCAGGACAATATTAAATTTTCCGGTTTTCTTGAATATGATGAAGTAATTTCATATATCAAATCTTCCAGAGTGTTTGTACTTCCTTCCGGCAGGGAAGGATTCGGGATGGTGGTGATAGAGTCTTTCGCATGCGGAGTGCCTGTTATCACTGTTAAATGCGAACAAAATGCTGCATCTTCACTCGTCAGCGAAGATACCGGTTTTGTGGTGAACCTTGATGTAAAAGATATCAGCAATGCAATCCTGAAGTTAATTACGGATACGGAACTTCGAAAGAGGATGTCCATATCTGCTTTAGATACTGCAAAGAAGTATGAATGGGATATAATTGCCATGCAATTGGCGAAAGTATATGAAGAAAGGAACAGAGTTAAATAATCCTGAGCATATTTAAAAAATAAGCACTTGTAAATAAAAAGGCAGGACATATGAAAAATATCGAAGGCGTTGTCATTAAGAACCTGAAAGTTATCCCGGATGAACGTGGCTGGCTCATGGAAATATTGCGAAGTGATGATAAGATCTTCACCAATTTCGGACAGGTATATATAACCACTGCATATCCCGGAGTTGTTAAAGGCTGGCATTACCATAAAAAGCAGCATGATAACTTTACATGCATACGCGGGATGATGAAAGTTGCATTATATGACGGGCGCGAAGACTCCCCGACAAATGGAACTGTAATGGAATTATTTTCGGGTGAAAAAAATCCTGTATTGATCCATGTCCCTCCCGGCATATATCATGGTTTTAAAGCTGTCGGCATGGAAACCGCATATTTCCTGAACATCCCCACGCTTCCGTATAATTATGAAGAGCCTGACGAATTCCGACTTCCCCCGGATACAAGGGAAATCCCTTATGACTGGGGATTGACGCCAGGCCTGAAGCACGGGTAAAAGAGGTAAGAACATTGAACCTGCTTGTCACAGGCGGACTTGGTTTTATCGGAAGTAATTTTATCAGGCATATGCTGGGAAAATATCATGATTGCAGTATCATCAATCTTGATAAGCTGACATATGCTGGAAACCCGGATAATCTTAAGGGCATTGAAAACAACCCGAATTATTCTTTTGTCAGGGGCGATATCTGTGATGAAACCATAGTTGACAAGATCATGCATGATGCTGACGCTGTGGTACATTTCGCAGCCGAAAGCCATGTGGATAGATCAATAGAAGACGCCTCCAGTTTTGTTAAGACCAATGTCCTGGGTACATTCACACTTCTTGACAGCGCATTGAAAAATAATGTAAAAAAATTTATCCATATATCCACTGATGAGGTTTATGGCAGCAGAATAGAAGGCTCGTTCAAAGAGACAGATATTCTCACGCCATCAAGCCCCTATTCTTCAAGCAAGGCTGGCTCTGACTTACTTGTGCAGTCTTATTATATAACACATAAACTGCCTGTGATTATAACCAGGTGCACCAATAACTTCGGGCCTTATCAGTATCCTGAAAAACTCATACCATTGTTTATTACAAATCTCCTCAAGAACCGAAAGGTTCCTCTTTACGGGACAGGTAAGAACGTGCGCGACTGGATATATGTACTTGACCACTGCAAAGCTATTGATTTTATTCTCAACTACGGAAAGACAGGCGAGATATACAATATTGGAGGGGGGGCTGAAAAAACCAACATCCAGATAACGAAAAAGATCCTGGAAATACTCGGTAAGGACGAATCAATGATAGAGTACGTGAAAGACCGGCCGGGCCATGATTTGAGATATTCCCTTGACTGCTCCAGATTAAAAGCCCTTGGATGGGCCCCGGAGAATGATTTTGATGATGCCCTCGCATCTACTGTTAAATGGTATATCAAAAACCGCTGGTGGTGGGAAAAATCAGGACAATGATATTCGGAGCAGGCGGCATGCTCGGAACTGAACTATGCGCCGTGTTCCAAGATGCTGTAAAGTTTAAACGCAGCGATGTTGATATCACGGATAAAAAAAAGGTCATAGAATCAATCGTGAAGACAAAACCCGATGTCGTGATAAATGCCGCAGCCTATACCGCTGTGGATGACTGTGAAGATAACCGGGAACTGGCTTTCGATGTAAATGGGATAGCGCCGGGTCACATTGCGGAAGGTTGTAAATTAGCAGGTGCGAAACTTGTGCATTACAGCACGGATTATGTATTTGACGGTTCCATGAAAGAATACAGGGAAACAGACCATCCAAACCCGATCAACGCATATGGAAGATCAAAGCTTCTGGGTGAAAATAATATTGTCGCGAAGATGGATGACTACAGGATAATAAGGACTTCATGGCTATTCGGGGTGCATGGCAAGAATTTTGTTGATACGATGCTTGGCCTGTCTGCCAGAATGGAAACTGTAAAGGTTGTGAATGACCAGTTCGGCAAGCCCACCTATGCTTCTGACCTTGCAAGGAAAACCGCTGAAATAGCAGGATTTGCCCCCGGAATCTACCACATAACTAACGAAGGCGTTTGCTCATGGTACGAGTTCGCATCAGCGATAATCGGCAATGCTGCCCCATGTACAAGTGAGGAATTTATCAGGAAGGCAAAGCGCCCAAAATATTCAGTCCTTGTTAACACGAAAACTACTCCGATGCGCCACTGGAAAGATGCGCTGGCCGAGTATTTAAATAAACGGAAAATAATGGTATGATAACATGAAAGGCGTAATACTTGCAGGCGGCACAGGCTCGCGCCTGTTCCCTTTAACCAAGGTCACGAACAAGCATCTGCTCCCGGTTTATGATAAGCCCATGATATATTACCCGCTGCAAACGCTTACCGATGCAGGTATCGAGGATATTATGATTGTCTCAGGGCGCGGCCATGCGGGACATTTTCTTGAGCTTCTTGGATCGGGCGCCGATTTTGGCGTGCATCTTACTTACGAGATACAGGAAAAAGCAGGGGGTATCGCCCAGGCGCTGAGTCTTGCAGAGGATTTCGCGGATGAAGGGCCGGTGACCGTAATCCTTGGTGATAATATATTCCAGGATAATGTACGTGCGGATGTAGGGTCGTTTAAGTCCGGAGCCAGGATATTCTTAAAAGAAGTGACAGATGCCAACAGGTTCGGGGTCGCAGAGATCGAAGGAAAGAGTATTATTTCAATTGAAGAGAAGCCCAAATATCCGAAATCGAACCTGGCGGTTACAGGATTGTATATTTATGATTTCGGGGTATTTGATATAATCCATACATTAAAACCATCAGGCAGGGGAGAACTTGAGATCACAGATGTGAATAACGAGTATATCCGCATGGGCGAGATGGGTTTTTCTCTTCTCCACGGATACTGGAGTGATGCAGGGACATTTGAATCGTTGTTCAGGGCAAGTGAACTTGCCAGAAGTATGAAAAACTATTAGATATGATATGCTGTAATCAAATCATGCGAAAACATCTATTACCATTGGTTTGCATTTCCATAGCTGTTTTTTTATTTGTTCCTGGCTCTCTGGCAAACTGGCAGAATACAGGCGGCGACCTACAGCACAGCGGATATTCTGAAAGCCTGCCTGTTCCACTGGAGCTGTTATGGAAATTCAAAGCCGGAAATACAGACATTTCAGCTCCCATCGTTAATGATGGGGCAGTTTTTGTGGGTTCTGACGACAAGAACATCTACGCAATAGATGAGAACACGGGAGAATTAAAATGGAGTTATCCCACTCTTGGAAAAGTCTATACACCTACGGCAAAGGATGGAATGGTCTTTGCGGCATCCTTTGATAATAATATTTACGCTTTAGATAATAATGGTAATTTGAAATGGAAATACAATGCAGGCAGCAGCGCTGCATCTCCTCCGATCTCATATAATAATATCCTCTATGGAGGATCTGATAAAAATATTTATGCAATATATATAATTAATGGAAGTTTGAAATGGAAATATCCGACTGGTGGCTGGGTTGAATCCACACCTGCAATTTCACAGGGCATTATTTATGCAGGTTCAACTGATGATTATATATACGCACTGAATGCTGAAAATAAAATTCTTAAATGGAAATATAAAACAGAAGGGAGCGTCTCTTCGTCGCCATCTGTAATTAACGGAGTAACGTATGCAGGATCGAATGATAATAATATATATGCCATTGAATCTGACGGGACATTAAAATGGAAAAAAAAGACAAATGACTGGGTCAAATCTTCACCCGCTGTTTCCGGAACGTCAGTATATATAGGTTCAAATGACAATACTTTTTATTCGATGAAAGTTGACAATGGTGATATTCTCTGGCAATTCAAGACTAATGGCCGTGTTGATTTGCCTGCTATAGTTACAAGAGAAATTGTCTATGTCGGGTCAAAAGACGGAAACGTGTACGCTCTGGATAAAGAAAAAGGGTCATTGGTAAATAAATACACGATTGGCCAGGGGGTAATAGCACTGGCGCTATCGGATAACATTTTGTTCGCCACTTCAAGAGACGGCTATGTTTATGCTTTTGGAAAAACGGCGCCTGGAACTCAACCTGAAGTTCCGGTAGTACCAACTGATACAACGCCCCCTGAAATAAGAATTAACACAGTTCCATTAAGCGTGACTTCTGAGGAACTATACATTTCAGGTTCGGCGCAGGACCCAAGCGGTATCCTTGCAGTGACGGTCAACGGGATATTTGCAGGAACTACAAACTGGAACGCGACGCTTACACTTTCGGAAGGTATGAATGTCATAACCATAGTTGCAGTGGATGGGGCAGGCAATGTAAAAACTGAACGCAAGACTGTCACATATACGGCAGAAGAGAATTCAAGACAGACACCGCCTGAAAGGATACCTGGATTTAACCTATTATACGGCGTTGCCGGGATTCTCACAGCATTTTATATTGTGATTTCAAAGAGGAAACGATTTTGAGAACAGCCCGATTAAGTATATTCGGGAAAGAATATCTTGTTCTTGCAGTCATCTTTTTATTATCTGTTTTTTTAAGAGTGCATGTGGATCCGGGTATGCCTTTTCATTATGATCCAGGAAAGAACATAGTTTATGCACGGGCTGCCCTTCAATGGTTTCCACTTGTCCCGCAGTATAATCCGTATTTTAATCTTGGAGAATATTACGAGTACCAGGTGCTTTTTCCATATACAGTGGCATTTTTACACAAATTATCGGGAATCTCTCTTATTACGATCACTAACTGGGTCGCAGTTATAAGCGGAGCCGCGCTTTCACTGACAGTCTATTATCTTTCACTTGAGTTATCAGGCAGCAAGACATCGGCGCTCATATCTGCTTTTTTAGTTTCCGTAAGTAAGATCCAGCTTATTGGATATATGAATTATTATCCCCAGATAATGGCGATGACGCTTATGCCCCTTGCTTTTGTTTTCCTGATACGTTACGTAAAATATGGGAAATCGGGTCACCTGGCCATTACTGCAATGATTTCTTCGTTAGTGGTACTTGCAAGTTACATAGCAGCTCTGGTGTATTTTATAATACTGATTATATCCGTGGGTATTTACAGTATCAAAAGTAGAAAAGCGCTCAGGATTCTCGTATTAATTCCCCTTGTGACAGGATTACTTCTCAGTTTCTTCTGGCTGCCGATGATATGGCGGCACGGAGTTATGCAATTCTCAGGGACTTTTATCGACAGGATTCTTTATGCACCTGCGCCGTTCACTAACCAGCCCTGGACACTTATGAGCTTCATAACTTTTTCAAGCGCGACCGTCCTGTCACTGGTTCTTGGGATTCTGGCAATCTTTTTTATTAAAAGGTTTAAATGGGACTTTTCAAAACTGCTGATCGCGGTATGGCTGGTTATCACATTCATACTATCAGCATCTTATTATTTCAGGCCGGTTTTATGGGTTGACAGGTTTTTCCAGTTTTTTGATATTGCCCTTTTGCTTGCAGCAGGAAGTATCATGTTCCTCCTTATAGCTAAACTGAACAGCACAGGTTCCAGATATAAAGGGTATTTACTGCTGTTATTACTGGTTTTTCCCCTGTACGGGGCGTTGAACGTGGATTTTGCTTTCGGGAAATGGGGATATCCTTCTGATTTTTCAATGCTTGAATATATGACATATCTTCCACCGGGAAGTCTTGTGGCCGCCCCGCCAAGCCTGCATAGTTTCTGGGTTCCGGCTTTATCAGGCGTAAATGTCCTGGGAGGTGAATCTTCACAAATGCTCGGGCACAGGTATTTTGGGGACAATGATAGCAACACCATAATCAATTCACCTGATGTTGAGCAGAAAATGAATGTTATCAGGAAGTATGGTGTAAATTATATCTATGTCCCATTGCACAGGCCTGCCAATATGATATGGAACCCGGATCTTGACAGGAAAGGGGTCGAAACGTTCAATAATTCTACATATTTCGAAATAAATAAAATTTTTAATGACCCGGACGGCGCTACTTACCTGATAAAAGTCAGGGAAAAACTCAAGCCCCAATATAATGTCGAAAAGATAGACTGGAATGTCACTATCGCAGGGTATTTGCTGTCTTTAGCGACCCTTTTAGCGTTAATATATATTCTTAAGTCTGATATAAGTAAGTCTTTATAATCTATTCAACCTGTAAAACTCCCTGATCCCTTCGGCCAGCGGGGTTATTATCCCCGTCCTTATAAGGACGCTATCAGAAACAATCCTGTTTTCCTGGATTATCTTCCTTTTCTCTAAAATCCTGACAAGTGATGAAAAAACATCAAAATAAGCTTTTATTAATGAAAATGCAATCCTCACTTCTTTTTTATATAAAAACATAAAAATCCTGACACTATCGTATGGTATTGATAAGCAAAATCCCAATAAAATATTTGCAGGTTCAAAGTTTTTCAATATATTTACCAGCCTGTTTCTCTGGCATACAAAAACCCTCCCGGCAGATTGTCTTTTGCCGAGTGTGCCGCCGTATTTGTGATATACAACTGAAGAGGGAACATAAATGTTCTTGAAACCATAAATCCATGCCCGCAGGCAGAGATCTACGTCTTCGGCGCATGCAAAATGGTCAGAATCAAAACCGCCAAGTCTCTGGAAAACATCCTTCCGTATTATCATGGAACCCCCGCATGTACTCCCCACGGGTCTTTTATTATTGAATACCTTTGAATCGGCCTGGCCAAACCCTATATCATATCCATTACCAAGAAGCGTTACAGTGGCTCCGGCATGGTTTATGGTATCTCCCCCATAGAAGAACATTTTGCTGCCGCACGTTGCTATGGAACTATCGGATATGATTTCGTTTACAAGCTCTGAAAGCCATTTCTTTTCTACTTTTGTATCATTGTTCAGGAAAACTATATACTCGCCTGCTGCATGGTTTGCTCCGATATTTGAGCCTTCCGCAAACCCGTGATTTTCCTGAAGCTGCATAATCCTGACCCTGGGAAAATTATTTTTCAAAAAATCGATAGAACCATCGGATGATGCGTTATCCACCACCACTATCTCGTAATTCGGATAATCTATATTCCCGATAGATGTAAGGCACTCATTTAGATAATGTGCGCCATTGAAATTAACTATTACTATTGATACAAGCGGCTCTTTCCTGTTCATGCCTTGTTTTTTGTAATGCTTAAATACTTGTATACGTATGTTTTAGTGCTATATAAAGATGACAAAAAAAAACCAGATTAAAATTGATAATGCTGTAATTTATTTGTTAATAATTATTTTAATAAGTCTGATTGTCAGGCTTTTTACATATTCCCAGGTCTTCGAACAGGGGAGGATAGTGTTTCTCGAAACTGACCCCTATTATCATATGTGGAGGGTTTTCTCGTATATTGGGATGTTCCCGAAAACATTTTTGTTTGATCCTTATATCAATTATCCTTACGGCGCCACTGTGGGCTGGCCGCCGCTCTTTGACCAGGGGATTGCATTGTTATCAATTATCGTGGGTCTTGGAAAACCCGACGTGCATCTTGTTGAATTAACAGGCGCATTTATACCCGTCCTGCTGGGTGTTCTTTCCGTAATTGCGGTATATTATATAGCAAAAGAAATTTTTAATGAGAAAATCGCTATATACAGTTCGATTTTACTTGCAGTAATGCCTGCCCACGCCCAGATATCTTTTCTTGGATTTACAGACCATCATATTGCCGAGGTGTTGCTGTCGGTTTTAGCATATCTATTTTTTATAAGATCATTAAAGGGATCATCCAGGTATGCCATTTTATCCGGGATTTTCATTGGGATTTCCCTGCTCACATGGATAGGGGCTCCGATATTTATCGGAATACTCCTGTCATATTCTGCCCTCCAGTTCATTCTTGATAAAAAATCCGGTGCACCATCAAATTACATTGTAAGAGCAGGGATAATTTCGTTCTCGACTGCGCTTTTAATTATGCTTGTTTTTTATCTATGGACCCCGTGGCAGAAAACCATCACGACGGCAACACTTTCGTATTTTCAGCTAATCTACCTGGTTATCTCAGCAGCCGTAATCCTTCTCTTCGGGGCGATATCCAGCTTTATGAAAAAACAGAAATGGTATTTTTATCCAGTTTCAATAGGTATAATAATAATTCTTTTCCTTTTATTTCTCATCCTGGCCATTCCATCCTTCTATCAAAGCATATCCGGGGGAATCGGATATCTGTTGAGGGATGCACCTGTATTAAAACAGATAAGCGAGGCCCAGCCTCTTTTTTACACCTACGACGGGATATTCCTTGGATGGCAGTGGGATAAAAACCCGGTCTGGTACTCTTTTACATTTAGTTTCTATGTGGCAATAATAGGATTAATATGGTTTTTGTATTCGAACAGGAATGGGATTGATAGTGGAAAATTATTCTTTGCCATATGGACGCTGGTTAACTTCATCCTCGCCTTATCCCAGAGACGGTTCACTTATATGCTTGCGATAAATATTGCAATACTGACGGGATTTTCCATATACGAAGTCCTGGAGAGAACCAGGCATTCAGAATCACGTAATAAAATGATAACTTTTGCTGTCAGCATCGTTTTAATATTCGTTCTTTTTATCCCGAATATTGCAGTATCGTATCAATTGTCCGGTTACCCGCCCAAACCTTCGGATGACTGGTATGATTCCCTGGTATGGCTGGAACAAAATACGCCTGAAACAGGAAATAATCCGAAATACGGGATAATGACATGGTGGGATTATGGGAACTGGATATTGTATATCTCTAAAAGGCCGGTAGTTGCAAATAATTTCCAGATAGGAGGAGACGAGGCAGCAAGGTTTTATCTGGCGGATAACGAGACATTGGCGAGTTCAATAATGGATGCGCGGAAGGCAAGGTATGTAATCGTTGATAGGAGAATGGGATTGAACAAGTATATGCAGGGAAACCAGCTTGTAATAACTGGGACATTTTTTGCAGTTGCAGATTTTGCAGATAAGAATCCCGGCATGTACTTAGATAAATATAATCTTCCACATCAAAATTATTTCCAGACAATGTATTCAAGGTTGCATGTATTTGACGGTAACGGGCTTAAGAGTTACAGGATGATATACGAGTCAAAAGAAAAGCATTATAACCTGTTTGATAAGCCAACCCAGAATATTAAAATTTTTGAATATGTAAAAGGAGCAAGAATAACAGGAAATGCATCATCTAATGAAACAGCTTATATTTCAGGAAAGATAATTACCAACCAGAACAGACAATTCGAATACATCCAGGAAATAAAAGCTAATGAGAAAGGATATTTTGAACTTGTGGTACCATATTCCAGTGATAGCCATTATGAAACCCGGTTATTGAAAAATTATGAGCTTACATTTAGCAATTCGAATATCTCCGTCAATGTGTCTGAAAACGATGTACTTAGTGGAAATATCATTAAGGTGAATTGATGAAATTTACATATCTGATGAAATTTATATATATTTTAATGTTGATATCTATTATAATATATTTCGGAGTCGTTCCGGCATTTGCAGACGAGACAGAATGGGTCGATCCGCAGGAAAAAACTCTCAGGCTGAAGGAATCTTTTGCAAGAGGAAGCTTTCTGATAGAAGCATCGGATTTTTACGATAATTCTGCACTGATAACGGTTTATGATGCGAACCGCAATATCATAGCAAGAAATATTACACGTATCAACGAATCTTTTGATGTTGATAAAAAGATCAATATTACCGTAATAAACCTAAAGGAAGTTACGGGTAACATCAGCGCGGGGCACGGGCTCAATGTGGTTGTGGACCAGTGGGCAAGGATACTGACAAGAGTGCCAGGCAGCCCTTTGCCAAAAATTTCGATCATCCCCAAAAGTATGGTGCTCAATAATAAATCAATAACCAGGCGAACATTTATACCGGGTTCCGAGATTTCCATAAATTTTTCAATAAGGAACGATGGCAAGGCAAAGTTGAAGAATATCACTTTAAAAATCAATTCATCCCTTCCCTTACTGTATGGAGAAAAGCTGAATCACGAAATATATGAGATTGGAGCAGGGAATGAATCCGATGTCATTACTGTCCGTTTCCAGGCACCATTTACAGGAGGGCGAAAATTATATCCGGTTTCTGCAGAGGTGCGGGGTAATGATGCTTTTGGAAAAGCTTTCCAGACCAGGGATTCCATCAATATTGAGGTAAATCCCCAAATAGGGAATATAATAGATATTAGAAAATATGTCTCTGAAAAAGTCTATATTGGAGACGTTGCTGTTGTCTCGATCAGCATCAAGAACAACCTCAGCCAGAAAATTGAAAATGTGAGCCTTATAGACAGCCTTCCTGCAGGACTTAAACCACTTGATATGAACCTTTCATGGAATTTTGCCCTCGGACCCAATGAACTGAAAACAGTATCTTATAAAGTAGTACCTCAAAAACCCGGAACATATTATTTGCAGCCCGGCAGTTCAATTATTGGATACAGGGATGAACTGTACTATAATACAAAGCCTGCAAAACTGATAGTGAACGGGCCTTATGTGATCCTGACAAAATCTGCAATTCCCGAAACTGCAATAACAGGTGATAATATAACTATCAGATTAGATGCCAGGAATATCGGAGATTCCACGGCGATAGTCAAATTGAATGATAGTGTACCAGTGAGATATTCATTGCCATCTGATAAATATAAAGCTGTTCTGGATACATTGGTGATTCGTCCGGGAAATTCGACAGTATTTTCTTATACGGTTAATACAACCGAGCCGGGTGATTTCAGTGTTCCTCCTGCAAAGGCAACAGTACTTGATCAGTTCCTTTATCAGGACGAGCGATACACGCAAAGGACAGGTTCGAATGAGCTTGTTATAAAGGTCAGGAGCAAGGCAACATCGCAACTGCCACAATCCACTGTCGCCACTGTCTCAGCGAACCCGAAACGTACCGAGGTTTCCGAAGCCACATCGACCACAGCTCCGGAGCCGACTGCAACAAAATCATCGCCGGGATTCCAGGGATATGTGGTTTCTGTAATATTAATTATGATGACAATAATAATAAGGAATAAAAATTTTAAAAGATAAAATATAAATGATTAAAGAGATAAGAACTAAATGAGAAATATTACCATATGCCCGGAATAAAGATCCTGCTGAACAAGCCCACTATTGTTATTTTAATCATTTCCCTTGCGATGTTTTCTTTTATCTTGATGGCCGGGCAGGCAGATGCTTATGAAAGGCCGGATTATAAGGATGGGTTGACAGGGAACTGGCATCCGGGAAGTTTTTGTATTCCATGTCACTATACGCTCCTTGGCAATGAGCGGGCCAAAGAAATATCTTCAGGATGTACCAAAGCATGCCATGCCATCGGGAACAGGCCAAAGGATACAAAAACCGCTTACAAGATAGAGATAGCCAGTATCTCCAAAATCCATAAAGATATTGTCTGCATCAAATGCCATGTGGGAACAAAATCTGAAAAGAACGTGACGGCAGTAGATTTCCACAGGGTGATGAGCAAAACCGCATGTTTAGACTGTCATACTTACGTAAATGGCTCCTATCTAAAACCGCAAAGAACAGCCTGCTCTGACTGCCACGGGGAAAATCCCCATATTGTGCATGGAAAAAGGCTTGACAAGATGTGTGAAGCATGCCACGGAGAATTCGCTGAGAAATTTATCAGTAAACTGGAGCTGCCATCCAATCTTTCGAACATGTCCAGATCAGCAGCCGTGAGTAAATCAGAAACAATTAAGGAGTATCCCACTATAGGACAGATAATATCGAGAATATTTGCATTAATAAGGTGAGCTATGAGAACAGCCATAATTTTGCTATTCCTTGCCGGAATAATAATATCAGGATGTATAGGAAATCCGTTGAGTGAAGTACCTGTCGTTAAGGTCAATATTACATTTATAGAAAAAGACGGCCAGATCCAGCCGGACCCGAATTTCACTGTCGAGCAGGGCGCTGTGAACTATCTGCAGAGGCCGAGAATGACCCAGGCAAAGTTCCCTGCCATAGGAGCAAGAACGACTGTATTGAAAGGCAAGAACGGCACCATAGGCCCATGGGAAATGATGCCTTTTAATGGCAGCGGCACATACAAGTTCAATGTAGGTTTTGATGAAAAACACTACCCGCAGGCCAATGATACAGTGCATGTTTCCATATATCTGACAAGCATTAATAAAACTACGAGAAGGGGTGAAACAGTTGGTTTTGTCACTAAAAATATTATCTGGAAATAGAAAGATATATAACATATCAAGGCTAATTAAATATTATCCCAAATTATACCCAAATTTGGGTAAATTAAAATGGATAGGAAAGGAGGTGAAAAACAAATGCAAAATAAGACTTTATTAATAGGGATTGGAATACTGGCCGTTGGTCTGCTTGCTTTGCCACAGACACTTGCGTTGTTCGTAGGACAGCATAACTGGTATGATACAACGACTGTTGACAATGGCGTACCATGTGCAAAATGCCACGCTGACGTAGTTCAGGAGATATATTCCACTGAAGGCTTAGCCGGCGATGGAACAAATGGCTTCCACAGAGCTCAGAGCACTGATGGAGGATGTCAGGCATGTCACATGACCACTGGGCCAAACGAAGGCGGTATTGACCAGGCCAACGCCAATGATGCTGGAACCGTTGATTCATTCCATGCCGCAGCAGCACCTGCATGCATTGACTGTCATGATGGAAATGGTGGCGGCGGTAATAATGCACTGATTGGCTTAACTGGTGCTGATGAAGTGCACAAACCCTTTGTCGAGCAGGCAAACACAACTGATGTAGCTTTCTTAAAGGGAGCAAATGAAGCATGCATCGCATGCCACACGCACGTTGCGGTTGACATTACATGGACAAAGAGAACCGGCATGTCCCTGACTGCTGAAGAGACACAGCCCGGAGGGCCGGGAAGTGCACACAGCTGGAATGTCGGCAACTATGTAGCAACCGGTGTTGCGACAGTGCTGACAGAAGGCGAAGCGGATGGTACAGGTAATGCTACAGTAACAATTCCATAAATGAAGGGAAATTATTTTCCCTTTTTATTTTTTTTATGTTAATTCCAATAAACCTAATATTGCTGTTTTTAACAATATCCATATTTTTGGTATTAATTTATCTGAGAGTATCACACCATATCGACATAACAGAACCTGTAAAAATTCAATATCGGGAGTTCTATAAAAGGAACAGGGAGAAAAGTTTTATCAGCCTTGTCGGAAAACGGCCTGAGGACACCCAGAAAATGATTTTCAAAGAAAGCCTGATACTGGTTGTCGTGGTTTTTATCATGTTCGCTGTTGCTTCAAAAGTAATTTTTTTCACAGCCGTGGTGTCAGGGAGCATGGTACCGACATTCAGCAGGGGCGACCTTGTACTGATGCAGAACATCGACCATACCTACAGGGTTGGCGATATTATAATGTTCAACCGGCCGGATACTAATTTACCATATGCCCACAGGATACTATATATTACAAAAGACGGGATAGTGACAAAAGGTGATGCCTCAAATCAGAAAGACTGGTGGAGGCTCAAGAATAGGGATATAATCGGGAAGGCTATCCTGATAGGCGGTAAACCGATTGTCCTTAAAGGATACGGGAGCTATTTCATAGTAAGCGACAGGAACCAGGATCTCGGGCCATTCGGGAATGATTACAGGAAATACCAGTTATTTTTCCAGGTCGTAAAGCTCTATGGATATGTTATCGCGGCTTTCTGCCTGTTCCTGTATATCCTTCTTACAGTAAGGAAAAAACCATCACAAAATTGATATTGTTTGCATTGATAATATTATAATATGGAATTAAGACATGTTCTTCTTATTGTAGTTATTATGATGATTGGGATAACCGCCATCCCATCGATTTATTCTTTATTCGCAGGCCAGCACTCATTCTATGATACAGGTACCTCGACCTGTTCAAAATGTCATGCAGATATACGACAGGAGCTTGATTCTTCAACGCATCACCTGTCTTTAACATGCGAGACCTGCCATATCCTGAATGCAGGCTCGAACTTTACACACGGAAACATGGTAAGCCCCCGGTGTCTGGATTGCCATGGTTCTCCTCCCAGGGTGGTGAAAGATGTAAATGGGAATACACTGGTCTCCCCGATTGCAGAAATATTTGGTGAAAATATCACTACTAATAAGGAATCACACAACCCTTTTATATCCAGCGCAAGTGCATCAAATTTTTTAAAAGGGGAGAACGAGGCATGTATATCCTGCCATACAAAGAAATCACTCTCTATTTCAATTCTTTATGCAGATACTTATAAATTCAACGCTAATAGAGTCAGCGATGATACATGGCAGCTATCAAATTATCTGAAAAATAATGAATTGTCCGGTCCTGTACTTGCACAATCCAGCGAGTCCATAGGCCAGCATTCATTTCCACTGACATCTTCCCTGGAATGCGAAAAATGCCATTTAAATACAAGGGCTGAGCTTAACAATTCTTTCCATCATACTTATTTTTCATGTTCCTCATGCCATCAGCTTTCTTCTACATACCATGCATCAAGCATACCTTCATGCCTGACCTGCCATGGAACCACACCAGCACAGGTAACAGACCAGAAAGGCAACACATTTATAGCCCCGGTCGCAGCTGTTTACGCAAATAACCCGACAGGAGCAGACGCACATATAGCTTTTATCCAGAGTGCAAACAATACCAATATATCCACAGGAAATAATATTGCATGTTCTTCATGCCATTCAAGTTTCAATAATAATATCAGTTATAGCAGACCCAGCTTTATTGAATGGGATGTAGTGAATTCATCGGGCGCATGGAATATACAAAATCTTGCAATAGGAATAACAAAAGAAGTAAGGGTAACAAAATATCAGGATGGCAAAGCTCACAACCTCACTGCCAGTTCTAATGTTGATTGCATATCCTGCCATGAAGATATAAAGCAGGCAGTCATATCAGGCGGTCACTCCAATGAAAAGTGGAAACTAAAACATAACTATGCAAATTATACAGATCTGAATTCATATTGCAAATCCTGCCATAAGCCAGCTACCCAGAATAATAACGGTACTTCTCCATATCCCGCATACCCGTTTAATTCGATAAACCACGGCTCTATTAAAATAACCTGTATGGATTGCCATGGAAAATCAGGAAGTCTGCTTGCAGAAATAGATGGGACATTACAGACGCCTGCCTACAACAGCCTTAAAATGGGCGGTATTGAAACTTCAATGGCGCAACAGCCTTCTTTTGTCCAATCATATCTCTGTATTGCGTGTAAAAACACAGGAAATCCGGTTCCGAATAATTTGATACACTTTAAGTTATTAACAGAACCTCAAATAACTATATATGTTAATGGGACACAACAATATCCCTAATAAAATGAAGAATCCTTTACTTGACATTAATGAGGATATATCCCCACGTCCCGGCCAAAATCTGCCTTTTTTTGAAAAGATCGGCCTGGTCAGCGCCCTGATCATTTCAGCAGCCATTTTAATATTTTCAAGTTTATCGCTTTTAATCGATTTATTTGTCAAATTAGATATTATATATAGTTTAATTGATCTTTTAATTATTATGGTTTCTCTGACTTCAATATATTATATTATTAATGCTTTTAAAAAACGGATTGTCAACGAATTATTAATCGATACGGCGTTCCAGGATGGCCTTTATACCAGATTGCAGCCGCTGATCGAAAACATTGCACAGGCACATGTCGGCGCGAACATTATTCTTGATAAGATATATGACCTGGACCTAAAAGTTCAAACGTTATTAAAAGAACAGTACAAAGAAGAAATAACGGCTAAATCCATTGCAGTCGGAAGCTCTATAAAATTCACAATTAAGTTTATACTTCTGATTACAATAACCATGGCTGCTTTCATGTTCCTGTTGAATTTTAATCTTGGAGGAGTAGTTCCATATGGTGTTCTTCTAGTATTTGTAATGTGGTGGGGATTCATTACCGCTGAATATAATCTCTGGAAAGAAACTGCCGCATGGACAGCAGTTTTTTTCCTTATTCTTGTGATACCAATAACTGTTATGCTCTTAGGGACTCTTTTAAATGCTAATAATGTCCTGATGGCGGCCATGTATGTAGCAGTGGGGTTGTATACTTTTGCTTATTATGTCTGGGCAGTATATGCAACCACAGGCAGCCTGCCCATTATTATTTCAAATAAACAGGAAACCACAGGAAGCGAATTTTTCGCCCTACAACAAAGAGGAATGATAAGAGAATCGCTTGATGCAATATTCGCCCGAATCGAACAAAAGTTACGGGATGATGAAAAAAAGCAGGAATCCGGGTATGTTTGGAAAAAATAACTTCAAAGAGAAAAAGTTTACAGAAGCTACCAGGTAGATTTCAAGAAGATTTCAGGAGTCATCATATAACAAAGAATGCCCGAAAGATCAGATTTTAGAATTATTAAGTTAATTAAAATATTAATAAGCATATTCATATTGAGGTTCATTGTTTTTTTTCAAAAGCTTTATATGCAAATTCGGATATTCCACTATATGAAGTACCACCCGGCAATAATTATAATTTTCATCATAATAATGGTGTTTTATGTATTGCCTGTTCCTTCACTGGCAATAGATAATGGATATGCCAGGCTGGTTTATAATGTCAGGGGTTTGCAAGATTATGATTTACACTGGAACGACAGATTTCCGCAGGGTAGCGTTATACAAATATATGCGGAAACTGATGGTATAAATCACAGGCGCGAGGTGGCTGTTGATTATGTATTCATCATCAAGGATTCCAATGATAATATAGTAGATACAGCAGCATATAGCAACAGATATCATGATTATCGGGAAAATGACTTTCTTATCTACTCAAGAGAAGTGCCAGCAGACTGGGAAGATGGGGTTTATAACGCAGAGATTCATTTATTTGATCTCCTGAATGCATCTATTATGGACAGATATTACCTTGATGTTACTACCTCATATCTGAATGGAAGCAGTAAACCGGATGTACCTGTCATGAGCAGGGGAGATGTCCTTAATCTATCCCAAACTGAAAAGTCCAGACAGATTATAAACATTACAAAAACTTTTTATATTGATAAATACGCAAGCAAATATCCGCTTGACAGATTCAGGGTAGAAAATATCAAACTCGATAAAACAAGCGTAGCCCCGAGAGAGGCAATTCATGTCAGCGCCAGTGTGGTAAATAATTTTTATGAAAAAGGTTCAACATCCCTGTCCCTGTTACTGGATAATAAACAAATAGATAATGTTACGGTTGAGATTGAAGGTTTTAGCACCCGCTCGATTGAATTTGTGATTTCCTCGGAAACTTTAGGAAATCATACACTTGAGATAGTTCCAACAGGAAGTAATACAATAGGATTGAATCTCTTTACTACATTTGAGGTAAGCTCAGGAAAAAAGATTGAATTACCGACTACTTTCGATATAAAAGATTTACAGATAGATAACTTAAGCGTTGAACCAAATAAGCCGGTGGTTATCTCAGTTACTGTTGAAAATATTGGCCAGGATGGATCTCAACCTGTAGAGTTATACATCAATGACATGCTGGAAGAAACTAAAGACGTTTGGCTAAATTACTCAGAAATAAGAGACGTTAAATTCAATATTACAAAAGGAGACCTTGGTGCATACAGGGTAACAGTCGGGAAATCAAATCTGAGCAAGATTTTTTTTGTCGAATCGGTTACAGTTACCCCTGTTATCTCTCCTCCTGAAGAACCGGGTGTACAAAAAAAAGAGAAAACCCCACAACTTGTAATAATAATCGGACTTTCAATAGTTGTTATCTTTATATTTATAATAAGACTATATTTAAGAAGAAAATTGAAGTGATATTATGGCTGCAAAGATAATTGCCCTGGGTTCAGGAAAAGGTGGAGTTGGGAAAACAACCGTTGCATTGAATATAGGTTTTGCGATTGCATCATTAAATAAGAAAGTCCTTGTCGTGGATACTGATATATCGCTGCCAAACCTGGATTTATATACTGGCCTTGAGAAGCCGCTAATTACGCTCCTTGAAGTACTCAATGGTACCTCAGATGTCCAGAGTGCAATTTATACAATCCAGATGGGATTGGATATACTGCCGTGCGGTTCTTCACTCCAGGCCCTGCAGAACGTGGACCTTGATAAACTGGGAAATGTCATTTCAGAGTTAAAAGACAGCGAGTACGAGCTTATAATCCTGGATATCCCGGCAGGCTTATCCAAGCTGAGCATGCTTCCGATGACATACTCTGATGAGGTTATACTTATTGTCAATCCCGACCCGGCTTCTATATCAGATGCCCAAAAGGTCAAAGCTGCAACAGCTCTTGCAGGTATTAGCGTCACAGGTATTATTGTGAACAAATATAAAAAGAGTGTTTATAATGATATTGGCATAAAGCTGGGACTGCCGGTGCTTGGCCTTATCCCGCAGGACGAAGCGATAATTAAGGCAAGAGATGCAAGGAAGCCGCTCATTTTACTAAAACCGGGTTCATCCTCTGCAAAAGCAATAATGAAGATTTCAAAGAAAATATGCGGAATACCTGAGAAAAAAAGCATCTTTCAGAGGTTCATTCGATGAGTACTGAAAGTCCCGAAGACATCAGAAAAAAGAAAGCACTGGATTTTATCATGGATGATAGTCTGTGGTTTAAGAAAAAGCCAGTGGAAAAAAAGATATCAGGGGGAAAGGAAGAGACTGAACAAAAAATCGAGATTACTTATCCTCCAGAGGAAACAAGAAAAGCTTTATCTGATAATCTCAGGGATAAACTGGCAAAAGAAAGCGAATATAAAAAGGGTGACATAGCCAGAGCTGATGAAAAAGGGTTCGGTGAAGTGGATTATGCAATCCTTAAATCCGTAACATATGGCTTTAAGACCAACAGGCAGATTTCAAAAACACTCCAGATAAGGACAATCGTTATAGAGAAGCATATCTATAAACTCATCCAGGAAGGATATGTAAAATATTTCCAGTATTGTGTGCTCACTTCCAAAGGCGGTCAGGCGATCGAGGATTTTGAAAAGAACAATCCAGAAGATGTGTGGAGACCTATAAATGATTTTATTGTATCTGTTATTGAAAATAGTAAGGAAAGAGAGGAAAAACTGGTAAAAATGATCGATTTGGCTCTGCTGGTATCTATTATTATATTAATTATATTAGTGATATATTTTGGAGTATTGGTATGAAATCCAGGGTTTAATTTATGTATATTTTTGAACATAAAGAATTGATAAAAAACCTTGTCGTAAGCGATCTTAAGACTAAATATTCTGGTTCTGTGCTTGGATTCGCATGGTCGATGCTGAATCCCCTGCTTATGATGATTGTCCTGTTCTTTGTTTTCAGTAATGTTTTCAAATCCACCCAGGAAAATTTTGCGCCATACCTCCTGATAGGCATTACAGGCTGGCGTTTCTTTGCTATAGGCACATCGACCGCCATGACTTCTGTTGTCGGGAAACCAGGGCTTGTGACAAAGATATTCATCCCGCGGGAGATACTTACAATAAGTTCTGTGATATCGGCCCTTGTCAGCTCATTTCTTGAATTCCTTGTGTTGATACCACTCCTGGTATTAATGGGCGCCTCTTTATCTATTACCTTTCTCTTGTTCCCGGTTTTTCATATCCTCTATTTCTTCATCGTATATGGTGCTTCACTGGCGCTGGCAGCGCTTTACGTATATTACAGGGATCTTGCCCAGATATGGGAAGTGGTCATCCAGATTGGCTTTTTCGTCACTCCTATAGTTTATCCAATAGAGGTGATCCCGGAAAGATTTTTATCTTATTATATGTTGAATCCTGTAACGAGGTTAATTGGGATATACAGGGATATCCTGTTAAAGGGTTCTCTGCCTGGATTCATGGATATTACCCTTGTAATAATATTTGGAGGTGTGTTATTTATATTCGGATCATGGATATTCAAGCGACTATCCCGGAGGTTTGCTGAAGAGATTTGATTTTGTTCCAGCCATCAAATCCCGATCAACTACAAAATGCTAAAAAAAGATTCAAAGTATCGGATATCAAAGATAAGCTTTATAATTATGTTATCAAATAATAGTAAATCATTCATAAGAAAACCAAACCGTAGATGAACGCTAGTAAATGCAGATTTATCGTCTCGAAATTTATTAAATTGTAATGTTAATTTTAAAAAATTAACAACTAAATAATAATGGATAGGAATAGCAGCAAAATGAACTCGAAATTAACACCGAACTAAAACGAACACCAACGAACTCTAATAATATAAGTTCGTATCTGTTCGTTGTTTTTCTTAAGGAAATATGTTCCAACTCCAAAAACCCAAACAACCAGAAGAAAATGCGATCATAGTCCAAAACGTCTCCAAGCACTTTCGTATCCCCCATGAGAAAAAAACCCGTCTCTTCGAACACATCGCCGGCGCCCTCAAAGGCACCTCTTCAACATATGAGGAATTCTGGGCGCTCAGGGATGTGAGTTTTAATGTGAAAAAAGGCGAGACCTTGGGCATCATCGGCGAGAACGGAAGTGGCAAGAGCACACTTCTGAAGATCATTGCAGGAGTACTTTCGCCCGACTCAGGCAACGTGAAGGTAAACGGAAGAATAGCGCCATTTTTGGAGTTAGGCGTGGGTTTTAATCCTGAGCTCACAGCAGAGGATAACGTGCGACTTTATGGGGCTATAATGGGGATGACAAAACAGGAGATGGAGGATAAGTTCGAGGAGATATTCGAGTTCGCGGAGCTTGGCAGGTTCAGGAATATGAAGCTTAAGAATTTTTCTAGCGGGATGTATGCACGGCTGGCATTTGCAACCGCTACTGCGACTGAACCAGATGTTTTGCTGATTGACGAGGTTCTTTCTGTAGGGGATGAAGCATTTCAGAGAAAATGTTTTAAAAAAATGATTGATTTTAAGAACGCAAAAAAAACTATTCTGTTCGTGAGTCATGATGTGAATTTTGTAAAGATTTTATGTAATAGAGCTATTTTGTTAAAAAACGGAGAACAAATTGAAAATAATGATGTTAATCCAGTAATAAATAAATATCATGCAATGTCATCAGGACAGGAAAACATAGACAAAAAATTGGTAAGATTTAATCAGCAAAATTATAAGAGATTCGGAAGCAGG
Source organism: Candidatus Methanoperedens sp. (assembly GCA_012026835.1). Classification (GTDB taxonomy): domain Archaea; phylum Halobacteriota; class Methanosarcinia; order Methanosarcinales; family Methanoperedenaceae; genus Methanoperedens. The sequence continues at coordinate 40,162 of VEPN01000012.1, read as the reverse complement.
AAAGCTGAAATATTTGAGATTGAATTTAGAAAAAATAATCAAAAAGATCAAAATAACATATCTATTACAATTGATGATGACACTTCTATTAATCTGAAAATTCGATTTCAAGAGGATGTAGTTGATCCGATAGTAGGGTTTATTATAAGAGATGTAAATGGACGAGAAATCTATGGTTTAAATACTCTTTGGAGAGGCATTCATCTTGGAAAATTTGAAAAAAAAGATATATTACATATAGCTTTCTCACAGAGAATTATTCTAAATAATGGAACATATTCTATCACTGTAGCGTTAGCATATTCAGATCAAATACAATTTTATGATTGGCATGATGATGTTATAAAGTTTAAAGTTGTATCCAATAAAAATTTCGCTGGTGTTGTTGATCTACAGTCGGAGATAAAGATTGGAAAGAACTAAATATGAAATACTAAATAAAATTACAGATCGAAAACCAAAATGATATCTAATCCGATGAAATTATAGCATGAAGGTAAACAATGCGTCAAGAAATTAGGAACTTTGTTGAAGAAGTGGAAAGAGAATTCAATTTAATGGAACCGATTATTGAAATAGGATCATTTCAGGTAACGGGACAAGAAGAACTGGCGAATTTAAGATTTATATTTTCTGGAAAACAATTTATTGGTTGTGATTTGAGATCAGGAAAAGGTGTCGATAGAATTGAAAATGTTGAATCTCTGTCTTTAACTGATGAAAGTGTAGGTACAGTATTAATCTTGGATACACTAGAGCATGTGGAAAACTGCTTCAAGGCATTGGATGAGATTTATAGGGTCTTGAAAAAAGATGGGGTTGTAATTATGAGCTCTGTTATGGATTTTCCTATACATGATTATCCTTCGGATTACTGGAGATTTACACCTGAGGCTTTTAAGCTCTTATTGAAAAAATTTCCAATTAAGATTGTTGGAATTCAGGGAAATTCAGATCATCCTCACACTATTTTAGCTATAGGAATCAAATCAAATAATTATATTAAATATGAGACAAATTTTAATAACTTAAAAAATAATTATAAAATAAATCCTCCAATAACCATTAAAGATAAAATCAAAAATAAGTATTCAGCAGCTAAAATTATTCTTCGATGCTTATTTAGTAAACAAATTCCAGAGTTCAAAATATACTATGGAAGAGATGAAATTAAATGATAAATGTAATAAGTTTATATTTATTAATTTGGTTAATAAATAATATATCCATAAAGTCAAAAGAAGACTTAAAAAGGAATCTATATGTTATTTAATCCTTTAAACTACCCTGTCTGTTTCGAAAAACCTCGCAGGCTTACCGATATCGATTCATGGCATGAACATATCCCTTTCGCCTTTGCTATAGTTCAAATGCTTAAACCAAAGATTATCGTTGAACTTGGAACTCATAAGGGAGACTCCTATTGCGCTTTTTGCCAGGCTGTTGACGTCCTTGGATTAGATACTGAATGCTATGCTATAGACACATGGAAAGGTGATGGACAAGCGGGATTTTACGGAGACGAGGTATTGAAAGAATTGCGGGCTTATCATGATCCGTTATACGGGAGATTTTCTCGATTGATCCAGAGTCGGTTTGATCAAGCCCTTGATTATTTTTCAGATGGTAGCATTGATCTACTCCACATCGATGGATTGCATACTTACGAGGCAGTTAAACATGATTTTGATAATTGGCTGCCAAAGATGAGTGTGCATGGTGTTATTTTGCTTCATGACACAAACGTTCGAGAAAGAGAATTTGGGGTCTGGCGCTTATGTGAAGAGCTTAAAAACAAATACTCCATTTTTAAATTTAATTATGGGCATGGTCTGGGAATAATTTCCGTGGGAGCGGGAGTTCCTGAGGAATTATCAACTTTTTTGAAAACGGCGGAAGAAGATATTGAAGTATCTAAATTTTTTTATCATTTAGGAAGTGAAATTAAACTCTCAAATGCACCAGAAGCTATGGAGACACGTATAATCGAACTCACCAAAGCGTTGCAATCTAGGGATGAACAGATCTTCGAACTTAATAAAACGGTACAAAATAGCGATGCTCAAATCAAGGAACTCAAACATACACTTCAAGAAATAAATCAAAGCATAACATGGCAGATGGTGATGAAATACCACAGAATGACAGAAATGTTATTGCCATACGGGACGAGACGTCATAAATATTATTATTTGATGTTAAATAAATTCAGAGCTTTATTTAATAATTTTTTTAAAAAAAAACTTCTGAGCTCCACACTGATCAACCAACCACAAATAGTATTCAAGGTCAAAGACAATGTCTGTTCTCTACCTGATACGCTTCTATCTATAGTTATAATGGAAGACGCCTTTAATATAAATATTTTAAATTTGTTATACAAATCCATAAATCACCAGACACTTAATTCATTGGAAATAATTAGTTATTCAGAAAAAGCAAAACGAATTACGATTTGGAAACAACGAGAATTTGCTTCCAGAGTCTCCAGAGAATGTGGCTCAAAGGAAATGATGACTACTATGCTTACTGGATTATATGTATATGTCCCAACAGAACATTTCGTATTATTCCCAGAAACCTTTTTAGAGAGCAATGTATTGGCTTTGGTATCCGAGAATCTACTCTTTACAATTAATTTCTTTGGCATTCCCAGAGAAATTTTATTTTTACAGACAAGTAAAGATGACCTGCAAGATGTGTTGTTTGTTTGTAAAGATCTGGCGACTTTTGAAGATATGAGATTATCTACATTCAAATTTAAAAATTCGATGGAAAATACTATTGATAAGGTCGTCGGGCTTTCGATTATACAACCAAAAATTGAAACCAGTATGTTCAACAATAATATCAATTTACCAGACGCCTTTGGCATAGATGATATTGAATTCATTTCTGTCAATCGCCATATTATTCCTAAAAGGCCTGAGGAGGTCGTGCCTTCTTCTATAGAGCACAATTTCATACTGAATTTTGATCAAATCTTTCAAGAAAAAGCGATTAATACTCAAAAGTCTGCGATAATGGTATTCATGCCTTTTCTGGCAATTGGTGGAGCAGAAAAACTTACCAAGGAGATACTTTTACGGATAAAAGATCAATTTGAAATTGTGATTGTAACTGTAGAATCTCCAGACCCAAGTTTAGGTGAACAGAGCCATATGTTTAGAAAAGTAACTCCTCTAATTTATCATTTGGCACAATTTAGCATACCCGACCTATTCCTATCAAATATGAGCTATTTGATCAGGAAATATAGCATAAAGACACTTTTTGTAGCTAACGGTGCAAATTGGTTCTATGATAAAGTGAACAACATAAAAGCTATTTTTCCAAATCTCAGAATTATCAATCAGGTGTACGACCACAAGCATGGCTGGATTAATAGGATAACTCCAAATATATTCGAGGCGATCGATATGCATATTGCGGTAAATAAATCTATTGAAAATGCCTACAAGGAAAAAGGTATTCCTTCGAAGAAGATTTGTCTTATACATCATGGAATAGATTTATCACAATTTGATTTTTCTAAATACAATGCTGATTCAATTAATATTTCAAAACAAAAATTTGCATTGCCAGAAGATCGTTTGATAGTATCTTTTATTGCAAGATTCCATCCCCAAAAGCGTCCGATAGATTTCTTAATATTGGCAAAACGCATGGAACACGATAAACGATTTTTCTTTTTGATGGTGGGTGATGGCCCGCTAAGTAGTGAGGTAAATCGATACGTAGAAATTCATAAATTATCGAACACGAAACGTTTACCTTTTTATGAGCCTATAGCGGACATCCTATCATTAACAGACATTTTGGTGATTACTTCTGAATATGAAGGTCTTCCACTCGTCCTTCTGGAAGCGCAGGCAATGGCTGTTCCAGTTATCTCCACAAATGTCGGATGTATTGATGAGGTGATAACAACCGGTGAAAATGGCATTCTAATCGGAAAAATCGGGGATATAAAAGCCTTTGAGCAAGGGGTATTGACGCTAGCCAATATTAAAGATCGAAGAACCTGGGGTTTAAAAGGCCGTGAACGTGTTACTTCAGATTTTAATATCGAGAAAGTTGCCAGGGAATATAGGGATGTATTAGGTGATAACTAAATGAAACTGCCACTCGTAACAGTAGTTATTCCTTCATTTAACCATGAAAAATTTATCGGAAAGGCTATCGAGAGCGTATTGAGGCAAACATATGATAGACTGGAGATCATCATTATAGATGACGGTTCCAAAGACAATTCACCGGATATTATCAGGTGTTATCAAGATGTCAGGATTCGATTCATAGAACAGGAAAACCAGGGTGCTCATAATACAATCAATCGCGGCCTGAGAATGGCAAAGGGTGACTATTTATGCATACTTAACTCAGACGATGAGTTCCATCCTGACCGCATAAAAAAAATACTTGATAGGATCACAGAAGACAAGACTTCTGGATTGGCATGTTCGTATATTGAGGTGATAAATTCTTTTGGCAAAAGTTTAGGTATAAAAGAGGGGGCACGTAATCTGGATCCTTGGCCAGTTAAAAATGAAGAACTTACTTTTAAGGCAATTGATTGCCTGCCCTTAAACCTTTTGATGTCAAACTTTATTTCAACGACCTCTAACATGTTCTTTAGCCGTTCATTCTGGAAAGAAGTCGGACCTTTTCGGAATTTACGTTTCACGCATGATTGGGATTTTGCACTTCGGGCAGCAGAGCATTCGCCTATAATGCTGGTCCCTGAACCGCTAGTACGCTATCGTATTCATGAGAACAATACTATCCGTGAAAATAAAGTTGCCATGGTTTTTGAAATTGCCTGGGTACTGGCTGAGAACCTTCATAGATATGTTCAGAAAGATTTTATTCCTTTTGAAAAACCTGAAGAACTTGAAATATTTACAGAACGATTCCACAATTCCCTTTATGTATACGGTTGTGATAAAGAACTATTTACTATATTGTGGATGATACTGGCTTCACGAAAACTTGGCTATGAAAAATTCAGCGAGTGTCTGCTTGAGGAAAATCATCCAGTCAGGAAGTATTTACTCGGGCAAATTCGCGAAAAACTGGGAAAAAACATTTCTGACAGAAAGAAAAAGGGAACAGAAGATATGCTGGGGTATATTCGAAAAAAGCTATTATGAATCCTGAAATCAGCGTTATTATCCCATGCTATAACCGCGCCGAGATACTGAAGAAGACACTTTCTGGTTACGACAGGCAAATCCCGATTGATGGAGGGTTTGAGATAATTGCCATAGATGGTGGTTCCACAGACAATACTTATGAAACACTGAAAGAGTGGCGTCCCAAAGGATATTCTCTAAAGATACTCCGAATGGAAAATAAGGGACAAGGAATGGCAAGGAATGAGGCAATTCCGTTGGCGAGCGGGAAATATATTTTGTTTAGCGGCGATGATATTATACCAATCACAAATTTTATTTCAGCACATATAAATGCTCACAAGAAAATGGATAACTCCAGGATAGCTATTTTGGGAAAAATAATCTGGGATGAAGATATTTCTATTTCGTCAACTATGAGGCATGTTACAGGCAAAGGAGCCCAACAGTTCAGTTATTATTACTTAACACCAAATACTTTTGTGGATTTTCGCCATTTCTATACTTCAAATATCTCGATTAACTCAGAATTTCTGTGCAGCTTGGACCTTCTATTTGATCCAGATTTTCGGAAATATGGTTTTGAGGACGTTGAAATGGGTTATCGATTAAAAAAGAAGGGTATGAAAATATATTATACAGATAGCGCGGTGGCAATGCACAGTCATTTTTATTCAGTACAGGCATTTTGCACCCGACAATACAATGCAGGATTAATGAGTAGTGTATTGATAAGGAAACACCCTGAACTAAGAAATCTCATAAGTGGAGATTTTTTCTTAACTTCCAGATTATCATTATTGCCAAGTATCTCAAAAAATTGTGCTCTATTTTTCTCAAAAGAGCAAACTCTTGAAAGATTCGAAGATGCTATTATAAATCTTGCTACGCATTATGAATTCTGTGATATTCCTACTCTGGATGATCTATATATAGCTTTATTTAACTATTTTTTTCGTAAAGGACAAATAGAAAGCCAACTTGATCATGCGGAAGCTCATCGTCTTTGCGAATCATTGGCTGTATATTCTTTGTTTCCTGCAGTTTTAAACTTCACTATTTCAGCCCCGATCGATCAAATCCGCCTGCAATTATCTGAAAAATACTTTCTTAAGGAGAACTTAAAAAAAATCACACCGCTGAAGTTACGCGAACGATTTCTGATATTTGGATTTAAAATAATTGAAAAGCTGAGAATCAGGATATTGCAATAGGTTTAATTAGTGTTAAAAAAGTAACAAAAATTCCTTATGGTTTTGGCAATAACTCTTATCTATAAAATGATATATACAATGCTAAAATGCAAATAGACCGGAATGAAGTTTTAAAACGGATAAAACCGAATGATAAAGTTCTCGATATTGGTTCATGGGAAGAAGTTTTCCCAAGAGCTAATGTTATCATAGATTTGAATCCTTACGAAACAAGAAAGATTAAATATCGTGATGAACCTGAGAATTTTACTAAGGATACATGGATTTATGGTGATGTTTGTGATACCATAGTATGGTCAATATTTAAAGATAAAGAATTTGATTTTGCTATATGTTCTCATATTCTTGAAGATGTTAGAGACCCATTATTTATTTGTTCACAATTAAATAGGGTTGCAAAGGCTGGTTATATTGAATGCCCCAGCAGGTTTCGTGAATGTGCAAAAGTAAATAAAAAAGACCCTCACACTGGATATGACCATCACAGGTGGATAATGGATGTTATAGACGGAGAATTGTCTTTTACGCCGAAACTATATTGGGCTCATTTCATTGATTATTTAGGTGATAGTAGACGGGACTATCTCAAAGCATATCAGTTTCATTTTACAGGCGTTTTTTGGAAAGGCTCATTTAGTTATCATGAAAGGACTGCAAAAGGGATGTTGTTAGAGAGTATGAATCTTATGTATTTCTATGATACATATAATTATATAAATGGAAAATTTGTTTATGAAATAGAGAACGGTCTTAAAAGTCCTAAGATACCGGCTGGAACAGTAATTTGGGTTGATAAATTTTGTTTACCTATAGAAAATGTTAAACCTGATATCTTAGAAAAGTATAAAAAAAAGTTAAAAGTTCTAACAGCTTATGTTAATTAAGAATTTTTACCGGATCAATCTTAGAATGCCAAATTTCTTTATTAACAAACCGATCAGGTTCTCATGACAAATAAAATCCTCATAACAGGTGGAGCAGGATTTATCGGAAGTCATTTAGCTGAAGCTCTTGTCAGCAATGGTTATAATGTTATAGTTATCGATGACTTGAGCCGAGGAAAATATGAAAATCTTAACAATATTATCGATGAGACCGAATTTATTAAAGGCGATATTACTGATTTTGAATTAATGGAAGATTTAATTAAAAAATCCGATGTAATATTTCATTTAGCTGCCCTTTCAAGGGTCATTCCCGCAATAGAAAATCCAGAACTCTGTTTTAAATCAAATATTGCAGGTACCGAAATCATAGCCAGACTGTGCTCCAGATATTGCAAAAAACTTTTTTTTAGTTCGTCAAGAGAAGTTTATGGTAGTGCAAAATATATTCCAGTTGATGAAAATCATCCATTGTATCCAGAAAATCCTTACGGATCTTCAAAAGTTGCCGGAGAGAAAATAATAGAGGCTTATTCAAAATGTTATGATTTAAATTACGTTATTCTACGCCTCGCGAATGTATATGGCAAAAGAGATTACGACAGAGTAATCCCGATTTTTTTAAGAAATAGTTTAGAGAATAAAGATTTAATCGTATACGGTGGAGAACAAATCTTGGATTTTATACATATCCAAGATGTTGTTGAGGCATTTTTGGGAATGTTTGAGAACAGAGTAAATAATCTTGTAGTTAACATAGGAAGTGGTAAAGGATGTACTTTAATTGAATTAAGTAAGATTTTCAATAAATTTACAGAAAAAAAAGTTAAAATTATCATTAAAGAAAAAAGAATGGGAGAAGTCGAAAGTTACGTTGCAAATATCGATAAAGCTCAAAAGATTATTGGCTGGAGACCAAAGACAAGCCTTGAAAAAGGAATAATGGAGCTATTTACTATAGATTGGCATGAATAATAGAATAGTGTCAACCGCACCCCAACAGCGTCCATATATTTCACAAAAAAGTTATCATTTATATCCTTTTATTATCCAACAATCAAGCACCGATAGATCGAAACCTCTTGGTTTTAATTTTCTGCGCCAGATAATGATATGAGGTAGTTTTGCATAAGCAGAAAATTTTGCGCGAATTACAGCAAAGACAATCGATAAGAAACTATATTTAAGAATCGGCTCATTATTAATGCTTTCTTTTCTCTTGATAATTTTAGTAATAAATCTTGATAAATATCTAAAATAATGAATATTTGTATATGGAAGTTGCGAGATCAGTAATTTCTCAGGAAAATATTTCCATGTATTCCATAACTTATTTCGTTCGCAATAGAATATCTTAAATGGCGATTGTCGTTTAGATGTCGCCGAATGCATGTGATATACAACAGCTTCCGGGACATAGATACACTTCCAGCCAAAAAGATGCATCCTGAAAGATAAATCCACATCTTCAAAATATGCAAAATAGGTTTTATCAAAAAGACCTATCTCATCAAGCATTTCTTTCCTATATAGAGCTGCGCCTGCACAAGCTCCGAAAATCTCCTCCTGTGAACTATACTGGCCAACATCTTTATCCTGGGCACCTCTGTCATACGCGTTTCCGTTCTGGTAAACAACTATGCCGACCGAATCTATGATATCTCTTTCATAATAACGCAGCATCTTTGATGCACAGCTACCTATCCGTACGTTAGATTCCATAACACTCACCAGTCTCTTGATCCATTCCTTATCCGCTTCAGTATCATTATTGATAGTCGCAATATATTTTCCACTGGATGCCATGATACCACTGTTAATCCCCATGGCAAAACCCAGATTCTTTTGATGTTTTAAAATTATGATTTCCGGGTATTTGCTTTTTACGAACTCCACTGAACCATCCAAGGAACCATTATCTACAAAAATGATCTCAATATCTTTATATGTTTGCTGTAAAAGCGATGAAAGACATGTCTCCAGATACCGCTTTCCATTCCAATTAAGAATAATTATTGAGACAGTAGGTTTTGGAATCAATATCTTATATTAAAGCATAGTTAATATTAGCATTATCCATGCACGATAATAGATTAATGAAGTTCCAGACTTTGTCCATATAATGAATTAACGGGTGAATTTAAAAAAAAGGTGATTGAAAATATTATGAGATGACGAAAAAATGATAAGCAGCCTTTAACTGCTTATCACTACTTTACCTTCACTCGGTGCTCCAACACCATCTCCTGTATGTGGGAACCATTGAACCATACCATTGGGTGGAAGTGTCTTAGTGGTTGTTGCTGTATTCACACCGCCAAGAGTATAATATCTCACTGTCAGTGTAGCGCCAACTCCTGAGACATCGGATATTGCAATAAATGACCCCATATCTATGTTATTTCCATAATATGGTACAACAAAGGTGGCTGCCTGATCTGCATTTGAATACAGGCTCATCTGCAATAAATCATAGTTATCTAATGAATAGATTCTGTATTCTCCTACCACATTTGATGAACTTGTTATCTCCATTTTTCCCGTTGCTGGTGTAGAAGGAATCAATGTTGGGAACCAATCAACCATGCCATTTGGTGGAACTGTTCTTGATTCCGTATATACCAATGCTCCTGACATATCATAATATTTAACTGTTAATGCAGCTCCTAATCCAGTCACATCAGATACTGCGACATAAGTGCCCCATGTTGTTTTATCACCATATTGGGGAATGGAAAATTGAGTCCCGTAATCTGCTGAACTATATAATTTATTAGAACTCAATCCTGTTCCAGCGAGTTTATACATTCTGTATTCTCCAATTACATTAGCAGTGCTTGTTATCACGATCTTACCTATTGATGGTGTGGATGGATTCATTGTCGGGAACCATTGAACCATTCCATTTGGTGGAACCGTTTGTGACTCTGTGTGAATAAGCGTCCCAGAAGTGTCATAATACTGTACATTCAATGTCGCACCAGTACCCAAGACATCTGATACCGCAACCGTTGTGCCCCACATTGTTTTATCACCATACTGGGGTATAATTAGATTGCTGGCTGCTTCTGTTGGTGAATAGAAGCTTTGGGTCATCATAGTTTTATCAGAAGGATCGGTTTTGGATATTGTATATGTGCCAGCTATGTTCTGAGTTGAAGTTATCAAAAGCTTACCGGTCGTTGGGCGGTTGTTGGTTCCATCAGATGGTATGAAAGAAATCGTACCATTAGCGGGAATTGGAATATTCTCTGTTACTAGATTATTGCCGCTAGTGTCATAATATTTCACAGTAACTGTTGTTCCAAGACCAGACATATCGGTTATCCTGACAGTTGTCTTCCATACTCCATTATCCCCATATTGCGGAACAATGAAGCTGGTTCCTGATGTACTCTGAATAGCCAGTTTTTTGGCTGATACTCCATTCGCGGAAAGGCTGTAGTACCTGTATTCACCCACAAAGCCGCCTGGCGATAATATGAAATCCTTTGTAACTTCAACCCCCTGTGTCGCCGGCACAAACACAGTACTGGTGTTTGTTGAATATCCAGCCTTGCTTGCGCTTATCTCATATGTCCCGTTGGGAACATTTTGTAGAATATAACATCCTGAAGCATCTGTAAGGTTAGAATATGTTGGATACAGCACCAGCTTGACCAGTGCACCTGCTATTGGTGTTTGGCCCGGTCCCACAACACATCCGGCTGACGCCCCCGGGATCATCGCTAAAAACGCTATTCCCAGCACCGTAATCACACATATCGGCTTAGCTATTCGCTTATATCCTTTGACAAAATCATTTGAATTATTCATGGTTACTCTCCTATCCTTACATCTAATCAGACATACGAGATGATATATTATAAAACTTTCGTCTTTTTTCTTCTATCACGTTTAACCATTCCGCTATGCTGGCATCATTATCTGATGTTCCTTCCATGCACATGTTCATGCACATAATCGATCCATCAATCCCGCCCTTGCTAAACATTTGTAACACTTCCTGTTATATTTCCTGTTGGTTTCGTCGTCATGACAATATCCTGGATCACCGGTGTATAATCAACTGGCACAACTACCAATGGGATCGTGTTATTAACCTGGTATTCCGGATCTTTTGTTGCGGTCAGTATGTATGCTCCAGCTGGCAAACTCAGGGAATACCCTCCCTGCCCATCAGTCACAGTAGAAACAGTCGTGTTGGTTCTTACAGTCACCCCGGCAACTGCTCCACCTGTGACATTCGTAACAGTACCGTTGACAAATCCTGTTGGCTCTGTAATGGTGAGTGTTGCCGCCTGTGTAGCACTCCATTGCTTCCCGATATCCATGCCGCGGACAGATATTGTGTATGTGCCCGCTGGCATTCCGGCTGTATCAATGCTGCCTGTTATCCTCTCCCATACTCCATTGACCGCATTAAACTTGCCATCTAACGCGCTCAAGGCAGTCCAGTTGATCAATATTTGATTCGTACTGTTCCTGAGCTGGAACTGTGCTGCCGCTACTTTACCTGCCGTTCCTGCATCACTGATATTTGACCTGATTGTAACCGGCGTTGTTCCCTGTGTAATGGTGAGACTGTTCTGGCCATTCAGGAAAACCGTGTACGTTACGACACCACCGCCATTATAGTTGCGGTCTATATTGTGATCTGCGACTGTATCCATTGTCGTTGTACCAATAGCATCTTTATGACAGCTGTTCCCTCCACAGGATGTGTATCCTGCCATTGCCGTGCCAGTCAGATTAGGCGCTCCATACTGGTCAGCATATGTTGTATGGCAGGCTTTGCATAATTTCGTTACCGGCAATGTGAAATCAGAGCCTGGAGTTACGACGTGGCATTCATCGCACGTTCCACTGCCTGTATGGGCAAGTATTGAGCCAGCCAGCACTGTTCCTGTAGATTTCGATTTTGTCATATGGCACTTAGCACAATTCACTTCTTTACTTATATTATGCAATGGCCATGTTGCAGGAGACCCATGTGAATCTTTCCAGCTTGATATTTCTCCTGTAGATGTATCATTATAGAGACCATAAGTCTTGCCATCAGAACTCACTGCATAACCTGTAGCATTCCTGCTGACCGTCTTATCATGACAGGCTTCACATGTCGCCTTTCCAGTATGGTTCACAGTGTATGGAAATGTATGATTCTCAGCTTTATGGCATACTTCACAACCTGTTACACCTGAAGTAGTATTCTTGACCTCGAACATATGTGCCTCGTTATTAAATGAGGTATTTAAATGGCAGTTGGTACAGTTGAATCCCACCGTATTCTTATGGGTGCCTCCAAATTTACTATCATGTGTAGCTCCTATATGGCATTTCTCGCACAATTGAGTAGGACTGGAAACCTGGTCATAGACCGCATAACCCGCACGGGAACTCAGGGTCGAGTTATAGAACGCAATTGGCATACCCCTTGGACCAGTGTTGTTCGGGAATCTCCGGTCGTGAAGGTTGTGGCATACCCTGCACTGGATACCCTGCCAATCCGCTGCTGCAATAACCGGATTCAGTGAGGTCAGGCTGTCATTATAATTCGCGGGGGATTTGCATTTGGCGCAGTTATTCTTGTTGTCGCTGGCCAGGGGATATCTCAATGACCTTGCATGGTTGCTCTGGTTCCAGCTATTGGCTGCCTCATCGATCTTGCCTTCCACACCTGTAGTTTCATTATATCGATGGCACGTCAGCGTACACGTGTAGTATGGGAACATACCTGCACCCACACCACCGTTAATCCTGAGAGGCATCCCTGATATATTATATTCATAGAAGTTACGTTCAACTTTCAGATTATGGTCATGCCTGAAGAGGGATGTATTCAGACTGAAAGGCTGGGTGGTATTTGCAAAGTGGCAGGTCGTACAATCTGAGCTGCCTGTATGTCTTTCATAGAAGCCCTTAACTCCATCTATATGACATCTCCTGCATGTGTTGGTTTCATTGACGATGTATGTAGAGTAACCGCTGGTATGACAGTCGGTGCATGACGGCGCGCTTGTGTTCAAGGTCTTGTTATGCTTGGTTCCTGAGACTTCACCTGACTGAGTACCGTGGCATATGGTGCATGAGCTCGAAACGTTCTTTAATACAGGGAAGTTATATCCGTGTATCTCGCCATTTTTATCTCTTTTCATTGCCGAGGTATTGAACCAATGCGACCTGAGATCTATCTTGTTCGCTGATTTTCGGTTCAGTGTCATGTGGCAGCTTATGCACTCGGAATTATTGGTGTAATAACCATGTTTTGGTGGTGTCACAGAATGGCAGTCCGTGCATGTCCTGTTAACTGCTGCCGGATATACAGTGCCGTTTGTGAATGTCGTCTTGCCTGTCGGCCCGCCTGCATACGCAGAATCAGATACTGCGTGGCCGCCGTGACATGAAACGCAGTTCACAGATTGGCCTGCATGACCGCCTGCCTTCCAGTCTTCCCACTGTTCATGATGTCCGCCCACTTTACTGTAATCGACAGTCGGCATCGGGCTTGAATCATACAGTGTGTCGTTAAGGAGCGTATCATTAACGCCATCAGGATATGGTTTGAAGTTTTCGTATTCGCCGGTGTTGGGTCTGCTGTGGCAGTTCCCGCATATACCAGGAGTATTCCTGACATCGGCGGCATTTCTGATGTTCAGAGTGCTTGGGCTGTTTATATGATCCTCCCCAGGGCCATGGCAGGCTTCGCACCCAATGCTATTCTCTGCCCAGTAGCCTGTGAAGCCTGGAGTCAGGCTATTATCATATACACCATCCGGAATTTTGCCCTGCTCCCTCAAGGTTCTAAATGGCTCCTTTACTGTATCTGAAACATTGCTGAGATAGCCTGTATTGTGGCAATTACCGCAGATGTATGGCTTGGACGTGTTGGGATTGTAGTCTGTCCATACCTGATCGTCTATATTGAACTGGTTCTTGCCGCCATTTGTTATTATGTAACCCGTATCGTTCACATAGCGAATCTTCCACTTGCTGCCTATCACGAAGCTCACATTTTCCCAGCTATAGCCCCCGGGCGGGTTGGGATAACTCCGGACTATAGCATCGTCGCGTGTTATCAGTTTACTCGTATGCGTGGAGTTCGCCCACAACGCATACTGGTCTGGATGGCATGTCTGGCAATTAGAAGAGTTGCCTGTATAATTACCTGCAGCAGCCGTTTGTATGAAAAAAAGTGAAATTATTATTAACAATAACATTTTTCGTATGCAGTTCAGGTGTTTTATCCTACCCAGCGTTTTATGTTTCATATCCTATCCTACCTCATTTTTTTAATTCTTCAGATTTTTTTAACGTTATTATTTGAGGCTAAATACTACGTATTTATACCTTTTTTGTGAAGATAGGAGACATACGTCCCGTTATCCTATCCTGATTAATGGAATGTGGGCTTCATACTTAAAAAGAGAATATGGTTACCATAATATGATTACCATAATATGGTAACCGGCCGTACAGGGCTTAACCGATTATTAAAAAGCCTATTATTTTCAATGTTCAGGCGTTGAAAGCTTTTTCCAGAGCTTTACGAATTTATCTTTTAAGTCCACCCTCTTTATCGTTATTAAAACCCTGCCTTCATTGAACTTCACTACCGCCTCCTGGATTATGCACCGGTAGTACCTCTCTTCATTACCTGAGCGGTCTATGAGCGTCTTGACGTTCTGTATCATATCGGCTTCTTCAAGGAACTTCAGTTTCCTGTAAACAGTTGTAGAAGGTATATTGAGTTCACGGCTAAGCTGCATTGCTGAGTATTCCTTTTTTGTGGTCAAAGACATTATTGCTTTGGAGCACTCATCTGCTAACATTTGAATAAAGTTGTCTTCAAAATTTGTTTTTAAGTTCATCGTTTTTCCTATCCTATCCTAAATTAAATTCCTGTGCTCAGCTTTTTTGCTGTTATTATCCTATCCAAATTAAATTTTTAACCTTTTTAGTACTTATAACTTGTGGTATCATCAGTACATCCGCAGCAAAAAATTATATATTATGAAAATTCTTGATTCTTAGGTATTTTCCCTTCCTGCCGGATATCCCCGGGTTTTAATTCAAATAACCGGAATATCCAGATTACTGCGATGGTAATTAATAATGCAGTAATGGAACGAAAGACGACAACAGGTATACCAAAGACAGATGTCACAATAAGGCCGCCGAGTATCGCATATAAAGCAAAACCAATCCCTGCAACACTGAACCTTATCCCGGCCCTTCCCCCGACAATCGATTCCATCTTTTTTGAGAGGTCAAAAAAAGCATATGATGATATCAGAGCTCCGATAAACCCCAGGCTGTAGCGCTGTGCAAGGTCGATGGCATTATAGGCGTCTTTATAATAAATCTGGATATCCCTGTTTATGAACCCCAAAAATATCAACATCCAGAAAAACATAAATAAGGCACCTAATGCTATCCCATGAAGCCACCTGCGTTCTTCGATCCCCGCAGAGACTATACTCAACCCGAAAGCAAGAAGGGCTGCAAAGGAGCTTGAGACCAGGATGAGCTTGATAAAATCAAACGCCCAGGCCGGCTGCCATTCAAGGAACCTGGGGATATCCGAATATTCTGCCAGGCCATGAAGGAGACCGAATATCCCCAGATAGAGAAAATCCTTCATAAACTCTATATGGCTCACCCTTTCCCTCCACATCAGTATGGCCAGGAACATCATAATAAAGCTTGTGCCGTATAAAATATATACAGCCAGCCTGACCTGGGGGTCGTTCAAGTCCACAATTAATCAATCTCCTTTATCAATATATTATATATGAAAATCACTATTTAAGTTTATCTCATCATCATTACCATAAATCACCCTTTTTGCCAGCAATCTGCCAACAAAAATGATATTAGGAGCATGAGAGAATATTCAGAATAGATGTCAGTATTAAGTATAATTGCATGCGATATGCTTGAAGACGAACTCGCATATGTACTCTCAAAGGACAGCGAGCTTGAGCAGTTGATACTTGTAGATAAAATGGAATGTTTTGGGCTACAGAGAAAACTAAAATCCCTGGGATGCCTTCCCGCATTGATTCCACTTGACAGAGTCCAAGAAATCCTGAAAAATAAAACAAAAGTAACTGTAGTTGCCAACATGCTTAAGATGGGATTGCATATGGATGTTAAAATGTTAAAATCAGAAGTGTACAGTAATATCAGGGAGATGTCCTGTTTTTCAGACAGGATTCTTATTTTCTACGGCACATGCGGGCATTCGCTCGTAAACATTGAAAAGGATTTTGAGGATCTCGCGTGCCAGCTTTTCTTCCTGAAAGATGATTCAGGGAAGATCGTGGAAGATTGCATCAGCGTTGCTCTTGGCGGGAACGATGCATATGCCAGGGCAATGGTTAGTAGTGAGGATGAAGGTACGTTTTACCTTACCCCGATGTGGGCTTCAGGACGGATGGAGATTCCGAAGGAAATGATCTCAGAGCTTTCCGAGCTTGGTAAAATGTATCTGAAGCGATACGGGAGAGTTGCGAAAATAAATACCGGGCTTTCGTATGAGCCGGACTTCGACGAAAATGTCAGGGATTTCGCGCGGTCTTTTAACTTGAAGATCGTGGAAATTGAGGGCAGTAAAAAAATAGCAGAGCAAAGCTACAGGGACGCAAAGAAGTTCTCATCATAAGAAGAATCCCATTATGGGCCCGCTGAGATTCGAACTCAGGATCCCCGCCGTGTAAAGGCGATGTCATAGCCGACTAGACCACGGGCCCTCTGGGGGGCTACAATGTCAGTCGGGGTATATAGTTTTTTTCAGTGGGGAAGTACTGGAATCGCCGTAAAGAATAAATACCATAATGCAATTGTGGAAGGCATTCGTCACTATTGATTATGAAAAAGTAATATAATATTTGTTATTCCCGGTGAAAATAAATGATAGAAATACGGATACATGGTCGCGGTGGACAGGGTTCTGTAACTGCTGCCGAGCTTCTGGCAGTGGCTGCTTTTGAAGATGGAAAATACAGCCAGGCTTTTCCCGCGTTTGGTGTGGAAAGAAGAGGGGCTCCTGTAACAGCATTTGTGCGCCTTGACGACAAACCGATACGCCTGCGGAGCCAGATATATGAGCCTGATTATGTGATAGTCCAGGATGCTACGCTCGTTGATGTAGTGGATGTGGCGCGCGGGGCCAAACCGGAAGGAGTCATTCTCATAAATACTGAAAAAAATGCCGGCAATTTCAAACTTGAAACAAAAGCAAAAGTAAAGACCCTTGATGCTACAAAATTAGCTATGGATTTTGTTGGAAAACCTATTGTCAATACTACCCTTATAGGGGCCTTTGCAGGGGTTTCAGGCCTGATAAATCCGGAATCAATAAAAAGTGCAGTAATGGAGCGTTTTCCCGGGAAAGTAGGTGAAAATAACGCAAAAGCTATCCAGGCTGCTTATGACCTCATGGAGGCAGAGCGATGAAGTTAGTAATCAAGACAACGGCAAAACCTAAAGGTACAAGAGCAAATAAAACAGGAACCTGGCGTTCATTCATGCCTGTATTCGACCATAAGCTCTGCAGTAAATGCGGCATTTGCGCTATGTATTGCCCTGAAGGAATTATCTTTAAATTAGAGAACGGTTATTTTGAGCCTGATTATGATTACTGTAAAGGATGCGGGATTTGCGCCAATGAATGCCCGAAAAAAGCGATTCTGATGGTGCTGGAAGGAAAATGAGACGAAGAATGGTTGTAGTAGAAGGTTCATACGCTGTTGCGCATTCGGTGAAGATGTGCAAACCAAATGTTATATCGGCATACCCGATAACTCCGCAGACGCACATAGTGGAAGACCTGTCCCAGTTTGTTGCTGACGGCGAAATGAGTTGCGAGTATATGAACGTGGAATCCGAGTTCTCTGCCATATCGGCACTTATAGGGGCAAGCGCGGCAGGGGCACGGACATATTCCTCAACGACCTCACAGGGGCTTGCTCTGATGCATGAGGCATTATTCAACGCTTCAGGCATGAGACTTCCTGTAGTCATGACAGTGGTAAACCGGGCGCTTAGTGCCCCGATCAACATCTGGAATGACCAGCAGGATTCGATTTCCCAGCGTGATACGGGCTGGATACAATTGTATGCAGAAGATGTCCAGGAATCGGCTGATATGACACCGCAACTGTACAAGATAGCAGAGGATGAAGAGGTTTTGCTGCCCGCCATGTCATGTATGGATGGTTTCATCCTTTCGCATGTTTATGAACCTGTGATTTTACTTGAACAGAGCCTGACTGATGAATTCCTGCCCCCCTTTTCCCCCGAATTTGTGCTTGACCCTGAAAATCCGATGTCATTCGGGGCTTTTGCAGACCCGAGCACGTACACGGAGTTTAGGTATAAACAGGAAAAGGCCATGGAAGCAGCACTTTTAAAAATAGAAGAGGTGGCGAATGAGTTCAACGAGGTCTATGGAAGATATTACGGCGGACTGATCGATAGCTACCTGCTTGATGATGCCGAGATCGTTATAATGGCAATGGGGTCGGTAATAGGCACTATCAAGGATACGATTGATATGCTTAGAAAAGAAGGAGAATCAATAGGCCTTCTTAAGATCAGGTCTTTCAGGCCTTTCCCGGTTGAAGCAATAAGAACTGCATTGAAAAACGCAAAGGTCGTTATAACTCTTGATAAGAACATTTCCATAGGCAAGAACGAAGGGGCTCTTTGCACAGAAGTAAAAGCCTGTCTTTATAACACCAACCTGCGAGTCCCGGTCATTGGTTTCATGCTTGGCCACGGGGGACGCGATATCCCGATAAGTACGATCGTGAAGATTATCAATAAAGCAAAACTGGTGGAAAAAGGAATATTTGTAGAGAGTGAATTTGCAGATTTAAGGGAGGAACTGATATGAGCCTCCTGGCCCCGGGTCACAGGGGATGCGCGGGATGCTGTGATGCACTTGCAGGGAAGTTCGTGCTTGATGCTGTGGGTAAGGACTGTATCGTAGTGAGCCCTACAGGATGCCTTGAGGTCTTTACTACCCCATATCCCGAATCTGCCTGGGGGGTGCCCTGGATACACTCACTTTTCGAGAATGCAGCGGCAGTGGCCTCAGGCGTTGAAGCCGCTTATAAGGCCCTCGGGAAAAAGAACAAAACCAAAATCATAGTGATCGGGGGTGACGGCGCTACCCTCGATATAGGTCTTCAGGCTATTTCAGGTGCTTTTGAAAGGGGGCATGATTTAACTTATATATGTGTGGATAACGAGGCTTATATGAATACAGGTGTGCAGCGAAGCGGCGCAACACCCCTGTTTGCCAGCACAACCACAAGCCCCGCGGGCAAAGTCTCTTTCGGGAATCCCCAGCATAAGAAGAACATGCCTGCAATAATAGCCGCCCATGGCTCACCCTATGTTGCCACGGCTTCAATATCATACGCGCCGGACCTTATTAAAAAGGTTAAAAAAGCTACAGAGACGAAAGGACCAACATATGTTCATGTGCATGCTCCATGCTGCACAGGTTGGAAGTTCGAGGGTTCAAAGACTATAGAAGTCGGAAGGCTTGCAGTGGAGACTGCTATGTGGCCGCTGTATGAGATGGAAAACGGTGAGGTCACAGGCGTGCGAAAACTCAAGAAGAGGAAGCCTGTTGAGGAGTATCTTAAAGTCCAGGGACGCTACAAGCATCTGTTTACAGCAGAAGGCGGAACAGAGGAGATCAAGAAAATCCAGGCCATTGCTGATTGGAATGTAAAACATTTCGGACTTGAGTAAGTCAACCTAAATACAAATGTTTATTTAGTATCGGAATACAGGTGTTTTGTTGGAAATATGGACTTACAGAAAATCGAAAAAATATTGAAAAAAGAGCCTGATGACGCAGCAGAAGAATTATTGAAGGAAGTGGAAAAAGCATACGGTGAAATACCGTATATTCTTAATTTTATGAAAGATTCCCCTTCGTTGCTAGCGGCCAAGATAATTTATGAAAACGAGATAAATAGGGAATTCAAGCGCCTTGACCAGAAAACAATAGAGCTTATCTCAATAGGCGTATCAGCGGCGCTCAGGTGTAAACATTGCCTTAAGCTGCATATCCGGGTCGCCCAGCGGCTGGGGGCAACAAAGGAAGAGATATTCGATGCAATATTGATCGCGGGTTCCCTGTCCAATGCTGCTGTCCTTGCAGAGGGTACAAGAGCTATAGATTCTGAAATGCAGAAGCCTTCAGATAAAGATACGTGCGATGTATGTGGAATACCTGAATAAAATTAAAAAAATATAATTATTTATTAACACTCCTTCCCCGCTCCTCTTACCAAACAACTTTATTTAGTTAATTCTTTAAGGCGTTTGATGCTTGCCATCATAGCCTGGGATTCTTTTTTCTTCTGGTTTTCAAGATACTCTATGATAGATTCTATACCTGTCTGGAGCTGGTATATCTTATACGGACGGCCTTTGCCGGGTTTTTTCTCTTCCCTCTCCCCTATCCAGCCAAGTTCTTCCAGTTCACGCATGGCGATACTGACTTCAGGCTGTCTCAGATCCGATCCCATTTCAAGGTCTCTTGAAGTAACTTCTTTAACATTCTTCAGGTAAGTGAGTACTTTTGCAACATTTCTCTTTAATCCTAATTCAATAAGGGTATCAGCGAATTCTTCGTCTGCCTTGTCGAGAACGTTAACTGATAAACTTTTCATAATATTTCACCCTTGGGCTAAAATGTATTCATATAATATAAATCTTGCGTTTTAATATAATAGTAAAAAGAAAAGTTTTATAATCAAAACCGACCCTTATAGTGATTCTTAATTTGAGCATGATTCTTGCCTGAAAAAGCTTAAGTTGCCATTTTTTTAGCAATCAAAACGCATATATCCCATGTTTTCCTTATGGGACTGGGATCTTCATGGATTTATTAGTTTATTTCAACGGAAAATTTGTGCCAAAAAACGAGGCAAGAACCTCAATATACGATCACGGCTTCTTATATGGCGATGGCGTTTTTGAGGGAATCAGGGCTTATAACGGGCGTGTATTCAGGCTTGATGAGCATCTGGACAGGATGTACGATTCTGCAAAAGCGATTGACCTGCAAATCCCCCTTTCAAAAGAAGAGATGAAAAAAGCAATTGTGGAAACCTTAAAGAAGAACAAGTTGAACGATGCTTATATACGCCCCATAGTTACACGGGGGGATGGAGACCTTGGGCTTGATCCAAGAAAATGTCCAAAACCGAATGTATTCATCATCACACAGGAATGGGGTGCCATGTATGGCGACCTGTATGAAAAAGGTCTGACTGCCGTTACGGTAGGTGTCAGGAGAAACGCTCCCGAAGCCCTTCCCCCGAATATTAAGTCATTGAATTATCTTAATAACATCCTGGCCAAAATCGAAGCAAACGTAAAAGGAGGAGACGAAGCGATAATTTTCGATGTGCATGGTAATATATCTGAAGGTTCTGGCGATAATATTTTTGTCGTAAAAAACGGCAGGATCATCACGCCTCCTACTCTTAATAACCTTCGCGGGATAACAAGGGCGGCTGCTATTGAACTGGCTGTAAAGGAAGGGATATCAGTAACAGAGACAAATATGGGCTTTTTCGACATTTACACGGCAGATGAGGTTTTTGTTACAGGTACGGCTGCCGAAATAGCTCCCATCACGAAAATCGACGGGCGGTCAATAGCAGATGGAAAGCCCGGAAAGGTGACTAAAAAGTTGATGGCTGCTTTTAAGGATTTAACACAGAAAGAGGGGACGCCTATAGCCTGATCATGGGTTCTGCGGACATTTATTGAATCCGATAACTTTTTAGTTTCTGAAATATATATTGTTTCTACCTATATTTCAGAGGGTATTGAATATGAATGAGTCGAACATGACTACAGAATTTAAACTCAAAGCCAGAATGACAAATGTGGATGAACTGAACTATACTATCCAGGTATATCCCTTGAATATTGAATGGAAATATGCAGAGCCGGAATATATAATCAATGAGCATAGATTTAAAAATGATTCTGTCAGGCAGATTATCCGAAATGTGGTATTAAAATACAAGGACTTCATGTACGGATCCATAAAAGTAGGATCAAAAGACTATCTGTTTGAGGCCCAAATCCCGAAAGGATTTAATACGGAAAATCTCAAACAGATAATTACACAGATCGGGACTGAGATAAAGGATGAAATTATGAAAAATGAAAATGAAATCGAAACATTCAGGAAATTCCTGGAAGAAACCGAGTTTTGAACCGGTTAGTCCTCACTTAAACTTATATTTCCCTTACTATATGAATATTCGAGAACGGTATATAGTGTTTTTTTCCTGCATGTTCTCCTTCAAGCGGGTAGAATACTAAATACTGTTCATTGTGTTTTACTTCAATTACATTTGCGTTTGTGATCCAGGTATCGTATGTCGTTTTTCCATCTTCACCATTATATCTTCTGGACTCGATTATATATTTTCTATCTGTCATAGTTCCTCATGTAGATTTGTAGATAATGGTATTTTAATTTTATTGGTACTTACTCATAACCCAGAGTATCTTCAATCCTTGTGATTTCAGGGCCTGTGGTATCTTCTCCGGTTACATAGCCTTTACTGTTGGCAAGGATACCCGAACCCACAAGCGGGGACCCGAAATTGACAGTCCCGATATCAACAGGAAGACTGAACACCTCTTCCAGTATGCTGATCTCATTTGATGTAGCCTTCGGATGAACAAGTATTCCTTTGTTCGTGGCGATTCCTGCCATTCCCACGGTTTTTAAACCTGCAATAGTCCCTTTCTTCACTTCAACACCAAGGGTTTTTCTGATAACCCCGATAGACCGGTCAGACAGGTCTGGATGAACCAGTGCCGCGCTGTCATTGGCAAGTATCAAATTCCCTGCTGCATTCAATTCGCCTGTCAGCCTCGCAGTTTTCACGTGTTTCCTGATAGCCCTCATCTCCTTATCAAGTATGAACCCTGCAACTACTGCCCCATTTGAATTTCCACGGAGGAGCGAACCGATAATAAAACTTCCCCCCACTGATGAACGGATGGACTTCACACCAAGTGATTCTTCCAGATTCAGAATAGTCTCGTCCGAAACATCGTAAGGGACAAAAGCAAGCTCCTCGGTACAGGTCGCAACAACGCCCAGTACCGGGCTCCCTGATATGTTTATCTTGCGTCTCAAATGTTTCAAATGTTTCAAATGTCTCAAATCAAACTCAAAAAATTATTCCTGGGCAAGTTCAGCCTGAACACCGCCAGCTTCAAACTTGACTGCCCTGACCCGGACTTTCAATGGCGGTTTCATGGAACCTCTTTCCCATATCTTCTCATTTATGGTTTTATCGATCTTAACTTCTTCAGGGTCTGTCTTCAGATGTTTCGCAATAAAAGCTCTTACCTTTCTCACTGCGCTTTCTGCTCTCTTCCAGCGAGGGACTTTCCTTGCATCTGAAAGCGGAATTGTATAAATCCTTTCAATGTCTGCCATATTATTTCACCTTAAACTTCCAGGGTGCTGCGTCTCCAGTGCCTTCTCTGCGGATGGGTCATTACTTTCCTCTTTGTCTTGACAATAACCCACGCCGGAACACGCTGGTTCTGGTTTTGCGCTTTTGCCAATCGCTTCTTCTTTCCTTTTGTCTTCTGGGTCATAAAAGTCACCGAGTAATCTTAAATGAGAATGTCCTTTAGGTATGGGTTTATTGATAAAGCTTTTGGGTGATTTAAATATCTACCATAATGTTTAAAATAATTAAGAATCATCTAACAGCCACATACTATGAGAAGCGATAACATCAAAAAAGGACTTGAGCGCGCCCCTCACAGGTCTTTGTTAAAATCAGTCGGGCTGACAGATGAAGAAATGTCCCTGCCGTTCATAGGAGTGGTTAATTCATGGAACGAGGTCATCCCGGGCCATATTCACCTTGATAAGCTTGCAGAAGCCGTAAAAGCAGGTATAAGGATGGCAGGAGGCGTACCGTTTGAATTTAACACCATAGGAATATGCGACGGTATTGCAATGGGTCATATCGGCATGAAAAACTCGCTGCCGAGCAGGGAAATCATTGCCGACAGCGTCGAACTCATGGTCGGGGCGCACCAGTTCGACGGCATGGTTATGATACCTACCTGCGATAAGATAGTGCCCGGCCACCTGATGGCTGCGGGGAGGCTTGATATCCCTGCTATCGTGGTTACGGGAGGGCCGATGATGCCAGGTATAGTGGGAGATGAGCCAAGGGATGTTATCTCCCTTTTCGAAGCCGTTGGACAGCGCCAGGGCGGTAAACTTTCAGATATGGATTTAAAGAATCTTGAGGATTACGCATGCTGCGGCGCTGGTTCGTGCGCAGGTCTTTTCACAGCAAACACCATGGCCTGTGTCACAGAAGCGCTGGGTTTAAGCCTCCCCGGATGCGCAACTGCACATGCGGTAGATGCAAAAAAGATACGGCTTGCAAAGCAGTCGGGTATGAAGATACTTGAACTTGTGGAAAAAGGAACGGCAGCACGCCAGATAGTAACAGATGAATCCCTCGATAATGCAATACGTGTTGACATGGCCATCGGCGGCAGCACAAATACTGCGTTGCACCTGCCTGCGATAGCGCGGGAATTCGGGCTTGGCCTGCCACTTTCCAGGTTCGATGAAATAAGCAGGGAGACACCGCATCTTATCAATCTGAGGCCCGGCGGGAACAGGTACCTTATCGATTTTGAACGGGCGGGGGGTGTTCCTGCCATTATGCAGCGCCTCCATGACAGGCTCCATCTTGATGTAAATACAGTTTCAGGAAAAACCCTAAAAGAGAACCTCGACGATTTCATAATAATAAATCCGCGCGCCAATAAAGAGATAATCGCGACACCGGAATCGCCCGTACACCCAGAAGGCGGGATCGCAGTACTGATGGGAAGCCTTGCCCCCCTTGGCTCAGTGGTAAAACAGAGCGCTGTAAACCAAAAAATGCTGAAGCATTCGGGGCCTGCGAGGATCTTTGACAGTGAAGAACTTGCCATGAAAGCCATAATGGAAACGAAGATCAAGCCGGGCGATTGTATAGTAATACGTTATGAGGGCCCAAAAGGCGGCCCGGGGATGCGTGAGATGCTTTCTCCCACCGCCGCAATAGCAGGGATGGGATTGATTGATTCGGTTGCGCTTATCACAGATGGGCGGTTCTCAGGCGGGACAAGGGGGCCATGCATAGGGCACGTCTCACCTGAAGCTGCAATCGGCGGACCTATCGCTCTTGTGCGGGACGGCGATATTATTGAGATAGACATACCAGGCAGGATTTTGGACACCAGGGTTTCACAGGAAGAGATGGAAAAAAGGAAAAAAATGTGGAAAGCGCCGTCCCCAAAGGTCACAAAAGGCTATCTTGCAAGGTACGAGAAACTGGTAAGTTCATCTGATAAAGGTGCGGTCTTCCAGTAATATCGGTAAGGCGGCTAAGCCAGGAGCACCGATATTATTCCTGTGAGAAATATACCGTCAAATGTACCCGCCCCGCCGATTGAAGCTACAGGAGTACCAAGTTCAGGGATTTTTTTCAGGTTAAGGAGGTCCGCTCCGATGAGGCTACCCAGGGTTCCGGAAATATAAGCGATAATTGGTGCCTCGCCCGGAGATATGAGGAGCGCCAGTGCAGCAGCAGCAACAGGAGGTATCAATGCTGGGACTGCTATCCCAAGACCTTTCACAGGCCGGGCTATCAGATGAATAAGGATTGTCATAATCAAAACTCCGATAAGCACATCTCCAATGTTTACAAGGGTAGCCAGGAATATAGATATCATTACCGGGAGCACCGCACCTCCAATATTGACGGCTATGATAGTTCGCCGCTTTACCTCAACAGGCGGGACCACGTACTTGAACCTGTAAAATTCAATAATACGGCCTGAAACTATGGGTTCCCGCGATGTGATCTCACTGACAGGGATGTTTATATGACTGCCAAGCAAGGATAAAAAAAGAAAGAGTAAAGAATATTCCGGCGGGAAACCCAGCTTCCTGAAAGCCATTTTGATGCAGCGTAAAAAAGATAAACATGGGAGAGAAGTTTAACCTAATCACAGTTCCAATTGAGGAGGATTTATGAAACTAACCCAACTCAAGTCCAACCATAAAGAGAAATTCAGGCAGAAGTTCATAGCAGCGCTGTCAAAAGCGAATAATATAACCGCAGAGCAGGCCGTAATAGAATACAAAGATTCCATTGAACAATATATTGCTGATAAATACGAACCTGTCGAGAAACTTATCGACAGGATAAACGCCACCCAGCGCCCTGTGCTTCTTAATATCAGGCGCGACAGGACGCGGGACGATAAATGCAAGCTCTGCGAAGGAAACCAGGACAACGTCGATGAGATTGCCAAAAAATACTGGGACAGGATCGAAGTAATCGAAGTAGCAGAAGACAGGCATGAAGGCGGAGCGCTTTATAATATAATATTTCATGAAGAGGAAAAAGAAAAGAAACTGCCTCTCACTGCTATTATACACAGGGGAGAATTAATAAAATTCTGGGCAGGGAAATCCGTTGAACCTGTAGCGTATGAAATTTATATTAAGAGGGTATTATCTTAACATAGATATTATATATTTTTTTAGCCGCCGCTTCCCACATATATCAATGCGATCACCAGCGTGATGAGTATATAAAGCAGATATAAATGTATGCTCCCTGTCTGTATGATTCTCATTAATCTTGAGATAGTAAGCGCAAGCCATGTGACTGGCCTGTAGAGGTATTTCTCGAATATAGGCTCTATCTGCGTGTCGAAGATAAATCTATCTTTGAAAAAGGGAGAACCTCCATAAGTTGTCTGTATTTCCCTGTGCGACCTGTAGATATTGCCAAACCACATACGTATCGGTTTTGAGAATGCCGTGGCAGTATATTCATTTCTTCCTGTCACTGAGGGCTGTCCGCACCCCCATGTCTCGTACTTTCGTGCCGATGTTCCTCCCCCGATAGCAAGCGCAAGAAGGAATGGAAGGGGAAGAATGATGAATAAAAGCAGGAACAGCCACATTGTTGAAATGCTTCCTGCCAGCGGGAGCGTCATCACTGATGATATATTATATATAGACTGTGAGACGGCTCCTGTCCTGATAACCGAGGTTGCAACCGTGTCAAGAACAGGTATGAAATAAAACGCGAATATCCCGAGGATTATGCACAGCAGCGAAAGAATACCCATCCCGAAGAGCATAGTTCCAGGTACTTCCCTGGCATGTTCTGCATGTGGGCTTCGCGGGATGGCAAGGAAGCTTATCCCGAAAGCCTTTACAAAACACGCGGCTGCAAGGGCGCTTGTCAGGGCAAGCGCAGCGCTGCTTGAAAGTACAGCGATTTTCAGAATATTGTCTTCCAGGTTGATGCCAAGGAGCTGGGCCTGGAAGGTCAGCCATTCGCTTACAAAACCGTTAAACGGCGGAAGGGCGGAGATCGATATCGAACCGATGAGGAAAAAAAGGCCTGTCCAGGGCATCTTTTTTAAAAGCCCTCCCAATTCTTCGATGTTCCTTGTATGCGCTGAATATATCAGCGAACCTGCTCCCATGAATAGCAGAGATTTGAAAACTGCGTGGTTTATCGTATGATAGAGCCCGGCTATCAACCCGAATATTGCAAGTTCCGGATGCCCGGAAGCCACGAATATCATGGATACACCCACACCTATAAGGATGATTCCTATGTTCTCGACGCTATGATAAGCCAGAAGCCGCTTCATATCATGCTCCATCAATGCATACATTACTCCAAGAAGTGCGGAGGCTGATGCTACTACAAGCAGCAGTATTCCCCACCACAGGACATCGGCCCCCAGGAAATCAAAGGATACGCGGATGAGCATATATATCGCTGTTTTTATCATAACACCTGACATCAGGGCCGATACATTGCTTGGTGCCGCGGGATGGGCGTATGGAAGCCAGATGTGAAGGGGCACTATGCCTGCCTTTGCCCCGAAACCGATAAGAGCGAACAGGAATGCCAGGTCTTTTAAGAGGGGAGGCATTGTGGAACCTGAAGCATGGAAGGATGCGAAACTGAAACTTCCGCTTGAACTTGCAAGGATGAGCAGCGACAGGATGATAAAGCCTGTCCCTATGTGTGTCATTACAATATAAATGAAGCCTGCTTTCCTGATTTCTGCTTTTTCATGCTCGAATATCACAAGGAAATATGACGCTACTGACATCAATTCCCATACTATCAGGAACATGACAATGTTATTTGAGGAGACGACAAGTACCATTGAAAGAATGAAAATGTTGTACAGGAGACCAAGATATCCGATGTTCTTCTTCCCGAAGTATTCTTTTACGTACCCGATTGAATAGATCGAAACCGCAAAAGCAGCTATGGATATCACGAGAACGAAGAATGCCGATAATTTATCCACAAAAACATCAAAAACCATGATCGACGAGCCTGGAAGGGCGAATGCGAAATTTTCACCAAGGATCACGGACAATGAAAAAATAATCCCTGAGACGGATGCGATGGTCGAGCTTATGAAGGATACATAGGTACAAAGACGGTCTTTTTTATTCAATATTATAGAGGCGACCGCGCCTGCCAAATAAATGATGACCAGTCCAAAAAATAAATATGCATAAGTCATATTCACCACCAGCTTTTAATTTTTTCATTCAAGGAACAACAAGGCCTTTCATTAGTTACGTTTTTATATTTAAGATTTACCGGAAAGCTCTACGTAATCCAGGCATAGCCAGATAATTCCGTCACGTCAAATATTAAATTACCGTCACGGGATATGGCTAATAAATCCGTTACGTAATTATACCATCTTTACATCAAACGTAAACTATATATGTTGGTTCGTCTATATACGAACTTATAGTGGGCAGAAAAAAACGTCTTTTTTAATCCACCATAATCCCCTCTGCCCACTAATCCCCTGACACAAATATCCGTTACGGAATATTTCTGAAAAAATACCGTGACGCAATTCCAGTGTATCCATGTAGATTTTGTATATCTAAACAAATCGGTTTTACAAGAAACGTAAACTATAAATACTAAAGTTCGTATATAGACGAATTATAGCGGGCAGAAGAAACCACTCTTTTTCATACCACCACCAAAAACTCTTCTGCCCACTAACTCTTATTCAGGACTACTGAAATGAAAATATATTCATCAAAACCGTTACGGCATTTGTCTGGCAAAATGGCGTTACGGGAAACATCGAGAAATATTACGTTACGGAATTTGCTGTTAAAAATCCAGTGAATTAGTATCCCTTCACAGCATATCCAGAGGGCTCTTAATCTTCTTGATCTCTTCGCTTGAGACCTGCGTGTATATCTGCGTGGTCTGCAAATTCGAATGCCCCAGAAGCTTCTGTATCTTCCTTATGTCCACGCCGTTCTCAAGCAGGTGCGTGGCGAACGAATGCCGCAACGTGTGAACATGCACATCTTTTTCGATGCCTGCGCGCTTTGCAGCGGCCTTTACCGCGTGCTGGATACTGCGAGGCGACATTTTCCTGCCGTTCACAGAAAGAATATATCCTTTGCCATCCGAGCTATTTTCATCCTTGTATGCCAGAAGGTCGTTCTTGAACATTTCAGAAATAATAAATATCCTGTCTTTTGCTCCTTTCCCCATGCGTACCCAACCTATGCCATCGTTCAAATCCAGGTCAGAGTATTTCAGGTTGATGCATTCTGAAAGCCGAAGCCCTGTAGAGTACAGGAGTTCTATCAAAAGTCTATGCTTCAAGTTCCTTGTATTGTCCAGAAGATCTTTTATTTCACTGCGGCTCAACACGACTGGAAGCTTCTTTGATGCTTTTGGTGTTTTTATCAGTGTCAGATTTTTTCCCATCATATCTGTGTAAAAGAATTTTAATGAAGCTTTTATGAGAGCGATTGAAGCATTAGAAAGAGAATGGTCTGACATTTTATGAGCAAGGAACTCTCTTATATCATCGTCATCGATATCTTGGGGAGATTTTTTTATGAACTCAAGGAATTTGATATTATAGAAAAGGTACATTTTTGAGGTCTGCTTAGAAAATCCCCTGAGTTTCAGTTCAGTTTCCAGCTTTTTCAGATTTGGTGCCGTATATATTTCCATGAATCACCAATTAATATGCTTTTATACCTAATTGTACGTGGAAGTATATTAAAATGTCGTATAATGTGGATTATACGACATTTTTTTATGGTTTTTTTAGAATTATGGCCTGAATGAGTATTCTGATATGCAGCTGGTCCATTCCCCGGGTAAAATATCAGGCATTGCACAGAAGTATCGCTATAAATTAAAATAAAAGGTCTGAATAAAAATAACACAGCAACTTCCGTAACGGGAAATTCTGGGAATAATTGCGTAACGGGAAACTATTACTTTTCTCAAGTATGAAGTCTGCCCTTTCAAAATCATCAATATGTCATTCATTTTGAATCATACCTCCCTCCCGCAATCTCCCTTATCCTCTTCGCAATCCCTTCCCCGATGCGCTCCACTTCCATAAGCTCCTCCCGCGGCGCAGTCACGACTTTCTCCACGCTGCCAAAATGCCGCAGCAGGTTTCCTGCCGCCACAGGCCCGATGCCCGGGATAGATGAAACAAGGTATTCTTTCGCCCCGCACTTTGATAAGTGACTCCGCTTCCCGTGCGGGTTAAAAGGTTTATCCCTTCCGCCCTGCTCTTTTTCCGCTATCATGCCTATAACCTGCGCCGTCTCTGCCTCGTTGAGCGTGTAAAGGGTGGGGATTCGCATGAGGGCTATCGTATTAAGGAAGCCCTGCATAGCCATTGGATGCACCCTGCGGCCTGAAAAAAAGAATGGGTCTTCGCCCTCGACTATCAGGATGGGCCGCGAGTACGACCTCGCCAGGTCCATAAGCTGCGAGAACAGTTCCCGGCGCTCTATCAGGGTCGCGAAGAGATCATTCACAGTCTTTCTTTCGAAGGCCACCCTCCCGCTCACAACATAATCGCCGACCGCAAGAGTGGTGGTTTCAATATCAGCACCAAGCCTGCAAAGAGCCTCTGCTACCCCGGAGCGCATCTCCCTGTGGTCAATGACTATCCTCATTCACTGTACCCTCAGATTGCACATCGATCCTACAGGGCATGTGCATTCTGTATGCATCTCGCTGATAGAAGCTGTGACCTCGTAAGGTTTTGCAGAACTTCCCACCACCCGGGCATAAAGGATACTGCCTATCCTGACAGTGTCAAGAACACGCCTGCCATCATAGTAATCAAGTCCTTTGTAAAAGGTTTTGTCACCAAAAGTTTCTTTTATTTCTCCTTCAGTTATTTCTGCCATAATTTGTTACAATTTAACTTTGCACCTGAATTTTTCGTTTAACCCCTCGTATTCTATGTTTATCCCGCTTTTAATGTTCCATAATTGTTGCAGTCCACGACCTTATCGAATACTTATTGCCTCATTAATACCACTACAAATCTGAATTACCGCTTCGTATTAAAGATTTGTGTTACATACTGCTTGCTTCCCGATATGGCCAGGATGTTCAATGCTGATATGACCAGTATTAATTTACGTTTTCTTCGCTTTAAACGGATGGAATGACAGGTATGCATCGGAACTGTCCACCTGGATACTGATATTTCCCATCAGGCTAACGACAGTTCCGGGAGCCAGGTCGATTGCATCCTTATTCCTGAGTTCGATGCTGCCGTTGTTGATGGACGTTACTTCCATGATGCCGAAAATATCGCCTACTTTTGGTTCAGTTATCTGCTGTGACCTGAGCCATGTATATTTTAGATCTGCTCCGTTAGTATCTGGCAAAACATAAACACGTTGATAATAAAAGACAAAAGTTGGAATGGTGTCATTTGTATTTGACCGATAACTCCAGTCCTGTTTTACCTCTATGATTGTATCATCAAGCATGCTATTATTTTTGTAAAGTATAAACCATCCTTGGTCTATAGAATGCGCATCTAAAGATTGGGCAACAATCCTGTATCCCTCCCCCAGATTCCAGGATTCTCCTATTCGTATGACTCTTGTATCCGAAACATTTTGCTCAAAGATTATCCTTGCAAACTTGTTTTCACCAAGCACTACGTATTTTTCTCCCAGCCATCCGGCAGCCAGATAAGAGCCGTCTGTACCCTCCGGCGTTATATTAATGCGCGCATAGACCAGATATTTCTGGGGAACTGATTTCGTTGTGTATATCAGGTTGTGTTTTTCAATCACCCTGTAACTGTTGTTCAGTAAACTCTGATTAATAACAAGAATCTCGGTTGAAGCATTTGTTTCAGCATCGCGCCAGAAACCCGGAAAATCCACGGCATCCCAGTATTTTGTAAAAATTCCTGATGATTCATCAAAAGCCTGGCTTAAGGTATTTCCCGGAGGAGAAGTAAGCCGGGAAGTTCCGCCAGGTTCATCAGGAACGATAAGCTTGCCCTTCCCGTTCCAGACAGTAGTTGCATAAAATACAGCTTTACCGGCGTATTTATTAACTATTATGGTTCCCCCGAAGTCTCCCGCAGGATAGGAATAAATATAGTTCCCCCCTTGAAGTATTACCTTTTCCCTCTCCACAGATTTACTTCCGTATGTGTCTTTTTTCATCTCTTCTTCCATTATTGCAATGCCTTGTTCTAAAGAAAGTTCTTCACCTGCCGGGAGGCTGAATTCATAAGATATCTTCTTATCAAGCGTCAGGTAATCGAGCCTGAAAATTGCTATTTTTATTTCGGTTCCCTTTTCCGGAATCGAAGATAACATGACAACCCATTCTGCGGAAGAGGGATCGAACGCTCCAACGGTATAGGGATGGACAAAAACTATCGCCGAATAAGATCTTTCTGAAGTAACATACTTTGCCTCTTCCGAGCTGTTGATCTTCTCCCACAAAATTGAAGACTTATTCTGGTCGGTTTCAAAACCTGGAAGTGAGTAATAATAAATATTTTTTTCAGGAATTTTATTTTCACTTTCTTTTATGCATCCGCCAGCTATCACTATAATAAAGATAACACTAAAAATTATAATTATTTTTTTATACTTCATCGCTTTATTTGCCAAAATTCAACCCTGCTTTAGTTGGGATTTCCATCATAAAATTATCTTGTACTAATATAAATATTACTAAAATCGCTAAAAATAAATTCTGGTCGTAACTCAGATAATGGTATCATCTCATTCCCTTTCTTTTACCAAAAATCTGCCTTAAGAACTGGGAGAGAATGGCAAGCAGGAGCGGGATTGGTTCATAGCTTTTACGCATATTTTACATTCCTTTGAACACCCATTCTGTAATATATTTTCTGTGACAGCCATCTACACTTCAGCCCGGGAAGCCCTCATTTTACCGGTGTTTCCTGTATTTCATATATAAAACCAGCAAAACCACAGGTATCAACGCGCCTCCTGCGATTAATGGAAAGATATTTCTTTCTATTTCGGCTCCTTTGATACGTTCGACTGCTACGGCATTTCCAGATACTGCGTCAACCCATACATCTACAACATTATATCCTGACCGGTTGTCCCCCATTGTTATTTTCCA
The DNA here is from genome assembly GCA_012026835.1 of Candidatus Methanoperedens sp. Taxonomy (GTDB): domain Archaea; phylum Halobacteriota; class Methanosarcinia; order Methanosarcinales; family Methanoperedenaceae; genus Methanoperedens. The sequence goes on along the minus strand of VEPN01000012.1, from coordinate 6,347 downwards.
TGTCAGGGCGCCTTTTGGTGTCTCATACTGAAAGAGGGGTCTGATCTCAAGAACAGCATTTTGCACATCAGGCGGAGGATTATCATAAGTCTTTCCCGCAAAATCCTTTGCTGTTGCGATGGCATCATTTTTGGTTATTTCAGGAATCATCTCTATCCCCGATACATCGTGAATATGCTTCACAAAAGAAATAAGACTCCCGCCGTCGGCATCCACTCCAACCCTTATAAAACCATCAAATACGGGAATCCCGTTACTTTGCTGAATCCACTCGATCTGGTAGAGCTTCCCTCCAAGCACATTATTCAGTTCAACCGACGGCTTAGATAGTTCCAGGTTGTCTATATTCAAACTGAAGTTCTTTAGTGATTCTTTTGCCTTTTCAAGGGATTGGTTTTCGGGAATAGATACCTTATCTTTGATCTTGTTGAAGCTGAAATATGCAAGCACTTCGCCTGTGGCAGCACCGATTTCCAGTATTGCCTGCTTTTTATCATCCTCCATATAAGTGAACTCCCAATATATTCGGGATATATATCGAGTATCATTAATTAAAGTGATCCTTGCCCTATCTACCGGTATCCGGATTATCCCGGAAGCAATGCTGCTGGCATTTTCTTTTGTAATGGCAGGCTTTGCCGCATCCGGGTCGAGTATCTGTATGCCGCCCCCGGACCGGAACATGGACTTTGTGGTTCCAAATAAAATCCCCTTTATAACCTCGTCCCTCTCTGAAACATCATGTTTTCCCAGTTCCATAAATGCCATCCTGAACCTGCCTTTTCCGGTATCGTCGTCATTAAGCATCAAAATGGCTTTCTCGCCAACGCTGAATTTTGCTGCGCCCGCGGTAAAAGCATTTGTACCCCATTCGGTCCTTACAATTATTTCACTCTCTGGAAGGGGATTCTTTAACCATTCGTCCACGCTGATAATTACATCGGTGAAGTCAAAGCTTGAACTCATACTCTTTACAGTGCCTATGATGATCCTGTCTGAATGACCCGCTTGATATGGTATTTCTCCTGCTTCCATTGACCAGGTCGTGGAATCTGCCACATTTGATAACAATACAAAAGCAAATATCCCAAACAGGGCATATACGGCTGATTTATTCATAATTCCTCTTTATTTCTTATTTCAACACTACAAATATTTTATGTGACAATCATCTACACATTTAACTCATAAAATATTTTCTTAAACTACGAACTGATTCGTAGTTATAGAAATCTCTTTTAATATCTATGTCCATTAATAATATGAATGGAAGAGAACAAGAAAGACCCGGGCGATGAAAAACTCCTTATCCTGCCGCTGGGCGAGGAATCCAGGAAAATAACGCAGGTGATATCAAACGATACAGCACGGCATATAATCGAACTCCTCGCTGATGCACCGCTTTCCGCATCTGATATCGCTGAGCGTTTGCATGCCCCGCTCACAACAGTTACTTATAACCTTGAGAACCTTGAGAGTGTGGGGCTTATCAAAGTTGAAAGGATTAAGTACAGCGAAAAGGGCAGGGAAGTCAAGGTTTATGCGCCTGTAAAAAAGCTCATCGTTGTAGTGCCTGAAAAAACAGACAGGAAATCCGTTACCGATCTCCTGAGAAAATACCTGGGCGTGATACTGGCCGCAGTGCTTGCGTCAAGCATGATTGAATTCTTTACAAGAAAAACCAGTACAGTTATGTTTAAGTCTGATTTAAGTGAAGCGGCCGATCAAAGTGCAGGTATTCCGCCTCCATTGTATACACAGGCGCCCTCAGCAGTGTTGAATGAAACTGCAAGAAGCGGTGAACACTACAAGGGATTGGTGCCATCCCCGACTGCCGTGCCAGTAGCTATTGATTCGAACTCTGTAAATATTTCCGCCGCAGTTACGCCCACTTCCGAACCTGTAACCCCGGTGGCAACGACAGTTAATGATACTCTTAACATCACAGGAGGCGCTTCCTCCCCATTGCAGCCACAGGCGCTTGAGAAAGGCGGCTCGAGCACCGCTATCCCTGACATTCTCGCAAGGATTTCAGACTTTATTTTATTACACCCGGGTATCGTATTCCTGCTTGGATGCCTGTTTATCATAATACTGTTTGTTATACTTGATTATAGGAGAAAAAAGAAAGCCGGTTAAGCCGAGAAAAATCCTGACTTAAAATCAAATCATTTTCAGGCGAAGTTCGCTTTTCTTTTTCTCAAGGAAGTTATAAACCGGACCGTGGGTCGAACCCTCAAGGAGCATATCAATACCGGCTCTTGCTACAGCATTTTGTTCTGGATAACCGATAAGGCATATGGTTTTTCCATAAACTGAAATGCGCGAATTTGTAAGGTTCTCAAAAATTTCACGGGTCTTGCCCGCCTTTCCGATCACCCTTCCTTTTATTCTCTGTAGATCCTTTTCAGTACGTGCGATGTTTGACAGGTCGATTGTCTCAAAAATGAGAAGATCATCATCAAAGAGTTTAAGGGCTTTTTCAGGACTGAAGCCCCTGGCGATAGCATGGATCACCTCTTTTGCGCGCATGCCTTTGATCGGGTCTTTCGGATCCATTATTTCAACATCACCATCCTGGCTGTCGATATTAAGCATGGCTGTTGATTTCTCTTCAATAAGCTCTTTGGTACTGCCTTTCGGCCCAACTAAAACTGCAATTCTCTCAAGTGGAATTTTAATATGTTCTGTCATTTTCTTCCCTCTTTTACAATTGAAATCAATTCATCCTCATTTATCGGGATATTATATCTCTTAAAGAACTGGACAATATTTGTTACGTCCCGCCGCAGGTACTCCTCGGCATGGAAGTGGTCTATGGTCACGGATTGGCCCATATCGATTATCACAGGCTCCATATCATTCATATTGACCAGAATATTATATTCGCTCAGGTCAGCATGGATTAATTTTGCCTTTGAATATAGCAGGTTCATGTACTCAGTGATCTTATTAAAAATATGTTCCGCCTCTTTTTCGGATAATTTTACGTCTTTTAGCTGAGGCATGGGAATACCGTCTTTTCCAATGAATTCCATCAACAGGATATTTCTTCTAACAACATATGGCTTTGGAACCCTGACCCCGGCTTCTTCTGCTCTTTTCAGGTTCTTGAATTCTTTTTTTGCCCATGCAATAACCAGGTCTTTCCTTGATTGCTTGATCCCTATAAAGCGGGGGTCGCCAATAATATATTCCTTCATCGCATTGAAGTTTGCAGTGGAGATGAGATATATTTTCACTGCGATTTCCGATATTTCATCCTTTTTTGTTACTGCATGGAATACGTTCGCTTCTTTTCCTGTGTTGACCGAGCCCCCTAAAGCATCGATGTAACCTTTTCTTGCGAGCTCATAAAGAGCCATTAAGGTTGCGTTATCAAAAACATCAGCGAATACCGCCCTCTGACTTGAATCCTTAATCCGCATGCGTAATTCATCGACCCGCTCGTCCATGCGGTGAAGTTTCTTGTCACTAACCATACTCTTGATCTAACTTTTCAAAAATCCTTTACGTTCAAGCCAGTTGACCTGGGGGCCGCTATACTTCCACACTATATCAGCTTTTTCATTCTGAAATGACCAGGGAACCACAATAATAACATCGCCCTCCATGATCCATATCCTTTTCTTGATTTTACCGGGAATGCGAGCAAGTCTCACCACGCCGTCCATGCACCTCACCCTTATCTTATTAGCCCCTAACAGGCTTTCTACAACCCCCAGTACTTCATTCGCACTTTTCTGTGGAATGCGAACCCTTGTAAATTCTTCAGGTTGGGGATTTTTATTTGCTCGCTGTTTCAGTATAACACCTCGTGATTGATGATTCATATTGTTCCTGCTGTATGTAAAGGTTACTGATAATTTGGAGAAAATCACTAAATATATACGATACTTATTTTAGAGTAAATTGTCATGAAGACTCCAACTTATGAAAATCTCGATTCTTGGTCTTGAAGGAACTGCATGGAATTTAAGCGCAGCCATTGTCGATGAAAATGACGTAATAGCTGAAACCACAGCCACATACATACCTGCATCAGGAGGCATCCATCCGCGCGAAGCTGCCCAGCATCATGCAAACCATATCGCAGACATCGTCAGGCAAACCCTGAAAAAGGGCGGCAGAAATATAAGTGCAGTGGCCTTTTCCATAGGCCCGGGGCTTGGGCCGTGTCTTCGCACTGTGGCAACGGCTGCAAGGGCTCTTGCATTATCTCTTGAAGTCCCGCTCATCGGGGTCAACCACTGTATAGCCCATATCGAAGTAGGGCGGTGGAAGACGCCGGCAAAAGATCCTGTCACCCTGTATGTGAGCGGTGCAAATTCCCAGGTCCTTGCCTACAGGAAAGGACGTTACAGGGTATTTGGCGAGACGCTTGATATCGGGATAGGGAACGCACTTGACAAGTTTGCAAGGTCGGTGGGACTCTCACATCCCGGAGGGCCTAAAGTCGAGGAACTTGCCAGGCAGGCAAAACAATATGTACCTTTGCCTTACACAGTAAAAGGCATGGATTTCTCTTTTTCAGGACTGACCACTGCCGCTCAGGAGGCTTTAAAAAGAGCCGCCCTGCCTGATGTTTGCCACTCGTTCCAGGAAACAGCATTCGCAATGCTGACTGAAGTAACAGAGCGAGCAGTTGCCCATACGGGAAAGAACGAAGTTCTTCTTGCAGGAGGCGTGGGGGCGAACTTGCGGCTTCGCGAGATGCTTGCAATTATGTGTGAAGACAGGGGGATTAAGTTCTATGTCCCTGAGAAGCGGTTCATGGGAGATAACGGGGCCATGATAGCATATCTTGGCCTTTTGATGTATAAATCAGGATACAGCACCCCTGTTCCGGATTCAAGGGTCAATCCCGGCTTCAGGCCCGATGATGCGGTGGTAACATGGCAATAGTCAACATGGCGATAGGCGGCAGTCCAACAATATTTGCAAGCGGCGCTGAAGCCATGATAACGCTTGATGGAAATACGATAATTAAGACAAGAGTACAAAAAAGATACAGGTTAAAGGAAATAGACGAAACTTTGCGCATCTCAAGGACCAAAGCAGAAGCCAGACTGATTTCCGAGGCGAGAAGGTGTGGTGTCCCGACCCCAATAATAAAGGATGTCACTGAATTTGAAATAAAGATGGAATATATCAACGGAACATCCCTGAAAAACGTGATCAACCCATCGCTTGCCGGGCAGACAGGAGAACTTATCGGGCGCCTGCACACCTGTGGAATAGTGCACGGCGACCTTACGACCTCGAACATCTTATTTAAAGATGGTAAACTGTATCTTATAGACTTTGGCCTTGCGTATCTTGATAAGACCGTAGAGGCAAGAGGTGTGGATATACACGTGCTTTTCCAGACATTTGAGAGCACTCATGAAAACCACGACGAACTAATAGAAGCTTTTAAGGATGGATATTCCAGGATGTTTGGGAATGCCTGTGAAATTCTGGAGAGAGTAAAGGAAATTGAGTCAAGGGGAAGATATGCATGAAACCGGGTTTTAATTGTGCATAGCAAGATTTTTATCGGAGAAGCTCTATAACTTTTATGGAAGTCTGATACGAGGAGTTATAACTTGACTTCGCCACCTACGGCTAAGTAAAACGTATTTTTATTACCTTATATAATTTGCCAGATGGCTATTTACCAGCGTAATTTCAGACTATCGTCATCATATTTTTTGATAAAATCGCCTAAAATGCTGATCACTTCATTCGAAATATTTGACAGTATTGTAAATTTGAAGGCATTTGGAGGATATGCGACGGTAAGTGTCAAATTGTTAAGGAATTTTCTGAGTAACCTTATGTCTCTAACCAATGGTTTCTTGGCTAAATAAAGTGTCAAATTGACAAGAAAATTCGTGAGGAACGTAAGCAGTAGATATCCTTTAACTGCAAGATCACTCCAATGTCGTATCGGTCTCAATTCCAACCCATCTTTCAAACCCCGAATGAACTTTTCAGCCTTATCCCGAAAGTGATTTGCTTCTTTCCAGGTGCACCATCTCTTGAATATCCTAAAGCACCCAATTCAGGTTTTGTTCCTTCAAAATATGTCGATGAGAAATCTATGAATTGTTCTTTTGATACGAGGTTGTTTTTCACTAAAAATTTCTGATGGCGTTCCAAAACGAATTCAAATTTATCTCCAAGTCGCTCGATAGTCCTGTAAAAAGTCCTTTCAGCAGGTGTTTTTTCTAATCCCAAATATTCAAAAGCTTCTTCAGGGTAGATGAGCCTCAGGCAAACCTGACACTATAGCTTGAAATCCTAAAATAAACCCCATTAAAACCTCATTGTCCCAAAAATTTCATAAAACCCCTCAAACAGAT
>VEPN01000116.1 GCA_012026835.1 Candidatus Methanoperedens sp. | reverse complement strand
ACGCTGGACACATGATTATCCAATCGATTTTGAAAAAGCCCTGGAGATGGGATTGCCTGTGAGCGGGCTTGTGTTCAAGGAGATATACGACCTGATGGAGCTCTACCCGCAGGCAGGGACGAGGCGGCCTTCTGTGGAATTCATTCCCACTCCTTACATGCCGCCCTCACGGACTCCGGGAAAGGGAGGTAACAGGTAAAAAGTTAAGGTTCATTTACTTTTTTCCTGTAGGGGTAATGAGAAGGTGAAGGTCGTTCCTTCACCTGCCTTACTTTCTACCATGATTTTACCTCCGTGAAGCTCGACCAGTTTCTTTGTGATAGCAAGCCCGAGTCCGGTGCCTCCATATTTTTTTGATATGCCTGAATCAAGTTGCTCAAACTCAGTGAATAGTTTCGTTATGTCATCTTCCCTGATACCTATGCCTGTATCCGAGATTGAAATTTTTGCCATATCCCTTTCTTTTTTAGTTGTTATGGTAACAGTTCCCCCTTCTTCTTTACTGAATTTCACGGCGTTACTGAGCAGGTTAAAAAGTATCTGCTTTAATCTTTGCTGGTCTGCCTCGATAGTATCCAGCATGGGGTCAAATTCTTTTTTCAGATCAATATTATGCTTTGATGCTTTTTCTTTTATGAGGTTCATCGTCTCATTTATTACCGACGGCAGCGAGATCTTTTCAATCGCCAGTTCTATCTTCCCTGCTTCAACCTTTGACAGGTCAAGAATATCATTAATGAGGCTGAGAAGGAACTTGCCGCTCGTAAGGACATTATCCACATAACGTTCCTGTTTTTCGGTCAATCCTCCGTGGACTTTTTGCTTGATAAGCTCGCAAAAGCCAATTATGGCGTTCAGGGGTGTGCGAAGTTCATGGCTCATATTGGCCAGGAACTCGGATTTTGTTCTGCTTGCAAGGTCAAGGCGCAGGTTCTCAAGACGGATTTTTTCCGCCTCCTTGCGTTCCGTGATATCCAGGGAATATTCTATAACCTGCACAACATTG
>VEPN01000115.1 GCA_012026835.1 Candidatus Methanoperedens sp. | reverse complement strand
TTTAAGAATCATTAAACAGATTATTTAATGGGGGTATTAAAATGACAATAACACCAAGAGGTGAATCATTTCTTCCAGACTTTTCTATAAATGAGTTGAACGATATTTATCAAGAAGAGGAGGATTCAAAAGCTAAAATAAGGCTTCTTGCGGCGATTTTACGCAAGGAAGGTAAAACTCTTGAGGAAATAAGCTCAACAGTAAAACATCCACTAACAACTGTTGGTGACTGGCTGCGTCGCCTGCACACAGAGGGGATTTCGAGAAAGAATAATAAAAAGCCATCTGGAAGACCAAAGAGATTGACAGATAAACAGATAGAAAATCTAAAGCCAATTCTTTTCAAATCTCCCCAAGAACAGGATTTTCCATTCATTATCTGGACAACAAAACTTGTTATCCAACTAATAGAAAAACTCTATAACGTATCCTATAAACCGCTTCAAGTAAGGCGTATACTTCATAATCTTGGTTTATCCTGCCAAAAACCGCGGCCATCTCATAGAAAGGCTAATAAACAACTACAGGACAAATTTAAAAAAATTTCAGACAACAGGTTAAACCATTTGTTAACGATGGATACACGATCTTATTTATGGACGAAAGCATCTTCCCGATAGCACCATATCTCACATACGGCTGGTTTCCTGTTGGCAGTCACCCGACTGTAAAGTACGAATACAAGAGAAAGGAAAAAATCTGTGTTCTGGGGGCATTAAACTCTGAATATTTCATATATGCGTTCACAGACTGGCTAAACGGTGATGTTTTCAAGGTATTTTTACAACGGCTCATTTACAAATTCGGTAAGCTGGTTGCGGTTATGGATCAGGGTCCTTACCATACATCTGGCGATATGCAAAAATTTTATGAGGAAAATAAAGAGTACCTGCGTATCGTTTATTTTCCAAGTTATAGTCCTGAGCTTGACCCCATAGAGCAGTCATGGAGAGCTGCTAAGAAATGGCTGGCAATAAGGCACTGGGAAAATAAGAGTGAATTAAAACGGCAACTGATTACGGCATTTGAAGAGGGTATCATTATGGTTCCAATCTACGATTACTTGAGAACTTGACTATA
>VEPN01000114.1 GCA_012026835.1 Candidatus Methanoperedens sp. | reverse complement strand
AAGAACAGGTAATATCACAATCCTTGAAAAGCCAATTCGAATGCCGGCCAAAATGCCAATCAGCGCTCCTGAATCCCGGTATGTATGGGCTGCCGATGCCGGTGCAGGCTCAATCTTTAATTTAACCCCCATGAATTTTGATGGGTTCTATTACGACCTTGATAATAACGCAGGCAGTGAATCATTCAGCATAGATCTTGGAAATCCAGATAACAGATACATAAGAGAATATGACCTGAAATACTCAACAACAGTCTCAAAAATTCCATTCAAACACAGGCCATTTGGCAATTACAGGGTAATCGGATTCATGGGTGAAAGATACTTTGCGGGATATGCAGATGACTCAAAATTTTCCCGCTCACTGGTGAACCTGCTGAATCACAGGCTGCTCCTCGGGATTTTGATGGATGAAAACGCAAGCCATACATTGGCAGCAGGAAGGAGCATGGCGCTGAGTGATGGTTATGCCATCCGGGTCGAAAGTGCGAACGTCGATGAGGGGACCGCACGGATATCTCTTAAGAAAAATGGTGAGAACATAGATAGCATGCCAGTTAAAGCGGGAGAAACTTATGTTTACACAAAAGATATCAGGAAAGTCAAAACGGTAAATGGCGACCTGCATGATACGAATATAACAGTCGGTAATATACCGATTATTGCAATAAATATGGATTCAGTGCTTTTTAAAGAGAATGTCCCTGCCATCACCGTTAAGGGGATTTTCCAGTTATCAGATGAATATACCAGGATAGAGTCAGTGATGAAAATAACAGATGTTTCTGAGAATAGTATATCAATGGTAAATGACAACTCAATAGAACTGCAATATCCTTATATCGACTTTGAGTTGCACTCAAGCGGCAGGATGGGAAATTTTGGACTAAAGGTGGCAGATTCGGAAATCTTCAGGTTTTATTTGGAAAAAGATCCTTCGCTATACGAAAACCATGAGCGCCGTGGCTCAGTATTCACAGAATCAAATCCGGTGCTGAAATGGGATGGACTTAATTTTGCAGGATTCATGTATGACCTTGATTCGGGCAATTATTCGGAGATCCTGGAAATAACAAATCTTTCGGGGAGGACCATACCGGAAAATGCTCTCAGATATATAGCTTTTGTAACTGAGATACCCTTTGCCGTCACAAAAAAGAC
>VEPN01000113.1 GCA_012026835.1 Candidatus Methanoperedens sp. | reverse complement strand
TGAATTGTAAACCTCCTCAATAAAATGTTCAATGTTCTGGATAGCATCATTGAAGTTCCCGTATTCGTTCAGGTACACTTCCTCATATTTCAGCGTCTTCATGAAGCTCTCAGCGAAGGCATTATCGTAGGGATTACCCTTGCGGCTCATGCTGATCTGGACACAAATATCCTTCAAGTAGTTCACATATTCGATTGACGCATACTGAACACCTTGGTCGGAATGATGGATAAGATTCTTCAAATCATCTGCCTTTCGTGTTTGAAGAGCCTTAAGCAAAGCATTCAATGTGAGATGTGTATCGATATTGCGACTGAGATCCCAACCAATACACCGCCTGCTGAAAACATCTATGATTACTGCCAGATATACGAACTCTTTCGACAACTGGATATATGTAATATCAGCAACCCAGAGTTGATTGATATCAGTCACATTCAAGTTTCTTGCAAGATTCGGATAGACTTTTTCTCCATGATTTGAATCTGTTGTCTGTAATTTGAACCTCTTTTTCACACATATGAGATTGTCTTCTTTCATGAAGCAGCGGACTTTTTTCTCGTTAACAACATAGCCCCTGTTCCGAAGCTCTACTTTGACCCTTCTATAACCATATCCAGGGAATTCAATTACTATATTTTGCATTTCCTCCCTGATGGAAATATCAGAATTATGGTCGCCATTGTTTTGTTTGTGCATCCATTTGTAATATCCAGATCTGCTGACATCCAGCAATTCTGTAGCCCGATTGATGGAGATGATATCCAGATTTTCTGAAATTATCATGAATTTCACCCTGCTTTCAATCTCTGTTTCTCTTCCTGCACTCTCTTTTCGAGGGTGCATAAAGCTTTTTTTAAGAAATCATTCTCAGCATACAGTTTACCCACAAGCCTTTCCAGTTCTTCATTTCGTGCTGCATTTTTGTAAGTATTGCCATTTCCGCTGAAAGCTGATTCTGGATCCTTATCGTATTCCAATTTCCATCTGGATATCATATTCGGATGGATGTTGTTTTCACGACTGAGCTGTCCTAACTTTTTTCCACTTTCAAGCTCCCGTATTAATGAAAGCTTGAATTCACGTGTATATCTTTTTCTTGTTGTTTTACCCATGGTTTCCCTCTCTGTGAACACACCTTAACTATGTGTCTACTTTGAGGGGTGCACTCCA
>VEPN01000112.1 GCA_012026835.1 Candidatus Methanoperedens sp. | reverse complement strand
CGGGTACGTAGTCGAGCCGTTCGGAACTCTCGTAGCCGATCACTGGCCGTTCCTCGCCGCATTCCGGACACTGCCGGTCTTCCGCCGACAGCGGCAGCACCACAATCTCCCGCGGCAGATGCTCCGGCAACGCGGTGCGCTTGGGCGCGTTCTTGGCGGGAGATTTCACCACCGTCTTGAATTCCACCGGGCTGACGAGCGGATTGTCATCCGGCACCTCGTCCCACAACCCCATCTGGCCACTGCCGGGAAGGGTTTGCAGTCGTTCCGAGCGGGCGCCGAACAACAGAATCCTCAGTCGTTCCAGGTCGAATTCCAGCCGTTCGATACGCGCCTCCCGTTGCGCCAGAGTGGCCTTCAGGGTGGCATTTTCTTCGGCGAGAACGGCGGTGTTCATGGGCAAAATTATACCGCGTCGACCACCCAGAAGCCCAGTGATCACGCGGGTTTCAGCGATATGTTCCCTCATCCGACCCGCTCCGCTCGAACCTCGCGGAAACGGGTCACCGACAGGTCCACCCCCTCGAGCAACAACAGCAGTTCCGAACGGGAAATAGCCCCCTCCAGCGGACGCCGGAACCGGCCCTTTTCCAATCGTTTGTAGGCCAGCCAGAACCCATGACGGTCCCACCACAGCAGCTTCACCTTGTCCCGGCCCCGGTTGAAGAATACGAACACCGAGCCCGACAGCGGCGAATGCCCCAGACTCGTCTCCACCGCCAACGCCAACCCGTCGATGGACTTGCGCAGATCGAAGGGCTCGGCGACCACATACACCGCCGCCGCATTCACCAGCGTCGCCAGCATCACGCCGCCAGTGCCGCCACAACCTGTCGCAATAAACCGGCGTCAAACCCCGGCTTCACCTCGATGCGTACCCCGCCCACCGATAGCCACACGCTGCTATCAACCACGCCCCCTTCCGTCACCCGCATCAGCGTCAGTCGCGCGCCCACCGCCGGCCGCCCCAAGCGACGACGCCAGTACATGAACGTCGCATAACCCATCGCTTCCCGTGCACACCAAGATCGAACCGACAATCCGCTTCCCGCTTGCTGCTCCAATACGCCCCGCCAGTACATCTCTCGCTCTTGCTTCGTCACCACCATCTCCCCCTTATCAGGAATATGGCGATACTGTGACTCGCGCGCTATGCGCTGGGAACTATGCGGATAGCCGGACGCTTAC
>VEPN01000111.1 GCA_012026835.1 Candidatus Methanoperedens sp. | reverse complement strand
CTGCTGATATTGGCTCCGTAAACTGACTTTTAGCATACTATATCAACATGAACTATTTATTTATAGGTGTCAACTTATTGACGGGAGTTGCCTAAGAATTAGGACAGAGACAGCAAACAGAATAAAACTTATCTCCCCAGAGGCTGCTGATAGCTATCATTCAATTATTAATATATATATCGCCGCCACTTTAATATACGGCCTCATCTTATTGATGATAGGAATGTACAGCAAATGTAGATTCAATTAATAAAATCGTGCTCAGGCATCAGATTTAAGGATATATTATGAACTTTAATCCAGGGAGTTGGCTGAAAAACAAAGACCTGTACAAATATCTTGCTGCAATACCGATTCCAGCAATCATAATCCTCATTGCTGTCCTGATCCCATTTGACAATCAAAAAATTTTCGAGCCGCCCTGGCTACTTCCTGTCCTGAACACGGCGTTTGTCTTTGCCATATATATCGCTGTGGCGTACATCTGTGCGAAGAGTTACCTGTCAGGCGGGTCACTGAGCATTTTCCTGCTTGGTTGCGGAATGCTGGCATTCGGCTCTGCAGCTCTACCAAGTGGCTGGGTAATAGCTGCTCCTGGTGGGATAAATGTAAGTGTGACATTATTTAATACCGGGGCTTTGTTTGGTTCAATCTTTCATCTTATGGGTGCGATTTTCACCTCAATGAGAGTAAACCCTGAATTGGATTCAAAGCGCAGAAAGCGAAATCTGGCGCTTGCTTATATAGGAATACTGATTTTCATAATATTGCTTACGATAACGAGTCTTCAGGGCATTACCCCGACATTTTTCATACAGGGAACCGGTCCTACCCTGTTAAGGCAGGTGGTGGTGGGGACTTCTGCGGTGTTATTTGTTATCTCTGCTCTTCTCTTCATCAGACTTTATTCCAGGTTGAAAGAAATTTATCTGTACTGGTATGCCCTGGCTCTGATGCTGCTCGCTGTAGACTTATTCGCCATACTCCTTATACATGCTGTTGGCAGCCTGATTAATTGGGCGGCGAGATTGCCGCTATACCTTGGAGGCATATACTTCCTCAACGCCATCTTAATTGCCAGAAAAACAGCACGCGCCAGGGGAATATCAATAGAAGAAGCTGTGGCAAATTTTTTCCATGAGTCTGAGGAGAATTTTAAAGTCCTGGTTGAAACGGCTAATGACGCTATAGTTTCCTTCAACAATGAGGGTAGAGTATTATTGTGGAATTCTGCGGCTGAGAAAATATTCGGTTATAAACGAAGCGAAGCTTTCGGCTCAATTCTTAGCGATTTGATAATTCCTGATAGCTATACCGATGCCATAAAAAAGGAAATGGAGAATCTCACGGTAACAGGAAAGAGCACGCAAATTGGAAAAACAATAGAAATAGAGGCTAAGAGAAAAGATGGTAAAATATTCCCGGTTGAATTCTCTATCTCAGCAAGAAAGACATCTGACGGGTGGATGTACACCAGCATTATAAGGGACATCACAGAACGCAAGCGGGCTGAGGAGGCGTTGAGCGAGAGCGAGGTGAAGTACCGAACGCTGTTCAATTCGATTGACGAAGGCTTTTGCATTATCGAAGTTTTGTTTGACGAAAACGAAAAGCCGATTGATTACTGCTTCATAGAAATCAATCCAGCATTCGAGCGACATACGGGAATTAAGAACGCGGTGGGTAAACGAATACGTGAAATCGTCCCGCAGCACGAAGAGCATTGGTTCGAGATTTACGGCAAAATCGCTTTGACGGGCGAACCCATGCGCTTTGAGAACCGCGCCGAACAGCTCCATCGTTTTTATGACGTATACGCTTTTCGAGTCGACAAACCAGCGGAAAGAAAAGTCGCCGTTCTCTTCAAAGACATCAGTGAGCGTAAGCAAGCCGAGGAGGCGCTGCGCAAAGCGCACGATGAATTAGAACTACGTGTACAGGAACGGACAGCAGAACTTAAAGAAGCCAATAAAGCATTGCTGGAGAGCGAAGCAAGCTACAGGGAGCTTACTGAAAGCATTGACGACCTATTCTATGCGATGGACAGAGAGCTCAGACTTGACTTCGCCTGTTAACCTATAAAGGAAAGCCACATTTCAGAAGTTTTTGTGAAAAGACTTGCATGAAAATGTAACATTCCCTATAGGCAATATTG
>VEPN01000110.1 GCA_012026835.1 Candidatus Methanoperedens sp. | reverse complement strand
TGATTCACCTCTTGGTGTTATTGTCATTTTAATACCCCCATTAAATAATCTGTTTAATGATTCTTAAAGATTACGGAGGCTTTAGAATCACGCTATAACTCTTTCGCTATCTCTTTCACCATTGTACTTTTATGTGACGGAAAATTATCTATTACTATAATTATAGCTTCATATTTTTCATTTGCTTTTTTAATCTCAATTAGAAAGTCTCTTATGCTCTCTTTCTTAGAATTTTGTAAGAATCCCTCTTTACTATTCCCCACAATAGCATAATAACCTATAGTGTTAGCTTTCATTTTAGTTGTATTTTTCATGATTTTTGGTTTGCCAAAACTCCAAACCCTCACAGTATTTGCTGTAGTTTGGGGACTGGTTTCGTCTAAGAACCCAATCGCTATTTTGTCCTTTGATATCTTTTCTTTTTCCAGTAAAGAAAAGAGTAAGCTTAACTGATTGTCCAGGAGTTCTTTTGCGTTATCAGGTTTTCTGAAATCATGTGGATAAGGCTTACCATGATTCATTTTGAACTTCTTGAGTATCCTCACAACCTGGTCTTCAGAGTATTCTACTCCAAATCTTTCCTTTAAGAGTATTCTTACCTCTTTGGTTGTCCACCATTCCTTTTCTTCTCGTAATATTCTCTCCAGTTCTTTAAACTGTTCTTCATTCATCTTTGGTGGTTTTCCACCTCCTTTTCCAGGTTCACTCTTTAGTCCCTCTTTGCCCTCATCATTCCAGATATTTATCCATCTGTATGCTGTAGTCAGTGGAACCGACATGATTTTGCATGCTTTACCTACGTCCTGAAGTTGTATGGCCAGATTCAAAAACGAGAGTTTAAATTTCATTTGAAAATCTTTTTCATCTTTCAAATAAACTCTAAGCTGTCCCCTTCTTTGTATTATTCTCCACTCATTAAACATAACCTGACTATACAACTTATGTCATATATATTTGCTATGAGTTTAGCGGATGACTATAATTCAAAACTTATATGTATGGTCAAAAATGATTTTGGCTCTCATCATAAGTATAAGATAAATTAATCAGCTCCCTGTACAATTAGAGTTACGCGGAATTGTTCTTTGTATCTATTGAATATGGTGTTAAGATGATCGATCCCGAAAAAACTCAATCCATCATACTGACATATAAAAATGATCGTGAAAGTGTATACAACACGTGGTTCATCAATAATGAGACACGATTAAAAGCTTTTGGAGCCATTCGCAGAGGTGTTGAACAAGTCATAAGGGATATCAAGGAAGGCGCTTTTCCCGCCGATTTTAAGGGTTCTTCCCTGGAAATAGTCCTGAATGCCATAACCGAGCAAAAACAGGTTTTTGAAGGAGCAGCTCATCCGTTTTACTGGAAACCGAAACTCAGAATCCCGGATATTTATGAGAACAATTCAAATAAATATATTTTTGGCCAATTCTTGGAATCGTGCCTCAAAGCCAATAGAGAGGAACAGATTATTAAAGAGATAATAAAATTATCGAATCAAAATATTAAGGGATTGGATCCATCTGTTGCAAACATTTTATACTTTATCCATCCGACGATTATCCCACCGTTTAACACAGCCATGGTAAATGGATTCAACTTATTATTCGGGGAAAACAAAAAACTGGGTTCATGGAAGGATTATTTAGAAATGCGGGATACGATCTTACAGGTAAATGACCAATTTAAGAATTTACTATCAAAGGATATGGGGGCAATTTCAGGCTTGCTTTTTGACATTGGCGTAGGAAAAGTCGCGGTGGATTTTCCAATGGCAATAGGGAAAGAAGATAAAAAGAGAAAAGTGCTCCTTCAAAAAAGACATGAAGATGTACAGGTTGAGATCGAAGAAGAAAATACGCATACAAAAATCCAATATTTACTGATGAAGATTGGAATATCTCTTGGCTATGATGTTATCGCAGCTTCCAATGATCGAACAAAATCATATAACAATGAAAATTTTTCATTTATTTCGTTACCAGAACTTCCACAGATAGAAGTTAGAGACGACGTTAAGAAAACTATTGCTCTTATTGATGTAGTCTGGTTTGAAAAAGGCACCAATAAACTTGTAAGTGCTTATGAGGTTGAAAAAAGCACATCAATTTATTCTGGTATCCTTCGCTTGACCGATCTGGTGCTCACTTTACCAAATCCAGAAAAAATATCACTTTATTTGGTTGCTCCGGAACAAAGAGAGAAAGAAATATTAATACAATTGAAAAGACCATCTTTTGTAGCGAAAGAAGGTATCAAAATATCCTACATTTTGTTCTCCGAACTCTGCCTGCATTGTGACTCTATTTGCAAGTTTGGGGATGATTATACCATTATGGAAAAGGTTGCAAAGTGTGTAAAATGATTACACGGCAATTATATATATTATTTAAAACTTAACCTTATAAAAGTCATTATTTACAAAAAATAAAGGAATCGGTATTAATTTCTTTAAGAATTTAAAGCATAGCTATCTTAAGAAATAAGAGTGCTACGATTATATTAGATTATT
>VEPN01000109.1 GCA_012026835.1 Candidatus Methanoperedens sp. | reverse complement strand
AGGATGCATAGAAACGCTATCTTCACTAACTTCGGCGGATGCACTTAGAATAACTGGATTAAAATCCTAATAGGTCAGAATTTTTGGCGGCTTACTTAGATGGTATTTGCCAGATTGTGTTGTCATAATAACGCATATCTTCCGAACACTGATTATATTGCGCAAGTTGTTCTTCGTCTGTCAATTTTAAATCACCATTTCTTTGTATATGTTCGTATATATATTAAGGCCTCGCATTCCTAGCCATAAGAGTTCATGGCAAGAGCTATGTAAAATCTATTAATCAAAAACTAAAGAAAGGCTGAAAATACCTTAATAAATAATATCGATCAGTAAAAATTGATTTTTAGATACCTCAGATATTTTTATAACCTAAGGATAAAAGTCTATAGGCCGATTTCAGATAGATTTTATGTCGATCTTAAAATATGTTGCACATAGACATAATTACCAACGGGAATTGAAATAATTCTTACTCCAATATTTACTTCCCATACGGGAACCACCACCCCCGCGTTTTTCCACCTCCAAAATTAACATTCACATGCTTAACACTGACAAATTCCCTGACCCCATATCTTGATAAATCCTTTCCCATCCCGCTATGCTTTATCCCGACCCAGGGGCATTGCGGGTGCAGTGTACATATTTCATTTATCCATACCATCCCGCACTCCAGTTGCGAGGACATGCGCATAGCAATATCCATATCCTTCGTCCACACAGACGCCCCTAATCCATATACCGTTCCATTTGCAAGAGCCAAGGCTTCATCCATGTTATCAAAGACCGAAATAACTGCAACAGGCCCGAACACTTCTTCATTCATCACTTTCATTTCAGGTGTAACTCCTGTAAGAACCGTAGGTTCATAATAAAAACCATCTTGCAGCGCCGCGGGTTTCTTCCCACCGCATTCGATTACTGCGCCAAGCCTTACCGCATCTTCTACCTGCAATTTAAGCTTCTCCCGCTGTTCCAGGCTCACCATTGGCCCTATATCCGTGCCAGGATCCAGACCATTCCCGATGACGAGATTCCTCGTCCTCTTTACAAACCCTTCAATGAAACTATCTGCTATATCATCTTCTACAAATATCCTTTTGGGCGAAACGCATGCCTGCCCGCAGTTCATGAATCTCCCCCAGACCGCGCCGTTTATCGCTTCCTCGATGTCTGCATCCCTGAAAACAATAAAGGCATCGCTGCCCCCTAACTCAAGAGATATCCGGTGCAATTTTTCAGCAGAGCTTTTCATGATATGCTTGCCAGTCTGTGAACTTCCTGTAAATGAGACCATATCTATATCTGAACTGACAAGACTCTCTCCTGTGCTGCCGTCTCCGGTTACGACATTTATCACGCCATCAGGGATCCCTGCATCCTGGCATATTTTTCCGATTTCCATCCCGGCAAAGGGAGTCAGGTCAGAGGGTTTAAATACAACAGTGTTGCCTGCAAGAAGCGCGGGAGCGATAGCCCAGAACGGCAGCAGCAAAGGATAGTTCCACGGTTTGATAACTCCAACAACTCCGACCGGTTCGAATCTGGTAATACTGGATTCATGCGGATTTATTGGAATCGCCTCTTCCTCCAGATAATTTTTACCTTCATTTGCAAAATATTTTATAATTTCTGAGGTTTTGCGCACTTCGATATTTGACTCAAAGAGCGGGCGCCCCATTTCCAGGGTTATGAGCGTCTTTAGCTCCTGCGATCTTTTTAGTATCTCCTCCCCGATCCGGATAAAAATTCCTGCTCTTTCACTTATGTCAGTCCTTTTCCACTCAGGAAAGGCAAGCCTTGCAGCCTCAACAGCCTGTGTGACTTCTTTTTTGCCAGCCAGACTCGCTCTCCCGAAAACTTCCCCTGTAGCTGGATTCAAAGATTCAAACTTACTCTTGCATGGTATCCATTTTCCTCCGATCAACAATTTTCCTTCCAGCATGGTTGTTACCTTATGATCCAAAAATTATTTGAAACTCTGCAACATCTCTTCTGGAGTCTTCACAGGAATATCTGTCCGGCCTTCAAAGTGTTTTACATTCCATGTCACAAATTTAAGGCAAGAATGTTCTTCTGCAACGCTCAATATCAGAGCATCGGAAAAACTCATCTTCATGATTATTTTTTCAAATACATTATCGAATAACTGCTCTACGAAGGCATCCGGTGATTCGTATGAGGTTACAGGAAACAGTATCTTTATATCATAAACTTCAGAAAATCCTTTGAGCAATTTTTTCAAATCGGTTTTACTCAGGTTAAAAGATGCAATGCCAAGAAGCTCAAACAAGTTGAAAATAGAAGTGCATTTTTCCTTTAGATCGCTATTTATGAACTCATTTGTGACAATATATCTTTCATTGTTCTTGAATAGCTTTTCAATCACAAAGATATCTGTATCGATGAATATCATCGTCTTCTCCTTAGGGGGCATTCATAAATAACTTGACTATCTATAGAAGAGCACTTTGTGGTTTTATTGTGTAATTCCACTCGCCGTGAAATTCATTTCGCATAAT
>VEPN01000108.1 GCA_012026835.1 Candidatus Methanoperedens sp. | reverse complement strand
ATGATTCACCTCTTGGTGTTATTGTCATTTTAATACCCCCATTAAATAATCTGTTTAATGATTCTTAAAGATTACGGAGGCTTTAGAATCACGCTATAGAAGAAGGACAGGCTTTTTCAAAGCATGGGCAAACCCCACTTCATACATCACATTTGGGTTACTTCCTGTTAAATCTGCAATGATAATATCAGCACGTTCAATTGCAATCTGTACATACTCAACAAAAGGCGTTCCAAATTCTTTCTTTTCCAATGGGACAGGTTCAAATCCAATATCTTGTAAAGAATCTACAACGAGCGGGACGAGGGGATCCTTTGGGGATGGAGTAATAACTACAAATCGAGGAACCTTTGTTTTTTCCATATTATATTCTAACCGATTGATAGGCATGGTGACATTATCATATATAACTTCTTACATAATACTATTATTTAATCGAATCTTTATTTTTGGCATCGTTTGATACCATTCAGTCCTTTTATAGAACTGAAAAAAATATTGCATTGGATTCTTATCGCTTTTTAGGAGCATGAGGCTTCCCCCTTCAGCCAATCACTACCCTGCAATAGTATTGCAGGGCATCAACGGGAGGATGCATGTGGATAAGTAAGTGGTGGAAGGGCACTGGAACAATATTATTATAGTCATAAGGTCATTCATGATAAATACGAAGGTGAAATGAGTATGGCTGAAGACGATGGAAAACTCGAAGAATGGATGTATGATTTTGCATGGAAAGGACGAGATGCTGCACTACAGGGAATTAATATACTTGAGAACAAGGCAATGAATATTATAAACTTTTCAAGTATTTTAATTACAATACTTGCTGGGGTTCTGTTTTTTATAAAGGATAAGGGAGTAGATGCAACAATGTCTATAAAAGCATCCACTCTTATAGTAGTGGCGATTCTATTTTTTATAGTGGCTATACTATTCGCATTTTTCACAATACGGGTACGAAAACACAGCATCATTCCTATAAATAAGCAGTTTGAGGCTATAACTGAATTTCTCAAAAAGAACGACGTTAAGGATGCTGATAAAACACAAACTGCTATGGGAAAAACCGCCAAGGATTTGGGAGAATGGCAATGGAAGTTAATAGAACTTAATAAAGAAAAAAGCAGAGATTTTAAAATCTCAAGTTGGTGCTTTGTTTTAGCATTGATTTTGATATTAATTAGTTCTCTACTAATATCTATATCTATCTGATATTATACGTGTCTTTCTCTATTATCTGTATTTTCAAATTCTACATACATCAACGTGCCGCAACCTGTGTAATCATCTGGGGTTTTCATCTTCTTTGGTGGCTCTTTATCAGATATTTCTTCAACCGTTTTGATTGTCATTTCATTCATGTTATTTACTCTGGAATGATGTTTGTTTACTGTTTCTCACAGAGATGCAAAGCTCACAAAAAGTATTTACTCTATAAAATCCGTTTAATATTTAGCAAGAACGGATTGTAGGGCAAATACCTTGGTGGGTTTGATTTACAATCTCCTTTACTGTACCTTGCAAGATTTGTTTGTTGATTCGAATTTTAGATTTCGTTAGCACCTCTGTACGGTTTTTACCGTACTTCACACAATCGATTATAACTTGCTAAGAATATAATCTTTTCCGTGTTTATTATTACCTTTTTGCATAAGAAAACTTAAGAACAGGCAACAAAAATATATGAATTCGTGGCGAATAAAAGAAGGTATTGGAATCTCTCTACGAAAATATATCTTTTGTTGATAATTTCTGTGTTGCTATCAGGATGCATAATAGAACCTGTAGAATTACAAACAAAATACACTAAACTTAAAACCTCTTGCGATGTTACCTCATATCAGTACGATTATAAAAACAATTTTCTGGGAACCGATACTCAAACTTTTCCTGCTTCTTATCGCCCTTATAAAGATGAGGTGTGGAGCAAAGGATGGATGGTCGGCAAAGAAGAAAAAATGAGTCCTTCAGAAACTTATGATTTCGTGAAGCTTACATCACCAGATGATATGGATTTTACTATTATAGATAGTGCTACTATAGAATATAATTCAGAGTCAAACCTAACTTTGAATTACTCTTTAAGAAGAGATTTTCCACAAGGATATAGAATCTCCAAAATTAACTGTGTTTCAACAAGATATTAGGGCTTCATCCCTTCTATCTTCTGTCGATATTCGGCAGCTTTTGCGTAACTCACATTTGCCCGATCCATGCGGTTTTTCTGACGAATATATGGGCACTCCATATCTGCTTGTACCTGTTGAATATGTGGATCCATATCTGGATCCAAACTTGCACTTGCACGACATGGAGAAATATCGACGGATGTATCCTGCCCATTTTTAACAAAGTAGAACACTAGGTACAATGTGTTTTCAAACTCGTTCTTATCTTTCGGAATACTTATCAACCATTCATCTATTGTCATGTTTCGGGATACTGCGTTATATTCTGATTGCGTTACCGTTTCCCCTGATGGTGGTCGAAGAATATCATAGTATGCAGAATATTCTTCATATTTGAGCCACCGGCAAATTCGCCATTTTTCCTTATTTTCTAATTTTTAGAAATACTATCGCTTAATATCAATAAAAATTTAATATAAGCATTCTAAATAGT
>VEPN01000107.1 GCA_012026835.1 Candidatus Methanoperedens sp. | reverse complement strand
GTCGTTGGGGGCATGGCATGCGATGCAGTCTGTGCCTCCCGCTGAAGACACTTCATGGGGGTCACCATGGCAGGCAAGGCACCGGGCTGGTGTATATTGGGAAAATGTGGGTTCCTGAATCGGATGGCCGATTGGTGCAGCGGTATGGCAATCCTGGCAGTCTTTGATAGTTATTTCATGCATTGCATTATGGCACAGCCTGCATTGGACGTCAAGTGTACCGTCCTTATCTGTATCCGCATGAGCAAATCCCGGGTTCCAATCCGGGATTTCATATTCTGTAAATGAACCTCCTGTTGCAGTGGAATTATGACAATCGTTGCATTCAGGTATTCGAATTATCGGTTTGTACTGTATTGGATAATTGCTTGAAATAGTGTAATTTAATTCTCCTTCCTGCAAGCCAGTCAGTTTGACGACCCATGTACCGATATACGGGTTTGTAATATTATAATAGATTGGATTTGAGAGACTGTTTTCTACATAACATATAATACTACCGCAGGTGTATTGAATTTCTGTTGAAGTGTTATCCACTGGCCCAACAGCATACATAAAAATATATTTTGATGTATTGTCGCCTGTGATTTTAATACTGAGATTTTCAGATCCATTTACTGTCATTATGTAAGTATCTGTAAATGATTCATGTGAAGTAAATGTTGGATTATAATCTCCAAATGTTCCCTGTAATTGATTTTGGTTTTGTGGTATTTCCGGATATTCCAACGTGCCGTGGCATTCTTCACAGGTCAAGCCGCTGTGCGTTCGTGAAGAATAGCTGATATTGGTTCCATATAAAGTATAGCTTGCAATTTCAAAAGTATCGGTGCCTGTATTGTCATGTAGAAAAGCTGTATGACACTGAATACACATGGCATTAGTTACATGCGCGGATACATTATATGGCGTCGGAAGGTGATTATTTCCCTGAAGAAATCCACCATAATGTCCATATTGCATCTCATGAACATGCATGGGATTGACAGCGGGAAATGGTTTGGCCCAGTAGCCAATTGAACCGGAATGGCATACTAATGTACATGATGGTGAACCCGTACCTCCACCATGGATAAAACTCGTTTCAGTATTGTCAAGTGAATCTTTATTATGACAACCGTTACATCCCAATACTGTAGTCTGAAACTGAGTAGTCGCTGTTACTGTGGAACTATCGACAATAGTATTTAATGAAATTGTATAGTTGCCGGGATAATAATCCCCATACCATTCGTAATCGACCGGAGGGGGCGCATAAATAAAGTAACCATAATATGTTCCAGGGTGTTGAAAATCCTGCACAAGTTCTACTAATTTTGTTTCCCGGGAATATTGTAAAATTGTGGCTGATGTTAGAGGATTGGTAACATTGATAAGCGTCAAATTTGGATATGAAACAGTAACATTCAAGGATTTAGTTTGAATTGGTGTTTCCGCATCATCAATAAATAGGTTTGTCGTATCAGATGTAACCTGGATATCGTCTATGTACAAGCCTTCTGCATTAGTAGCATCATCAGATTTGAATCTAAAACCAAGATAGACATTATTCCCTGCAAAAGGTGTGAGGTTCATGGTTTCCTGTATCCATTCCCCAGAGTTGCCTGTTATTCCATTTCCAAGATTGTTACTATTTGGATTGCTGTTCGTTGTTAAGGTTCCCTGAAGATTTGTCCATCTGTTTCCTGAATATACTGCCACATATCCATAATCCCAATCAGTTTCCATTGAGTACCATGTCCAGAAAGTAAGATTTGCATTTGATACACCTGTGAGATTGATCTTTTTTAT
Source organism: Candidatus Methanoperedens sp. (assembly GCA_012026835.1). Lineage (GTDB taxonomy): Archaea > Halobacteriota > Methanosarcinia > Methanosarcinales > Methanoperedenaceae > Methanoperedens. The sequence continues at coordinate 933 of VEPN01000107.1, read as the reverse complement.
CATCCATATATCCATTTTGTCAGCATAATTTTGTTGTGTTATTATTGGCGATGAACCAATATCTGCCTTAAAGCTGAAACCTCCGCTGTGATTTCTGTAACTTGCCTGGGGCCAGTAAGGTATTGACGCAAGTTCGGTTATTGGCCGTATTGTGCCTGAACTATTATCAAAAACCATTAATTGTATGAGATTCTTCTGTTTTTTATCGCCAAATATAGAGTCCCACCATGTCCATCCGGTATATCCACCAATATCAGGGTCTCCTCTAAAAAATATACCAAGCTGATTTGGTGTTTGCCCGATTGAAATGACCGCGGTATAATTATTCCCGGTTGTTGAGACTGAGTTTATGTTAATAATCGGCGCTTTATTTTCCAGGAGTTTTTTGTCCTCTCCAGTTAATACCGGTTGAGCATATTGTATTTGCTTGTTTAAATGGCAACTGCGACATTCCGGGTCTGTTAGATTTCCACTTGTATTATCATGCAATCTGGAGAATGAAATTGCATTACTTGGAGCCACTGTAAAAAAAAACAACAAAATGAATAAAAAAATAAATTTACACTTATTATTTTTGTCATGCTTTTTGATAATATTTTTAATCCTATCCATATCTTATCTCCAACCTTATCCAGGTTATTCGTTCACTGTAAGATGGCATAAGCCTTTCTATTTCATATTTGAAGTAGAGTACGAATATTATTTCTTTCGTCTTATCCGGAGGCCACAGTTCATATAGACTTCATTCATTTTGATATCCAACTCAAAAAATGCTGAAATATCATCTCTGTACTATCCAATTAAAAAGCTCTGATACTTATTTTAAGTAATTTCATGGAGTGCGCCCCTTCGAGTGGACAGTTAGTTAAGGTGGTATATTTAAACATAACGTCTTCTCAAAATCAACTGGCGATTTATAACCGATCGATGAAT
>VEPN01000011.1 GCA_012026835.1 Candidatus Methanoperedens sp. | reverse complement strand
ACTGTAAAAACAGAGTTCAATCTGATTTGCTCAGCAAATAATTTAAGAAGAATTCAATTAAGGAAGAAATGTAAAACCTTGATAATTTGAAAAAATTACCTTTTTTCTTGGAAAGTATATATTTCCGATATGATTTTTGAATTGTCGGACAGCCTGTTGAAGGATACAGGGCTTGATAACGTTTTTTGCCTATAAGGCTTTTCTTCATAACTCAAAATAAAGAAAAGTAGAATCAAGAATAACCCTGTTTTATAATAAAAGTTGTGGAGCATCTATAAGCAAGTTCATAAAATAACCCAGCATCTTACCGCTCGTGAAATAATCGCCACCCCCGGTAATCGAAAAAGACCACACTCATAAGACACATTTTCAAGACCCTGGAAATGCGCTCTTCCTGAACTTTAAGAACAGGAAACTTCTGGGACAGAAGCTAAAATACATATACGACAATTATCCAGGGACTAAAATACTCATCTCGGGCTCTTTGACGCCCGGGCTAACGATACATGGTATCAAATACCTCGTAGAAAGGAACACTGAGTAATATAATCTTTGAAGCACTGTTCTTCTACCTGGATTTATCAAAAACCATCTCCTTTATCTTCTCAAGCACGAGAACTGCATCTTCCCGCTTCACATCAACCTCATGCAATTTAAAAAAACCACTCAGCTCTCCCGCATCTGCAATGATTCCTTTCTTCACGCTTTCATCGATAATGCTCCTGTAATTCCTGTCAGGATAGAATATTTTTCGTGCAATATCCACAATACCTGAAGCCTGTTCTCCCGTCAAAATGCCCTCATCCTGCGCAAGGCCAAGCGTAAGCCTTATATTCACAAGCGGAATCGACAGGGGTTCCATAGTCTCTGCATCAAAAGTCACTGCAACCTCGTCATCAGATTCAATAACGCCGCTCCTGTACATCCCGTATACCCTTCCAACACCCACCATGCCGTACGAATCAAGCTCAGATGCGCGAAGCGCCCCCATGCTTGCGCCGCCAACCACTTTTATACCGCTTTTCAGCGCTTCAATTATTTCACGGTGTGCCACTGCCGCGCTATCGAAAAAAACCCCGTCTATTATCCCGATTATCTCCGGAGAAGACTGAATGAGTTTCCTGATGTCCTCGCGCCTCACCGGGGGGCGGTAATCCGCATCCAGTATTTTTTTTGCATCTCCGTGGCTGATACTTGTACCCGTGAATACCACAGGCTTCATTTTGGCACTCTCTTCTTCTTTTTCCTGATACGCTCCCCCTTCCTTTCTCTATCAAGCGTATAAAGCTCAAACATTGGTATTATTGCCCTGACCACAGGAATTTCCACGCCTCTTGAAAGATCGACAATTATGGCGCCATCTGCAATTCCCTCAAGGCGCTCAAGAACTGTTTTTATATTAGCCGCAGGCGTGTTGCTTGAGCCGTCCTGCATTTTATCCATCTGCACGGTCTCCAGGTCTTCGTACCAGTACCCATTCATTTTTTTCATGTGGTCGTAGCCGAAGGTTCGCACCACGCGCTCCCTGTCCGTATCCTCGCGCGCTCCGTGTATCTGGACCACCCGGCTCTGTGCGGCCTCTGTGAGCGCCCTTGTCACCGCTATCTCAGGTTTGAGGTGCGACCCTGCGCCCATGACAAGGAGCGCCGGGTCCCGCAATACCGTATCATCAAGTGCCGTGACAACCGTAGGAATATCAACATCAGAATCAAGCAACCAGAGTTTCACTTTAATGCCCGCATCCTCCAGCTTTTTTTTCAGGACATAATTTAACCCGTCGCTTTCTGAAAGCACTATCTCTCTCCCAGGATTGTGGGTGAACTCCGCAATGCTCAGGGCATCCCTTTCTATCACCTCAAGCAGGCCGTGCAGTACTGCTTCCTCAATCGTATTTCCTGAGGCAAGCCCATTTGTGTTGCTCCTGAAAATCTTATTCCCGCCCAGCGGTTCGTAAGGATGGAAAACCGCATTTGCAGGAACGAAAACTTCTATATCATTCATCAGGTCAAATCCCATGACCCATTCAAGGGTCGTGAACCCAGAAAACGGCCTGGGTAGAAGAAGCGTATCAGGATATAAGGTAGGATAGCTCTCGCTCAGGGACTCGTAGGTATCGGTGGCCCTTTCAGTGTTCAGCGGGATCCTGGGGAGATTGATACTGACCTCGGGTTGTTCTGCAAGGCATCTCTCAAAGCTCTCCATTATAGCTGATATTCTGGCGTTGGTTTCGTTGGCGCCTTTCCCCGAATATATGGAAATCGCGCCTGCTGCGGCGCTTGGTCTTATAGCGGAAAAAACAGGGATGCCGACACGATCAAGGTCCGTTATATTGGCAATACGCGTTACTCCTATCGTGGAGAGAAGCTTTGTTGTTGTGGCAAGCGTGGTCTCTGGTTTGAACACTCGCTGAGTACCTTCAAGGTACTTTATATCAGGGTCAATTTCTAATCTACTCATTTTTTGCAATCTTATTTAATAAAGGTTAAATACGTTGCGATAGAGTGATAGAGAAAAATCCATAATCTGCATAATAAGAATTAGATAAAGGTATATGTGGGAATGCTGGAAATATGACTTATAAAAATACAGGACTGATTGTGTTATTTACATTAGTGGTTATAGGAATTATTTTTACCCAGGGCTTTGTACGGGATAACGAAACCGATAATAAGGAATTATCATCAGAAAATAATCCTCCTGTAAGTCCTCCCCTGGCACAGACAGCTCCTGAAGTTACCCCCGAAAACATATCAGTGAGTGCTTTAACCTGTACCAATACTACATCAGGGACATACGAGGTTGACCTTCGAATAAAAAACCAGGGAACTTCAACCAGGACTGTGATAATCTATCCTCTGGAACGGGTAGTTGAATTGTTGCCCAGCCAGATAAAGAGAGTGGATATTATAGTTCCTTATGAAAATACCATCTTAAAGCTTACTGTAGATAACGGAGAAAAATTCGAAGTAATCGTGCCGCCATGTGTGGTCGGGGGAGGATCTGGCGGCAGTACAACGACCGAAGAGGTTATGATGGCCGGATATACCGAACCCACACCAACCAATCCAGCTCCCACTCAACCAACCCCGACTTTGCCAGTTACTACAGAACCTGCACCAACCAATCCGACCCCCGTTACTTCGATCCCTGAATTTCAGTGGATAGGACTTCCTATCATTGCAGTTACTCTTTTAATTCTATTTTTGCGCTGGGAGTAGACAGGAATTTAATTTGATACCTTCCTACGAACCGGCCCCATAGAAACCTAAATTGAACAGTGTGGCAAGCAGTCCTGACATCAGTACCATTCCAATTATGATTCCTGATTCCCTGTAAAATTCCAGTTTATCAAGATAATAGACCAGTAAACCGACTATTGCTATTAATATTGTTTTAGACAGGACAAATCCATTAAAGCCGGCAGAAGCCATATAGCTGTTCAATTCATGCCCGCCTTTTTCCAGGCTCAGGAAAGTGGTGAAGATGTCGCCAAGGTAAAAAAACCCGAATGACAATACCATAAAAACTGCATTTTTCAATTTTGTTGGTTTTTCCATCGCCCTGGCCTCTTCTCATATCAACCATTGCTAATTCGTTTATATTATTATAATGCTTATCATCATAAAGAATGGGGCCCTGATGGATATATCATGTACAAAATCACCCTGCAAAGTTTAATTTAAGAAAAAGGATTATAGCAACTCATGGATGAGAAAACGATAAACCGGACAAAGGCCGCCCTTAATGCCCTCATAGACGTGGAACAATTATGGATCGAGAATACCCCCAGTTATAACCTTTCAACACAGGAACTTGTCGTCCTGAAGAAAAGACTTGAGCGGGCGATGGAAAACGTCTCAAAGATATACGAGGAGAACAGGACAAAAATGCAGGCAGCAGAGGAAGAAGTTAAAAAGATGCATGTGGGAAAGAAAAAGAAATGATGAATCTTTTTTCGAACGGATGAACTCTTTTCTTAATCAGCAACTATTTATATCAAGTAAACTTTAGTGAAATCAACTTTACTTGATTTGGTGTGTTCAATATGCATATCTCTGACGGGATACTGGAACCCCGGTGGATTTTAATCTGGTCGGTAATAACCGCTATATTCGTAAGTATCGGGTTGAGGAGGATAAATAACCGCATCAGGGACGAACCGGCGTACCTTCCAAGGATCTCCCTGATTGGAGCTGTAGTTTTTGTGATCTCTGTCTGGCATATTCCCGTACCTGTGACCGGCTCCTCGTCCCACCCTGTGGGCACGCCCCTTGCCGCAATAATCACAGGCCCTTTTGCGGCTGTCGTGATAAGCGCAATCGCTCTTTTCTTGCAGGCATTCGTAGCACACGGCGGCCTCACAACTATCGGTGCGAACACATTTTCAATGGGGATAGCTGGCGCTTTTAGCGGTTATATTGTTTACAGGCTGTTAAAGAACTTCTCCCCTTTATGGTTCTCGGCAGGAATAGCAGGACTTGTCGGAAGCATTGTTACTTATCTTACTACAGCCCTCCAGCTTGCGCTATCCCTGAATCCCGATAATGTTTTACATTACTGGAAATTATATTCCCTGGGTTTTATTCCGACCCAGATGCCTCTTGCGATTGCAGAATTTGCGTTCACAGGATATGCGATAGAATACATATCAAGGACAAGGCATGAATTGATCTGCCAGTCAAAAGGTCTGGACAGGTTCACAAAAACAGCCATATTGTTAATGATCCTGGTCACATTTGCGATAGCTCTCGGTGCATATATTGGTTATCTAAAAGGAGGAGACATGGCTGGTACCGATAGTACTGTAGAGACATTTGCAGCTCCGGATGCGGTACAGGACGGAATAGGCGCCGCTCTGATGGCCCGCTTTGGAGAACCTGTTGGTTTTGCCCTTGTCGGTATCACAGGTGGCCTCTTTACAGGATATTTCTGGCAAGCACTGAGGAGGCGTTCCTGATGCCTGAATGGCTTGGGGGTGACCCCTTAAATGGGATTGTAATTACTGTCGCTTTTTTCATATCTCTTATAATAGGGCGATATATCAGCATTTGGCGAACCCATATTCCCGGTAAGATAATGGCGGGCCTTGATCCAAGAATTAAACTGTTAGTTTCATTCTTTATTATCATCACACTGACGTTCATGAAACACTGGTACTTCCCGATCCTGATATCAGCCCTTTGCATTATTATTTCTCTAAAATTCGGTCTAACCGGGAGTTACTTTAAAAAACTGATTTTTCCTCTTGTGATGGGTATATTCATACTGGCGGTACAGAGTTTAACCTATGGAGAAACTAAAATCGATTCTGGTATCATCCCTGTCTATGCCGAAGGACTGGATTACGGTTTTCTTATTTTTTCAAGGGTTCTGGCTTCTGCCTCAGTTTTGATACTTCTGGTCATGACAACATCACAGAACGATGTCCTTGATAGCATGCGCTGGTTCAGGGCTCCCCAGACAATTATTGATATTTTATCGTTCATGATACGTTATATAAGGACTTTCTCCAAGGAAGGGAAACAGATGAAATTAGCATTTGAATCAAGATGTGGTAGTAACACAGGCTTCAGGAGCAGGGCGCATAATGCAGCGTCTATAAGCGCAGTGCTCATTTTGCGCGCATCTTCAAAAAGCGACGGCCTTTACAGGGCAATGGTCTCGCGCGGGTGGAAGCCTGGACAGGAATATCCAGTTGGGATTGCTTCATTGGATAAAGGCGATATAATTCTTGGAGTCGCGTTAGTTGCAGGAGCTATCGGCCTCGCGGCTATTGATAGTTTCGCCTGAGGAAAAATGAATACTATAAAGACCATAGGGCTTGAACATATATATCCGGACGGGACGCATGCGTTATCAGGAGTGGATTTTGAAGCCAACCAAGGTGAGAAGATCGCAGTGCTTGGTCCTAACGGCAGCGGCAAGACAACGTTATTTTACCATTTTAACGGCCTGGTAAAGCCAACTGCCGGGGAAATCCGGGTATTTGGTGAAAATATTACAAGGAACAACATCGATGATATCAGGAAACGCATCGGTCTTGTATTCCAGGAATCAGACAACCAGCTAATCGCACCCACCGTCTTTGAAGATATCGCTTTTGGCCCGAAAAACCTTGGGCTAGGTCAGGAAGAAATAAGAGACAGGGTGAGGGATGTGCTTCACAGGTTCAATATTGAACCACTCGCGCAAAAAAATCCTGCAAACTTAAGCACAGGCCAGAAAAAGAGAGTAGCTATCGCCGGGGTTGTCGTTATGGAGCCTGAAGTCATAGTACTTGATGAGCCGACTTCGGGCATGGATGCCAGGGGTGCGGCTGATACATTCGAGATACTTGACGAATTAAATAACGATGGCAAAACGATTATCCTGTCAACCCATGATCCCAACCTTGCAGCTTCATGGGCCGACCGCTTGTATTTACTCAACAAAGGCAAAGTTTTCAGGTCAGGCGCTCCAAAACACATTTTCGCTGATGAAAAACTGGTTGCAGATGCGGGAATGATCCACCCTGTTATTATGCAGACTTTTCGTGAGTTTCGCGCGCGGGGGATATCAAAGGGGGAAATACCCCTCAATGTTCTTGATTTCCTGGAATCAGTTGATGCAAAGATCATTAACATAAGGTGCGCAATAGCAGGGTGCGACCTGTCCGCAGGAGATGAAGTTTGCCTTGAAATGAAAGAAGGTATGCTGGTCGCTGGCAGGGATGGGGAAGGATTGAGGGGAAGTGTTGTATTTGACGGCAGGAAAGGAGAAGATATTGCAGTAAGGGATGTAAGAGGTGATCTGTGGCAACTGGCAGGCAGCATTACCATCATCAGGGTTCCGGGGATCATTGAAGGGGGATCAAGGTCGGTGGAAACAGGAAAGGTTTGGGAAATTCTTGAAAAAAACAAGAACTGTAAGACAGGTGCTATGGGAACGTCAGCAAAAGTATTGCTGGGTAAACTGGGAATCAGGACTGATTTTGAGTTCGATGTGGCCCAATCAGGCATACTTGCGGCGCTTCGTGGTTTTAATGTGAGTATTTTTGCATCAGGGGGTATGGCTGAAAGGGTAATGGAGAAAGTAAAAGAGAGAAAGATCAGGTACTCTGTTATTGAGTTGTAGGGCAAGGGTATTATTAATATAGGCTTTTGAGGTTTTTCATAAAAAGCAGCAATCCTGAGGCAGTTGAACCCCGGGGAAAAATATATTGCCCCAGGCTGCTAATAAAATCATTAAAGAAATAAGGGGGTAACATATGGTAAAATTTGAGCAAACTTTCCAAAACGAGTTATATCTGGAATCATTGCGCCCTGAGGGCAATTTGATGCACATGGGAGGAAAATAATTATGAAAGTCCTGGCTATTAACTCAAGTCCCATGATGGACAAAGGTAACACCTCTCTTATCCTGGACCCTTTCCTTGAGGGGATGAAAGAGGCAGGTGCAGACGTTGAGCTTTTTTACACCAGGAAGCTAAAAATCAATCCATGCCTGGGTGAACTCGATTGCTGGCTCAAGACGCCTGGAAAATGCTTCCAGGATGACGATATGCAGATGCTTGATCCAATAATGCGCGAGGCCGACGTTATTGTGCTGGCAACTCCCGTCTATTGCGATGGATTCACAGGCCCGATGAAGAACCTGCTTGACCGGACAGTGCCGCAGGTGTATCCCTTTTTTGAACTGCGCGATGACCACTGCCGCCATCCGCTTCGTGAGGACACCAAAGCAAGCAAGGTAGTACTGGTCTCTAACTGCGGTTTCTGGGAAATGGACAACTTTGACCCGATGCTTGCACACATGAAAGCCTATTGCAGGAATGGGGCGAATGAATTCGCAGGAGCCCTGCTGCGACCTCATGGAGGTGCATTAAGGCCGATGATGGAGATGGGTGCGCCTGTGGATGACATCTTTGAAGCAGCAAAAGAGGCGGGGCGGCAACTGATCAGAGATGGCAGGATATCAGAAGAGACACTGGGCACAGTAAGCCGGGAACTCATGCCACGTGATATGTACATGCAGGCGGTGAATGGGTATTTTCGGGGTGAGATGGAAGTGAAGAAAAAATAGCCGGTATCGATCTTCATAGAATGACGGGCAGTGATTAAGGTAAGGGATGATTAGCTTTATTCAGCAGCAGATTCTTTCTCATCAGCCTGCTCTTTCCTGCTTCTCTTTTCCGCTTTCGCTCCCGCCTGCGCTGCGAACACATTGAGAAGGTCAGTCAGTTTTTCGTACTGCGCAGTCTCGATATGCGAATACCGCAGGGGCTTCTTATGCTTCCTGGTATCTTTTTTAAGTTTCTTGTACAGCTCGTCCGAGCGCGATGTGAGCTTTTCATCGGTCGTTCCTTCTATCAGCATCACACCCGATGCGCCGTGTTCAAAAGCAGCATTAATGACATCTGCGTCCAGTATATGGATCGAAGGAACGCTTACGAACCTTATCAGGGAAGAGTATTGTCTCCTGTTCACCCCGGCTATATCGGCTGCTGCATAAGCATAGGGATCAATGAACACGATAACACCCGGCCCTTCACCCAGTATCGCCTTAAGTTGCGTCTTTAACTGGTTTCGCGTAAAATTCCTTATCTCGATACCTTTTATCGGGCATGCGGGCACGCAGACGCCGCAGCCTGTACATGCAAGGGGAGAAAGCACGGCTTTTCCTCCCTCAAGGGCAAGCGCATTGTAAGGACATGCTTTCACGCAGTCCCCGCATCCGTTGCACTCAAGTATCATGGGTTTCTCAGGCGGGATGAGTATCATGCCTTTTCCTAGGAACTGCGAGACCTTGTGCGCGGCGCTTATGCCTTCTGTCACCGAGTCGTGGATATCCTTGGGCCCGAGCACGCAGCCTGCTGCAAATACAGACTGGTTCAAGGTATTTACCGGATCAAGCTTGACATGCTTCTCCTCGACAAACCCGTCATCACCAAGAGGCACACCGAGTTTATCGGCAAGTTCTTTTGTCCCGGCAGACGGTACAAGAGCAGGGCACAGCACTACCATATCGAATATTTCACGCCCCTTCATTCCAAGGTTCGTGTCTTCATACTGTACCATGAGAGTGCTGTCTTTCTGGGGTATTATCTCGGCCACTTTCCCGCGCACGTAATTAACGCCCTTTTCCTGCGTATGGTGGTAGAATTCCTCGAACCTCCGGCCAGCCGAGCGCATATCGATATAGAATATCCAGGCTTCGGCATCTTCTTTCATCTTTTTGACAAGCTGTGCCTGTTTCTGCGAGTAGATGCAGCATACCTTGGAGCAGTACTTCTTCCCCCTGCCTGTGAAATCCCTGCTGCCTGCACACAGCACGAATGCCACACGGTCGGGGAATGTCCCGTCAGCTTTTTGCAGTCTCATCCCGGTTTTGCTCTTTGCTGAGAGCATTTCTTCGAATTGAACTGCTGTAAGAAGATTGGGAGCCGGATAGTTGTACTCTTCAATAAAGGAGGGGTTGATGGGCTCAAAACCCGTGGCTATGGCAACTGCCCCTACTGAAACAGAACTTGTTGTTTCTTTTGCATCAAGATCGATGGCATCCCGCGGGCAGACTTTCACGCATGCGCCGCAGTTCTTGCATTTTGACATGTCGATCATGTATGCCTGCGGGACTGCCTGTGCAAAAGGCAGGAATATGGCGCCACTGGGGCATTTCCTGGCGCATGCGCCGCAGGATATGCATTTTTTGATATCAACGTAGCGTGGGCTGTGTTTCAGGGTTATTGAATAATCCCCGGCGCTTCCTTTCACATCCGCAACCTCGGTCTGTGTTAACATAGTTATGCCGGGATGGTTGTGCACAGCCACCATCTTCGGCGTAAGGATGCACTGTGAACAATCAAGCGTCGGGAAGGTTTTTGATAAACCGATCATGTGGCCGCCGAGATAAGGCTGTTTCTCTATCAACATTACTTCATGCCCATCAGCCAGTTCAAGGGCAGTTGTTATCCCTGCAATCCCACCGCCCACGACCAGTGTCCTGTCAACCAATTTTTTTTCAAGCGGGACGAGCGCCTCTATGGAAGAAATACGGGCGACAGCGCCTTTTATCAATCCCCTGGCCTTTGAATTTACGCTCTCTTTACTTTCCTTGTCGTGAACCCAGCTTGCCTGTTCCCTTATGTTCGTTATTTCAAGAAGGCTGGGATTTAGCCCCGCGTTTTTTGCCATGCTGCGAAATGTTTCAAGATGCAGTTTGGGCGAGCATGAACCTATTAAGGCGCGGTCGGTTTTTCCTTTCTCTATATCGTTTTTTATTTTCTCCTGGCCTGCGCTGCTGCACAGGTAGTCCTGGATGTTGACGATTACATTTTCTCTTTTCAGGCTGTCAGCAACGGCCTGCAGGTCGATCACATCGCCGATGTTCCCGCCGCATCTGCACAGATACACGCCGATCTTTTTTTGGGCTGGTTCATTCTCCGGCATTCTTACCTCCCTCTATTGATGCCAGTAGTTTATCGGTGGGAACAAGGTGCTTATCCAGTCCCAGTTCCTTCGGGGGAATTTCCATTGCAAGACCTATCAACTGCGTGAAATAAATGATTGGCATATCGATCTTGATATTGAATTTAGCTTCCACCGCTTTCTGCTTTGCATCAAGCTGGAGATGGCACATGGGGCATGTTACTACCATGCAGTCTGCACCTGATTCTTTTGCCATCATAAGAATATCTCTTGCAAGGCCGAGGGCAAGTTCCTCATCGGTTATAAGAATCGGGCCGCCGCAGCATTTTGTTTTATAATAATACCTTACTGGTTCTGCACCGAGGCACAAGATCAGGTTGTCCAGGGACATTGGATTTTCAGGGCTGTCGAACTCGTTCCCGGGCCGGGTCAGGAGGCAGCCGTAATAAGGTACAGCTTTTATTTTTAAAGGTTTTTTCACTTGCTCACCCAGTTTTGCAAGACCGAAATCTTTTACAATAACTTCGAGAAGATGTTTTGGCTTCGTATTTCCGTTATATTTTGTCTTAAGAGCTTCATTGATCCTGTTTTTGAGGGTCACGTCTTCAAGCGCAGTCCTGGCGCGCATCAGGTTTGAATAGCAGAGATTGCACGGCGTGGCAACATCAAGACCTTTTGATGTAGCAAGCGTTCTTGCTGAAAGGGCTACCCTTGTTGTCCTGTCATCAACATGAAGGACGCCGCAGCAGTTCCAGTTCTTTATTTCTTCAAGCTCGATGCCAAGGCGTGTAAATACGGCCCCGACCGACATGCGATAATCCACAGCCGTTCCGTGCTGCGCACATCCCGGGTAATATGAATATTTCATTTTTCAGTCTCCGGCTCTGCATTTTCTTTTTCCCCGGTCTCTTTTTTCCCGGGATTTGTTTTTGTTTCTGCTTTTTCTTCCGTTTTTTCACCGAGTTTAAAAATCGCATCCAGTTCGCCTGTATCTTCCATTTTATCGACAGACAGGGGCAGTTTTCCTTTGGAAAACAGGGAAAAGCCGAATGGAGCCTGTTTTATCATTCCAGGCTCAGAAAGGCTGTATTTCGATATCAGCAGGAATTCTGAAGCCCTTCCGTTCTTCTTTATCACATCGGAAAAAACATTATCGAATTTTGCGTTCTTGTTCCTGATGCCTTCAGACATGGCAATGGGTTTTAACGTTTCCATAAGCTCTGTCGGGTGTATTCCCCTGGGACAGCGCACAGAGCATGAAAAGCATGTGGTGCAAATCCAGACGGTGTTGCTGTTCAGGACTTCTTTCCTGAGACCAAGCTGTATCATGCGAACAAGCTGGCGCGGGGTATAATCCATTTCGTGGCTGACCGGACATGAACCCGCACATATCCCGCACTGCATGCATGTGGGTATCTTCTCGCCGCCCGGCGATTTTATGATAAGATCCCTGAATGCGGTATCCTTGGATTCCGGGAGGATGGTTTCTTTTCTCATTTAACCTCGGAGGAAAACACTTGTAGATTTAATAGTATATATTATTTTGTACAACATGTACCGTTACGTTGAGGAATATTGAATAGAACTCAAAACTCTGAGTTTAATCAGCCACTCATTTAAAGCCCGCCAAGGAAATCATAAATCTTGCTTGGCATCTTTCCACTTCCTTCTATGGGAAGATCTTTTATTACTCCGGTTTCATTAAGGGCTTTTTTGTTTTTCAAATATGGTTTTATATTTTTTTGTTCTTCTACGAATTTTTTCGTTTTTTCTACCTCTTCATAAATGATAACACTATTCAGTAGTTTATTTAGTTGGGTATTATCTAAAAGAGAGTTTTTATCAAAATTTAATTTGTGGGGATACTTATCGATTTTGTAGTAGTAATAACTCTCAGGGTCGAGTATTCTTGATTTGTGGAGTTTAAGAGATTCTTCATAATCTTCCTTGCTTTTGAATTCTCCCTTCATAACAAGTTGTTTTATCCTCTCATCTTGATTTTCATCTATTACTCTCTGAGGTTCTCTCGTAACTCCAATAAAATCTGCTGCAAAAAAAGGGGATAAAATGTCAGAACCTACCACTTTTTCATCTTTAATATGAGGATTAATCTCTTTTTTGATATTGGAAAAATAAAGAGTTACATTTTCTAACCCCATGATCTTATTTATAAGTCTATGTAAGGTTTTAAGTCTCGAAAAATATGTGCCCCCAATATTGTTGGCATTGAAATTAACCCAGATATTCGTATATTTTTGCTTTTTATAATGCATCAGAATTTTTTTCAAGTTTTTTTGAGATAAATGTATTTGTATGGGTGCAAATATTGGCTTTTTATTAAATTCAGAAAGAACTTTGATACTATGATCAACGAACTTTATATACTCGTCTATAGTTATTGTTTTTTCTCGTCCTTTTATTCTTATATCAGGTGATAAAATCAAAGCCTTTGATGCAGCATCTATATAATCCAATAAGCTATCGTAACTATCTTTATCTAAAGGTGGTAAACTTTTTTTTCCCTCTTCAGTACCAAATACATTCTCTATAAAAGGATTCTTTGCAAAAACGAAAGAGACCGTAGTTAAACTTGAATCCCACAATTTTTTCCTAAGACCCAAGAAATCATCTAGTCCGCTTGTTTGTGTCTCTTCTGCCTCTTCGAGAAGATAGTATAATTTATTCCAACTCCTATACTGTGAAACATAAGCTCCGCTTTCAAATATTGGCGTTTCAATATTTTCTGTTAACCAAGTAGCATTTTCTTTATTGATTTTCTTTCCTTCTAAAACTTTGTAAGGTGCCTCAATTTTCTTATTCGAATGTTCTATTTCAATTTCTTTAACATTATAAACAGAACAGTCCTTTGCCTTATTCAATATATGTTTATTTATATGCGGATCAAATTCACTCATCATAATCCCTGCTAATTTTATTAATCATTTCTATAGTAGGGATTAGTATATTATTATAACTTTTGGTATCCATGCTACAAGGTCTATTTATTTTTCCAGAATCCACAGTTTCTTTTATTGCATATAGTATTCCAAGGACTTTTAATGCGCTTATTTTTTTATCTTTACAGCAACCATCTCTTAAAAAACCGATTGTACCAACCATTTTATCTGTTAAGCTTGGAAAATGCCTATTAACAAAATTTCTTGCTCGTGTTTCGTCTATTATTAAATATCTTAAGTAGCCTTTAATTACAAGAAAATGAGCGATACCTATAGCCTCATATTCTCCATCATCAATATGCATCTCGTTTCTTCCAAAATAGGGTTTTATAAGTTCATAATAATCAAAATCTATTATTTTAACTGTTGAAAGAAAATCCTTATCATCTGATACTTCCTTGAATATTTCTTTTAAAATTCTTTTTCCTATATAGACGGGATATAGATTTGCGAGCTCGTAAAGCCATTCTCTTCTTTTTAAGTCATTGGCAAAACAAATGTAAAATGATGAATCTGGTACGATACCTTCTTCCATTATTAATTCCCTCCAAGAAGAGACTCGTATCTTTCAGTATCTATTAACCCCTTTTTTATCAAACCATCGGCTAATGCCTTTTTATCTTTAAAAATATCTTTATACACATTTGACCTTTCAATATATTCTGGGTAAGTATTGTAAATAAGCAAAAGAAGTTCTTTTAAGGTTAACTTATCATATAATTCCCTAACTATTTTTATTCCGGTAAACAAATGCAATAATTCATCATTATTTTTGATAATTTCTGAAAGCCTTTCGTACTCATTTCTTCCCGCATCGGTTAATTCAACATAACCTCCACTTAGTTTATCTCCTTTAGGTGGTGGGCTATAAATCCAATGATTTTCAAAATAAACAGGATCTTGTATAGCCTCTTGTATTTCTTTTGAATAGGGGCCTCGATAATGTTTAATAAAATTCAAAAAAGGCTTTATTTTTGGATGGAAATTCCACAAGAGAAATACTTCTTTTTCCAAATGTAAAAAAGAAATCTTTCTGTCTACTATTCCAAGAACAAGAAGAATAAGATTTTCAAGACCTTTTTGCTTTGGATCTTCATTATCATCTTTCATTTCGGCTTCCTTTTCAATATATTCAACCATATGTTACAATTTCTCCTGTTCCTATCATTCAACCCTAATAACTACTACCTTTTTCCCTTCCCAATCTGATGGGACATATACATTACAGCTTGTACTTTTTTTACCTTGTTTTTTTGCGGTTTTGATAAGGACCTCATACCCATAGTGCTTAAATTCTCCTTTCCCTTTGTTCATAATTATTTAATAGTTGTTTAATAGTTATAGTATGATTATTAAATATAAAAAACTTTGGGAGATGATAGCTTGTTGATGAGACGTTATTAAAGTTGATGGCAAAGGCTGTTTTGAAGATTATCTTAAGGAGACAAGGTTTATTATCACTGGTTTACTCTCAGATACAAGAACCATATAGAAATTTGAATTGTTTCAAGATACTATTAGGAGAACATATAGAAGCCCTATACGATTAGTTCTGATAGTTGCACTTGTCGGAATTAAGGTGAGAAGACCGAATAAGAATCTTATAAAACTCTAGACAGGACATGTTAGATAATAAATGACAAGTAAATCTTCCCCAAAACCGATAATTCTATTAATCATGCAGGTAATCAGAGCGGGATATGGAACTCCCGAAAGAATACGATTATAATACCATCGAAGAAAAATGGCTGAACACATGGCAGGATTCCATGTATTATTTTGACTGGGATTCGCAAAAACCGCGGTTCATAATCGACACGCCTCCCCCTTATCCCACAGGGAATTTCCATATCGGCAATGCCCTTAACTGGTGTTATATCGATTTCGTGGCGCGCTATAAGAGGATGCATGGTTACAACGTGATGTTCCCCGAAGGCTGGGACTGCCACGGCCTCCCGACAGAGGTTAAGGTTGAAGAGGCGCACGGCATCACAAAGAGCCAGGTCTCGCGCGAGGAGTTCCGCCGCCTGTGCGTTGAGCTTACGGAAAAGAACATAGGCCGGATGAGAAAAAGCCTGCGGCGCCTCGGGTTTTCCATAGACTGGAGCAACGAGTACATAACGATGGAACCCGCTTATTTCGGAAAGACCCAGAAGTCGTTCGTGCAGATGTATGAGAATGATATGATATACCAGCAGAACCATCCCGTGAACTGGTGTCCGAGGTGCGAGACCGCGATCGCTTTTGCCGAAGTCGAATACGACTCAAGGGACACAATCCTTAATTACCTTAATTTTGACAAACTCAAGATTGCAACCACAAGACCCGAACTGCTTGCTGCCTGCGTTGCTGTCGCAGTTAACCCTGATGATAAAAGATACAGCGGGTATGTAGACACCGAGGTCGAAGTGCCGGTATTCGGCCACAGGGTCAGGGTCATTGCTGATAAAAGCGTTGACCCCTCTTTCGGTACTGGTGTTGTCATGATATGCACCTTCGGCGACAAGCAGGACGTCAGGTGGTGGGTTGAACATAAACTGCCTCTGCGCAAAGCCATCGATAAGACCGGGAAAATGACTGAACTTGCAGGCAAATATGAAGGCATGAACACGGTGGAATGCAAGAAAGCCATAATCGAGGACATGAAGAAAGCAGGCGTTCTTTACAAGCAGGAAAAGCTCCCCCAGAATGTGGGTCTTTGCTGGCGATGCAAAACGCCCATAGAGATATTGTCAGAAAGGCAGTGGTTCGTCAGGATAATACAGGAAGACATCCTCAATACCGCCAATCAGGTGACATGGGTACCGGATTACATGAAAGTCAGGCTTGAGAACTGGGCAGGGACGATGGAATGGGACTGGTGCATTTCAAGACAGAGGATATTTGCCACGCCAATTCCAGCCTGGTATTGCAGGGAGTGCGGGAAAACCAAGGTGGCAAAAGAAGAATGGCTTCCCCTTGACCCCACACAAAAGGCCCCTCCTGCGGCATGCGAATGCGGTTCCACGGAATTCCGGGGGGAAGAGGACGTACTTGATACCTGGATGGACTCATCTATTTCCGCGCTTCATGTCGCAGGTTGGCTAAGCGATCGGCCGCTCCTTTTACCGACGCAGCTTCGCCCGCAGGGTTATGATATTATCCGCACATGGTCTTTTTACACTATACTTCGATCAAAGGCACTTCTTGGGACCAAGCCGTGGGATACCATCCTGCTCAATGGCATGGTGCTTGGCGAGGACGGCCACAAGATGAGCAAATCCCGAAATAACTTTGTTGTGCCTGAAGAGGTCATCAAGCAGTATGGCGCTGATGCTTTCAGGCAGTGGGCGGCAATCGGCGGCACTACCGGGTCGGACATCATATTTTCATGGAAGGACGTGGTGGCAGGTTCGCGCTTCCTGCAAAAACTCTGGAGCATTGTACGCTTCTCCCTGCCCCACATCTCTGACGAGCCTGCTACCTTTACACCGGTTGACCTCTGGCTCCTCAGCAAATTGAACAGGCTTGTAAAAGAATCCACAGGAAAGATGGATGCATACCAGTTCGATGAAACCTTCAAGGCTGTCAGGGGATTTGCCTGGGACATACTTGCAGACAACTATATCGAGCTTGCAAAATCGAGGCTGTACGGCGATGGTGAGGGAAAGAATGCTGCCCGTTACACACTATTTATTACCATCGAAACCCTTTCCAGGCTTCTTGCGCCTTTCCTTCCTTACTTCTCTGAAGAGGTATATTCACATTTAAGAGAGGGAAGCGTCCATCAGCAGGCATGGCCGCAGGCGGACGAGTCTCTTATCGACCAGAACGCAGAAGCTGCGGGTGAATTGATTAAAGAAATAACAGCAGCCATCAGGCGCTATAAATCCGAACACGGCATGGCATTGAATGCGCCGCTCGGGGAGATTGAGATTTATTCCACAATAACCGATGCATCCGACATAGCGGGGGCTGCCAATACGGAAATCAGGCTTAAGATCGGAACACCTGATTTTGAATTTGCGCCCATCGGCATCAAGCCCAACATGAAGGTTCTTGGAAAGACATACAGGAATAAGGCAAAATCCATTGCCGAAGCGCTTACCAATACCAACCCCGGTCTTGCCGCGTCTGGAAGCGTCACAGTTCAGATTGAAGGAGAGAATATTACTCTTGACCCTTCCTGCTTTATTTTAGAGAAAGAAATGCTTCTAAAAGGAAAAGCTGTAGATGTCCTTGAGGCTGGAAATGCTGTGATTGTGATCACAAGGTAATTATGGCTTAATTGCAGGAGCGGCGGCTTTCATTGATCTCCCGCCATCCGGAAATGTGGAATATACAAGTCTGTACCACTGGAAAGCAAGCATTACTAACAGGGATATTACTATAAGTCCCATTAAGTCAAATAGATAATCCATACCTCTGCTTTTTACCGGGAATTCCAATAAATCCAAAAGTTGAATCATTCTTCGCATTGCAATAAAAGCGCCGGCGAGAAAGACATATATCCAGTTTTTCATTAAGAAATTGCTGCTTAGAAAGACCCTGGCTTTTAATACTCCTTTATCCACACTTGTCCATACTGCACATATTTTAATAACAAAAAATAACCCAATAAAAGAGATAATAACAGATGTACTTACCAGTAGTATATTTAGTTCCCTATCCATCAGTTTAATTTTATCTCAGTCTATATAAATACTTACCTGTTTTTTCCTGATATTATCATTTCCTGATATCTATCCATTCACGGAGTCGGAAAATGAGACCACGAGCTACAAAAATTGCAACGATTAAAAACACTGCTATCGGAATTGCATAGCCTATGAAAATAATGATTCCTTTAATACTCGCGACAAATCCCCTTAATGACTCCCCCAGCGCATCTGTTATACCCCATTCCTCGCCTGTTAAAGGCGCAGGTTCCATTGCGTTCACTGAAATCGTTGACATCTCCACGCTCTGGTTAAGGTAATTCAGCCTGCCGGTCAGGCGCTCTATCTCGCCGCGCACGCGCTCAAGTTCATGCTCGATCTCAAGAACATCTTTTACTGTCGCAGCCATTTTCAGGATTTCCTGCAACCTTGTTTCCTGTTTTTTCAGGTTGCCAAGGCGCGCCTCCAGATCGATGAACTCCTCTGTAACATCCTGCCCGGAAATCTGCCTGGACTTTACCGTACCCGCGGATTCTATCTGTTCAACCGCCGGATAGAAATTCTTTTGCGGTACCCTTATTATCACCCGGCCATTATTGCGGCCCCCGGCATCATAAATTGAAGAGCTTGAGATAAAACCGCCGCTTGCTATGGTGATATTCGTTATCTGGTTAAAAGCTGCCTGGACACTTTGTACTTCAATCTGGATATTTGCCATTGAAATAATTTTTCTGTCAGAACCTGCGGTTTTGTAATCATTAGCTCCCCCTTCTCTATTAGGGGATTCTTCATTAAGGGATAAATCACTCCGGTCAAAATTCTTGACCACTTCCGCTTTTTGGGATGACAGGCATCCTGCTGTTATCACAAGTAGAGAAACTGCGATCAGTATAAAGGTTTTATTCTTCATTGCATGTTAACTTGACCTTGAAAATATATAACTCTTGCTTTGACTTCCAATGAATTCGCAGTTACCGATACTTTTTTAACTCTGAAGCATATTTAGACAAGAGGAGGCAATAAATGTCAACCAAATCTTTATCTTTACTCATATTGCTTGCTACTGTAGTTTTTATTTCCGGATGCCTGGATGATAATAATGGAACTAAGGTCGATAATCCCGGATCTGATGTAATCCCGAAAACCAACCTGCCAGCCGGGTTTACATATCTGGGTGTACATGATATACAGATGGTCATCGGCGGAAATTCCATGAACGCCACAGAGGGCATCTATAGATATAATGGAGATGAGATTTATATCCAGGCGGTTAAAAATGACAATCCTTCCTCTCTTCTTTCCCAGTATAAAGAAGACATAAGAAAACAATACAAAGGTGATTTCAGTCCCTTTGAGGATGTCCAGCTTAACGGTTATAAGGCTACAAAGATCACGGATTATTCAATAATAAAAGGAGAGCAAAGATCACGTTATAGTGTGGTGTGGGCAAACGATAAATACATGTTTTTAGTTGGAAAATCCTTTGATAACAATTCGTTGATGGCACTGGCCACTACAACAGGCAATTAGGGAAGTCCCAGCATCTTGTGCGTTTGTGGTATCGCACGCACATCCTTTAATTTTTCTCCTGCAAAATCCATCAACTCCAACAGCAATCCTCTTGGTACTATTTTTTCTTGTGTCGCTGGCTGGAGGATGAGAGGAATACTCCTGTCTATTGAGGCGATACCTGAAACAGCAGGAGATATGGATTCCTTTGTGGTTTTAGGAAGAATCACAATTTTCACAAAGGTCTCTGCTGTCCTGTTGAATATGGAAATGGTCTCAAGCTCATTTGCAAGCAATTCTTCGTAATGGTCAGTCGAATCGTGCTCAGGTAATTTGATATCGCATGAAGCTATCGCGATCATGTCCCGCAATTCTCTTGCTTTATCCGGGAATCCGGAATTGGTTTCAAGATATAACGGATATTCCAGTTCAAGCTCCCTGATAAAATCCGCGTGGATGAGGGGTTCTCCCCCTGTCAGGCTTATGTGTCTTGTCGAAGGAGTCCATAACTTATGTACCTGTTTTTCAAGCTCACCCCTTCCTATCGGATTTTTAATAGAATAGGAATCTTTCAGGTTTCTCTTAACCCTGCAGAGCCGGGGGATATTACGGGAAAGAGGAGTATCACAGTATGCGCAATGCAACTGGCATTGTGCAAAACGCACAAATACCTGGCGCACGCCTACATAAGGACCTTCGCCCTGTACGGAATTAAAAATCTCGTTTATGTATGCATGCATCAGACTACAGATAAATAACCCTATCTGACAACATCAATCCCGTATCTTGCTGTCCCGATGTTTCCTGCCGTGTTCCTTCCGAGTATCTGGGGGGATTTGACCCCTGTAACGACTATCATGGTCCTTATAATATGCTCAAGCTCAGGGTCCACGGTCGCGCCCCAGATCAACCTTGCTTTGGGGTCGATACGGGCATAAAGTTCATTTACAACGCTTTCAGCTTCGGCAATTGTCATATCCGGACCTCCCACGACATTAACGAGAGCACCCGTCGCACCTGAAACATCAACATCCAGCAGTGGACTTCGAAGCGCCTTCTGCACGGATTCGATTGCTTTGTTCTCACCTTCAGCCTCGCCAAGTCCTATCATTGCCACACCTGACTTTTGCATTATAACTCTCACGTCTGCGAAATCAAGATTGACAAGCCCGGGTTTGGTAATCAGTTCTGTGATCCCTTTTACCGCCCTCATCAGGACTTCATCTGCCACCTTGAATGCCGCCTGCAGCGGCAGGTGGGGAACCACTTCAAGTAGTTTATCATTCGGAACTACTATCACAGTATCCACAACATCCCGCAATCTCTCAAGTCCTGCCTCAGCATTGTCCATGCGTACTGCGCCTTCAACAGTGAACGGGAGCGTCACGACCGCTATGGTAAGGGCACCTGCGTCCCGCGCAACCTCTGAAACAACAGGCGCCGAGCCTGTACCCGTCCCGCCGCCGAGGCCGCATGTCACAAAAACCATATCTGCATTTCCGACCGCCTTCTCTATCTGGGCTTTTGATTCCTGGGCCGCATCCTGTCCTATCTGCGGCATGCTTCCCGCGCCAAGCCCCCGTGTCCTGCTCCTGCCGATCAGGATTTTCTTCCTGACCTTGATATTCAGGAGGTGCTGGGCATCGGTATTGATGGCGAACAGCTCTGCCCCGCTTATTCCTTCCTCTGACATTCTCTGGATAGTGTTCGAACCAGAACCCCCGCATCCTATTACAACGATATTTGTTCTTAACTCCTGTAAAACTGCCAGGAGTTCTTCATCCGTTTCCCCAACTATCGGGATTTTAGATTCACCTGCTCTTGAAAGCGCCTCAGTTATTATTGATTCCATGGTTTTATCCCTCAATCGTAGCTCAATTTAATCATTCTTTTATTTGTTTCATATACCATTTCCGGATTTATAGTTTTTCCGCCTATAACTACAGATTCACCCTTTGCAAGTTTGCCGTATAAAGGGCCTTCCGGTATTCCAAGGGAATTTGCAAGTTTCGGGCTGAACTTTTTTTCCGTTATTTGCAATGTTCCTTTATTTACAGAAACATCATAATATTTTTTAATGATTTCAAGACATTCTTCAGTCAATTCCTGGGAGACAAGCCTGGCACAATCGCTATCCAGCGCTATTATGACGTGTGCGAACCTCCCATCATCGTATTCAATATAAGCGATGTTATGGTCTGAAAGGAATTTAGTAAGCTTTTTTTTGTCAAGTTTTTCAGCTTCTGATAACAGGGCCGGATTTATACGGGCTATCTTAACTTTAGGACAGATGCACCCCGGGCATGCTAATATTTCGCATTTTATCTTATCAGTTATCTTTGGCCTGCCTTTCGGACAGACTTCCTTTACCTTCTGCCGCAACTGGTTACAAAACTGCCATGGAACCCCGTCCATATCCCTTATATCGCTCTCCTTGAGCACTTCAAAGCCGATGCTTTCTATTATCGCTTCCAGTTTCTCACGCTGCTTTGCATTCATTGACTTCCGGTCAAAGTAAGCAAAATCCGCACCTGATTTCAGGAAAGCTTCCTTGATAAGATGTACATCAAGTCCATCAAGTGAATGGGACGGAAATATGTGCCCGAAAGTAATATCTGTTTCAAGAATAAGGGCTGTCTGCCTGGGGGCATAGTGTGTGCCGCCAAAACCTACAGCGACGGGTGCCTCATTTTCGTTCATCATCAATATCGCGTTTGCAACAATCCTCCCAGCCACCTCATCAAGCCATTGCTCTTCGCCGCTTCCTATCTCAACGAACACCGAAGGTACATCCAATTCGCTTGGCCCGTGATGGGTACATTCGAGAGTAATCTCATAATCCTCATTTTCTGTTAATATTTTAAGCGAGCGAAGCAATGAACGCATAGCCTGGGGCGCAGCAGTCGCAAATCTTCCTGCCAGCCCCCCGTACTTTGCCTCCCCTGCATTCCCGGTCGGATGCACTGTAAGGATAGCTCTTCCGTCTTTACTCCTGTGCTTTGATGCAAAAACCAAGATATTTGCAGGGAGACCGCACGCTGCCAGCTTTTTATCAAGACCGTCCTGTTCTATGAGCGGTTCATCTATCTCTACGATCCTGAAATTCTTGAATTCAAAAACAGTATAGATAACAGATTCTGCATTCTCCCATTTCCGCAGGGACAGAAGGCTGTTTTTAATATTCTGGCTTGCCCTGTCTTTTTTAGAACAAATTATTGTAACCCTGGCCTCACCACTCAAAACAGTGCCTTCCAATCCCGATAAAAAATATTACTCGATGTCGCCACCTGTCACCATCTTTTTATCAATTATAGCGTAATCCTTGGCTGCCCTGACGGCTTCAAAAGGAATAAGTACATAATTATCCTGTGTCTTGAATTTGGAGATATCCACCATAGGATTGGGTTTCACGACCAGGTATAACAACTCTCCGCTCTGTGTTTCCATAACTACATCAGTGGCAAGCCCTAATTCAGACCCATCAGTGAGCATTGCCTTTTTATTGGACAAATTTTTTGCAAGTATCTTTGCCATAGTAATCCCTTTTTATGAACCCCGGAATATTATTTATCTGTAAAGGTTCATCAAACATGCTTTTTTTACCTATAACCTATATAAGACTTCTGTTCCTGTTTTGTCCCGCCTTTGAATTGCTCCTGCAGCTTCTCATAATATTCAATCATGCCTTCCACGAGTGCAGGCCTGACTTTCTTCAGAGAGTCGCGGAAATGCCTCATTTCAACATTCTCAGCATCGAAATCTTTCCGCAGTGCCAGCATCACAGCTTCCCTGCATAGAGATTCAATATCCGATCCCACATAATTATCGGTAAGATCAGCGAGTTCTTCCAGGTTCACATCATCTGAGCGCGGGATATTTTTCAGGTGTATCCTGAATATCTCCACCCTCTCGGCCCTTGCAGGCGGGCCCACAAAAACCAGCCTGTCGAACCTTCCAGAACGGATAAGTGCAGGATCGACAATCTCGGGCCTGTTCGTCGCAGCTATCACCACGACATTCTTCAGGACTTCAATTCCATCAAGCTCGGTCAACAGCTGGTTAACAACACGCTCAGATGCTTTCGAGCCAAAATCCATGCCCCTGATAGGTGCAATCGCATCAAGCTCATCAAGGAACAGTATTGATGGCGCAACCTGCCTGGCTTTCTTGAAAACCTCGCGCACGGCCTTTTCTGATTCCCCTATCCATTTGGATAAAAGCTGCGGGCCCCTTATACTTATGAAATTGGCCGAACTTTCATTAGCAGCAGCCTTGGCAAGAAGTGTTTTGCCAGTGCCCGGCGGGCCGTAAAGTAGAATTCCTTTCGGGGGCCTGATTCCCATTTTCCTGAATTTCTCAGGTCTTTTAAGAGGCCATTCCACAGCCTCTATAATCTCCTGTTTTGCTTCATCAAGGCCACCCACGTCTTCCCATGCAACCTTCGGGATCTCGACCATCACTTCTCTCATCGCCGAAGGCTCGACATCCTTCAAAGCTTCTTCAAAATCACTTGCTTTCACCTGCATGCTATTAAGTAATTCGCGCGGAACCGCTTCATCAAGTTTTATCTGGGGAAGATATCTCCGAAGTGCTTTCATAGCAGCCTCGCGTACAAGAGCCGATATATCGGCTCCCACGAACCCATGTGTTACAGAAGCGAAGTGTTCAAGCATATGCGGGGCGGAATCTTCAATAACCTTCTTGAAATAACTATCTGAGATCACGCCTGACTCAAAAAGGGTTTCTTCTATCTCCCTGATTTTTTTATCTTTTTGTTTGATATGTTTTTCCGAAAATGTAATGGAAACATCTTCAAGTTCCCTCTCGCTTGTTTGCCTGATCTCGTTTATGTCGGCCAATATGGCTTCGAGAATGTTTCTTTTTTCCTTTAATGTTTCATTAATTTTATTAATCGAATGGATTTCTTTCTCTAACTTTTTATTGTTATTCTTATGAGTTACGATATTTTTTTCCAGGTCCTCAATCCTGGATTTCAATTGTTTCAGTTGACCCTGTTTCTCCTGTTCATCTTTTATCTCTTTTATTTCATTTTCAATTTTACTCTTTTCAGATTCCAGGATTTCGATCTTCAAAGTGTTTTCAGATATGCGCCCTTTAGAATTAACCTCAAAGGACGTAATCCTTTCTGCAAGTTTTTTTTCCGCGATATCGTTTTCCCAGTGATAAATCGGCATGCCCCGCGAATGTATCTGGAGGATCTCAAGCCTGTCAGCCTGGTCAGGCACCCCAATTTCTATCTCGCGGTCAAATCTGCCCGGGCGGCGAAGCGCGGGGTCTATGGCATCGATGCGGTTCGTTGCCCCTATAACCACTACCTGCCCCCTCTCTTCCATGCCGTCCATCATTGTTAAGAGCTGCGCCACGACCCTCCTTTCGACCTCCCCGGTCACCTCTTCCCTTTTGGGAGCAATGGAATCCAGTTCGTCTATGAAAATAATGGATGGGGCATCTTTTTTTGCCTGCTCGAAAATCTCACGCAGCCTCTGTTCGCTCTCACCGTAGTACTTGCTCATGATCTCAGGGCCGGCTATGGAACAGAAGTTTGCGCCTGATTCATTCGCCACTGCCCTGGCTATCAGGGTTTTCCCTGTCCCGGGAGGACCGTACATCAATACTCCTTTTGGTGATTCGATTCCCAGCCTTTCAAATACTTCGGGGTGTTTCAATGGCAGTTCAATCATCTCACGCAGGCGCTGGATCTCTTCGCTTAAACCGCCGATGTCCTCATAGGTTATCCCTGTCCCTGTGACATCAACCACCACGGGCTTTTCCCGAAGCTTGATGTCTGTCTCTTCTGTGATCAGGATTACCCCTTCAGGCTCTGCCTCGATGGCGATCAGGGGAATGGTCTGGCCAGTTACCACGCGCCCGAGGAAAGGATGGGCCATTGTACTCATTACAGGAATAATATCACCTTTGGTGATCGGGCGTTTCATTATCTGCCGCTTTACCATATCCTCGGCTTCACCCCCGAACTGGATGGATGTGCCTTCAGGCGGCGCAAGAACCACTTTATCTGCGATCTTAACCTCGGCTTTTTTTATCTTTACAGAATCACCGATACCTGCGCTTGCATTCTGCCTTATGAAACCATCGATACGTATTATCTCCTGGTCCCAGTCTATCCGGTCGGCGCGCCATACTTTTGCAGATGTACGCCTCTTGCCTTCTATCTCTACGATATCTCCAGGCGTAAGCTGCAACACCATCAATGTGTGCGGGTCAAGACGCGCTATCCCTCTTCCTGAATCGTTCGGGTATGCTTTCGCAACCGTTAGCTGTATCTCATCCATGTTTATGTCCCCTCAGATGGTTCTTCCAAATATATAGCGAATATATTATGGGTACTTAATTGTATCACATGGATAAAACTGTTTGCAAGGGTTTTTCTAGCTTCCGGCCTTCCTTTTGACCTTCTCCACTTCCTTAATTATCGTATCGATCCCCTCTCTCACCAGTGTTTCAAACTTCTCACCCCGCATGCTTGCCCTGTTCAGGGACTCGCCAAGCTCCAGGGGAAGTGCGATATCCACCCAGTTATCCCGTACCCTGTGAAGCATAGGTTTCTCCAGTAGTTTTCCTGCTACCTGGTCTGCTCCGGTGGCAGTGGCACTGTCCTTGAATTTGACGGGTATATGCAGTGTTAGCGAAGTGATCTTTCCTTCCCTGTCCTTGGGCGTGTACAGCCTCACGATTTCATCCCCGAATCTCCCGAAGAACTGGTCAGTACCTTTGCCAAACCCTATTTTTTCAATCGCAGAGACGGCATTTGCTGGAATATCGTCCATTATACAACCGCAAAGTGCGCTTGTTATCTCTTTTTCTTCAGTGCTTTCGGCAATGCGGATGAAGTCATCAAGCGGGAAGCCCATCACTATCTCATCGTCCCTGAAGCCTGAGAACATCCTTGCCCCGTTGCACAAAAGCGAGAGATTCACTTTTTTTTCCATAAAAGGTATCGCCGTACACTCACCGCATACTGCGAACTCACCTTTGAATTTTGCCTCCACAGGTTGTTTTTCATGCAACTGGGAAAGTATGGTCGAGACCCGCATAATCTTTCGCGGGTTTCCCACTATTATCACAACATCAGGTTTTTTCTCTGTTTTTTCAAGAGGTGAGACGCTAACAAGCTTTGTGTTTGCGGGTTTTATCCTCGGATATACCTCCCCGTACGAAGGTTCGGTGAAACCAAGAGCAAGCTCGCCGCTTGTGCATGTAAGTTCCTCGACCCCGAAAATGAAACTCTCCCCATAAAAGGCGCTTCGCCTCACCATTTCACAAAACCTCATGGGTTGCACGCCGGTTTTTTGCTCCTGTGAGCTATCCGTTATTATTCTGACCGCGACCGGTGATGATGGAAGTTCAAAAAATTTCCTGAATTTTGTTGAGAATTCTGCGTATTTCATTTTTAATCCTCGACTTTTATTCCGTTCTCTCTTGCAATATCCTTGAAAGCGGAAGCCACATATTTCACCTGTTCCCATTTCAGGCCGTAGGTGTTGATCTTGAAATTCTTGCTCATGCCGGGATGAAGCCCCACTATCTTTCGCTTCTTGAGCTCATGATAGAGGAAGTAGCCCCTGCGTTTATCTTTTTCAGCTATCTCATGCAGCGGCAGGCTTTCGATGTTCATTAGAGTATGCTGTTTTGGCTTGACACCCATCTGGTGGAAACCTTCGATTTTCTCAAGTTCCCGCACGAAATACCGGGCTTTTTCGACCTCTTCATCCCAGTGTTTTACACGTTCCACGACAGCAGGGAACGACGCCATAAGGGTGGCTACAGGCGCGCCGAATACCGGAGAGCAGCCAAACAATGCTATCTCTTTCTTCGTAAAGCCACGGCCGCTCCAGTCGCCCCGCAGTGTGGATTTATTAAAGACCTTGCTTGTCCATTCATACGTTGTGGCAAGTATTCCTATCGGCGCTGATGCTGCCCAGCTCTTGTGTCCTGAGCCGCACAGGAAATCCACATGGAGTTTTTTTCCATCCACAGGCATTATGCCTGATGAATAGGCTGTGTTCAGCAGGAAGGGGACGCCGTATTCCTTGCAGATCCTTCCTACTTTTTCGGCATCTGCAAGATTCCCGTACCTGTAATCCACATGCGTAAGTACAGCCATCGAAGGAAGCTTGCCTGTTTTCTGCTCCACTTCCTCAAATTTACTGGCGTATCCTTCAATATCTACCTCAAAAGTTGGATAACCGTTATGCGGGACTTCAACTATATTCAATCTGTTCGCCTCTGCGGCAAGATACGATGTGTAGTGGGCAAGGGCATCGACCACTACAGTGTCGCCGGGTTCGCATACCATGTGCATGGCAGCCCATTTTGCATGGCGGCACCCTGCCGTGAACCTGACGTCATCCATATTAAGGAACTCTGCCACGTCCTGCACCAGGTCGTGGACAGGTGGATTGTCTACGAGGTCAACTCTTGCCTCGAAGCAGTAATCGCACACCGAATAGCCGTCGCCGAATTCAAGGAGTGCTTTTCGTGCCTCTGCGGTCAGAACGCCGCCGCGCTGGATGGGGTGTACGTTGACGTAAGTATCTGAAACGCCCCGTGTAATATTTTTGTATTTCTTAGTATCCATACCTTGCTCTCACGTTTGCACACGATGGTTAATTGTGTTCAAAGAGTTTACTAAATGAACTTATAATTAACGGAAAAGGCAAAAACTCAGAGTTAATTCTATTAAAAGGATCACTTAAGAACCTACGAAGTCTTTATTATTATGATAATCATAATTAGATATAGAAGATTTTAGGTGGATAGGTAAGAACATGGCGGATGAATATATTAGTAAATATATAGAGCCTTTTGCACTCAATATATATTTATTTTTAATTTTTTTATCGATCCAGATCCTGTTCTTGTGGAAAGATATTGATAAAAAAGAATTGAAATCATTGATAAACACATCTTTTATTGGAAAAAATTGTGTTTACTTATTCTCTTTTAGTATATTTTTTCTAATTAATGGTTCTTCTGGCAGAACAACCCTGCCTGGATCGCAGATTTTTAGCCTGCTGGCCCCCGCCTGCCTTGTTTTTCTTACATATGAATGGTACTGCAAACTAAAAAAAATTGCACATAAAAAAATCCTCCCCGCCGAGCTTACAGGCTCCCGTTTTTTTCGTTAACCCTTAACTTTGCTCATTTTAATTAATATATTCATGCATAAAACATAAATACTTCGATACATTATCAGAGATTCTTCTCAACCGATGACCAATGAAAGATAATATATCTACCAAAAGGTAAGATATAAAGTGCAACATGAGAAAAAGAGAAAAACCTGACGATGACGTAAAAACTATCAATGAAAAATATCGTTTATTATTTGAGGCTGCCCCGGTGGGAATAGGAATAGCAGACCTTGAAGGCAACGTGCTTGATGCCAACCCGAGCATACAGAAGATGATGGGTTTCACCCTTGAAGAGCTAAGATCAGCAGGCGTTGGGGCTACTTACGCCGAACCTGAGGAGCGCATAGCATTACTTAAAGCTTTGAGGGAGAACGGCATTGTGCGTGACCGGGAAGTCAGGCTCAAACGTAAGGACGGCACAATTTATACTGCACTGATGAACGTGGATCTTGTGGAGCTTAGCGGACGTAAACTACTTCTTACTACGGCGCGCGATATCACAGACCGCAAACAGGCTGAGAATATGCTGAGGTTGCTCTCCGGTGCTGTGGAAGAAGCGCCTGATGGCATCCAGATAGTAGATCTGGACGGCTATATTATATATTCCAACAGGGCGGTAGAGAGGATGTACGGCTTTTCTGGAGGGGAGTTCAGGAGGAAACATGTTAACGAGATGAACATAGATCCTGACTTTGCGGCTGATATAATCATACCCTGCATAAAAAAGCACGGATGCTGGGCCGGGGAACTCATGGTAAAACACAGGAGCGGGCGGGAATTTCCAGTATGGTTGAACACTTCCCTGGTCAAAAACAGCAAAGGCGAGCCTATAGCCATGGTAGGCATAATCAGGGATATGACAGAGCGGCGGGGTTTTGAAGAAGCTGTGAGAGAAAGCGAGGAACGATACCGCAATCTTTTTGAGGATTCTCCGATCTCCCTGTGGGAAGAAGACAGTTCGGACATTAAAAATTATATCGACGGCCTGAGGAGTAAAGGTGTTGAAGATTTCAGAGAATTCTTTGAAACACACCCTGAAGAAATTATCCACTGCACTGAACTGGTGAAAGTTGTGAATGTAAACAAGGCTACGGTTTCTCTATTCAGGGCGCTTGGCAAAAAAGAACTCATGGACGGGCTGGGGCAGATATTTACGGAACATTCATACGGGCTATTCAAAGAAGAACTCATAGCCATTGCGCAAGGGAGGACTGAATTTGAAGGTGAGGACGTTGTCAAAACCATGGCTGGCGATGAGGTTTATGTTTATCTGAAATGGTCGGTAGCCCCTGGTCATGAGGAAGATTATTCTAAAAGGCATGTCTCAATGATTGATATCACGGAGCGCAAACGTGCAGAGAAAGCGATTAAAAAATATGCTGGAGAGCTTGAAGAATCCAACTATATGAAGGAACTTTTCATAGACATAATGCACCGCGATCTTATGAACCACCTGGTAACAGCAGGCGGTTTTATTGAACTTCTGAAAGAAGACGAGACACAACCCAAGAAAAGGTCGTACATTGAAACTGTTGAGAGAAGCCTTTCCAGGGCCACGGAGTTAATAGATAGCGCAGCTAAATTCTCGTGGATAGAGAGTCTTGAAAGTCTTGAATTCGTTGATATGGATTTAAAAGGGAAAATAGAAGAGGTTATAGAAAATCTCAGTCCTTCGGCTTCAAAGGCAGGGGTGGATATTGAGAACAATGTGACCACAAGCATGCCCATCAGGGCAAACAAGATTATAGGAGAGGTCTTTGCCAGCCTTATATCGAGCGTAATAAAATACGGCAATAAAAAGATTATCGTGAACAGTGAGGAGGGGGATGTATTCTGGAAAATCAGGATTATCGACAGGGATGGTTTAAAGGATACTGATAAAACCGTGATTTTTGACATGCTTTATGGGATGGGAAAGATGGGTGTAAAAGGTTCGGGACTGGGTCTGGCAATTGCAAGGAGAATAGTAAGACTTCACAAAGGAGGTATCGGGGTGGAAGACACACGGGATGGCGGGTTTGTTTTATTTGTGGAACTTCCAAAGCTTGAATATTCGGATCAACATTATTATTCAGAACGCCAGTATTCTTGCGAGAAACAGTGAGATTATCCATTTTTAAGCCTTTGTTAACTGTATGGTTAATTACCCCGTATTAAGTGCCATAAAACCCATAATCCAATAAATCCTATCCGTTATATCGGAAACGGTTTTAATGTGCATATGCCATATGATAAACCCATTGGCACGTAAACCTTATCGGGGTAAAAGTTTTTATAATGGAATACAGAATTTATGAAATATTTAATCATTCCCCTACATAGTCGGAGATTTAGTTTTATATATTTTTAGTTAATTTTTCCTCCTGCTCTGTTAATTTCCTCATCCGCACTACCCATATTTACCAGGTTCTTTAGGGGTTAAATAAGTTCTGTTTGAAGTGAACCAATAAATATAGAATACAACATAAGTGTAGAATATGGAATGGCATATCATAGGGATCGCGGCTTCTTTTCTTACAACATTCGGATTCGTGCCGCAGATAGTAAAAATGCACAGGGCAAAATCTGCAAAGGATGTAAGTCTTGTGACGTTGTTACAGTTCGGTGCAGGTAATATCTTGTGGGCATTATACGGAGTCTATCTTAAAAATCTCATAATAATGACGGCCAATATTATAACTTTCATAACCATAATTGTGGCAATAGCCTTCTACTATCATTATAATCGAGAACATGGATTATTAGATAATTTTTAAAAAAAGTGGATAAATATTTATTATGTATTTATCCTGAGTGTATAATTAGTAGAGTATTGTTGAAAGTGCATACCAACGGTTCATACCCGCTCTTCACTTAAGCTGCCATTTCCCGGCAAGCTTCAGCGCACTTCCTGCAACTTTCTGCACATGCCCTGCAGTGTTCAGCTTCATGTTTTTCGCATTCTTCTGCACATGCATCACAGATATCAGCGCAAAGGGCACAAAGCTGGTTTGCAAACTGGCTATTTCTTGACATGAATCTTGAACATAGCGCACAAATATCGGCGCAATCGCGGCAAAGCTGGATGCACTTTACCATCATCTTCACATCACTTCCGCGAAGACATGCCGTAGCGCAGTATTCACATGCCGCAAAGCAGTCGTTACAAGCCTCTATACACTCCTCCTGTTTACGATTTACCAATTTCTCACCTCCCACATTATCTTTATGGGCATCTTTTCATAAACAATTTTTGGTTAAAATAGTTAGAAAATCCCAAATAAGATTTTGCGAACTTAAACTGAAAGTGGATTAAAGAATTAAATACTATTTTGGGCATGGCATGAACTGACAGGAATAATTATATACTATAGAGGGATTTCATTACTGTGCAGCATTGTATTTTTGCTGATTCTGTAAAGGGGGTTTGCAATGGAAGATCAGTACGAAACGATAAGACTGGAAGTTCGCGATTACATATCTCCGGAATGTGTCTGTAAGGTAGAAGATATGGTGAATTCTATCGAGCACGTTACTGATTCCGTTTTTGATCCTGTAAATAACTTGCTGATAGTTAAAGTCCATAAAGGCATGGTCAGCGCCGGGGACATAATAGAAAAGCTAAGAGAGTGCAGGGTACTTTGCGAGGAGAGAAAAAGTATCCATGACAAAGCCCACTTCGAACATGGAGTTGTAAAAATGAAGCCCGCTCCCCATGACCACCATGCGATGATGGAAGCCGAGATGAAAAGGCACTTCATAGTTGCAGCGATTTTTACAATTCCCGTCTTGATACTGTCGCCATCAATCCAGGGATGGGCAGGTTATACTCTCCCTCCAAATCCCGTCTGGAACTTCCTGCTTGTTCTTGCGGCTTCAGTTGTGATTTTGTACGGGGGTTTTGTCTTCTACAAGGGCTCGGTGGCATCTCTTAAGCTGCATACGCTTGATATGAATGTTCTTGTAAGCATTGCATTATTGTCCGGGTATTTATACAGTTTAGGCTCCACTTTTCTTTTCAAAGCACCTGATTTCTATTGGGAAATAAGTACCCTGGCTACTTTCATTCTTTTCGGGCACTGGATGGAAATGAAGGCCCAGAGAAGCGCATCCGGGGCCTTAAAAGAACTTGTAAAACTAATACCGCCTACTGCTAATATAATAAGAGACGGAAATGTTGTCGAGATTCCTACCTCCGATGTCAAAGTTGGTGATATTGTTCTTGTTAAACCTGGTGAAAATGTTCCGGTAGACGGCGTGGTGGTAGAGGGCGAAAGTTCGGTCAATGAATCCATGGTTACGGGAGAATCAAAGCCTGTAGAAAAAAGGAAAGAGAGCAAAGTTATCGGCGGAACGATAAATGGTGAAGGCGCTATCCGGGTCCGGGTGACAAAAACAGGTGAAGAAACCGCTATCGCTCAAATTATCAAGCTTGTTGAACAGGCAATGTCTTCAAAGCCCAGGGTTCAGAAACTTGCAGACAGGGCAGCCGGCTACCTGACCCTTATAGCTATTTTTGTGGGTGCAGGGACATTTATTTTCTGGCTCGGGATCGGGGCAGGCAGCCTTTTTGCCCTGACACTGGCTATCACTGTAGTGGTCATTGCCTGCCCACATGCTTTGGGCCTTGCCATTCCGGCAGTCACATCGATATCCACAACAATGGCAGCCAATAATGGGATACTCATAAAGAACGCTGAAGCGCTGGAAATAGCAAAAAAGATAGACATTGTAGTGTTTGATAAAACAGGAACCCTGACCAGGGGAGAATTTGGAGTTACAGATATTATCAGGCTGGGAGACTGGAGTGAAAGAGAAATTTTAGAGAACGCTGCTGCCATAGAGGTTAATTCTGAGCATGTGATAGCAAAAGGAATAGTAAAAAAAACGCAGGAAAAAGGTTTACAGAGGGTAAAAGCTGAAAAATTTATGGCCATGCCCGGAAAAGGCGCCAGGGCTATTGTCGGGAAAAATGGAGTTTACGCAGGCAATGCAAATCTTATGAGGGATATAAATATAAATCCTTATATATATCAGGGTGCAATTTCAAAACTTTCTTCCCAGGGTAAGACGGTTATTTATGTTGCAACTGATAGGAGGCTTCAGGGTCTGATAGCTCTGGCTGACCTGATACGGGAAGAATCCAGGGAAGCGGTTAAAAATCTGAAAGAACTCGGCCTGGAAGTGGCTATGCTTACAGGAGACAATAAACAGACAGCAGCATACGTCGCCAAAGAACTGGGCATGACAACCTTCTTTGCCGAGGTACTTCCCGATCAGAAAGCGAACACCATAAAGACACTGCAGGATCAAAAAAAGAGAGTGGCAATGGTGGGGGATGGCATAAACGATGCACCTGCACTTGTCCAGGCAGATGTCGGGATAGCGATCGGTGCAGGCACAGATGTCGCAGTGGAATCGGCTGATGTTGTTTTGATCAGGAATGACCCGAGGGATGTTTCAAAACTCATCAATCTCAGCAATAAGACCATGCGTAAGATGAATGAGAACCTGGTCTGGGCAACAGGCTATAATGTTGTAGCAATCCCGGTAGCCGCAGGGATACTTGTTCCATATGGGATAGTTTTAAGACCAGAGTTCGCTGCTGTAACCATGTCTTTAAGTTCCATAAGCGTGGTCATCAACGCTCTTCTGATGAGGAGAGAAAAGATATAAAAACCACAATATGATTTTCTAAATTTAAACCAGAAACAAATTAAATCATTAGAATAATCTGCTTGATTGAGGTGAAGACATTGAAGGTCAAAAAGATAAAGAAAATCTCAAAAGGAACATGTAAATGTCACTCTTCCTGTGCCTGATCATATAAAGGGATTTTATCCACCATCAGAAAAATGCAGAATTTAACCGGTTTTGCATAAACCTGTTTTTTATTTTATCCCTGCACTCCTATCCACTGATATGATTTTATATTGCATAAAAACAATTTGATTCTAAACTAAGTAACAAACGAGGCGATAATATTAATATACGTTTTTTAGGAGGTGCGGGAGAAGTCGGAAGGTCGGCTTTTATTATTAATGAGGAGGTACTCCTTGACTACGGGATAAAAGCCACAGACCCCCCGGCATTTCCTTCAAATGGCCTGCGCCCGAAGACATTGATAATATCACACGGGCATCTTGATCACTGCGGGCTTGCACCTAATCTAATGGACGTCAGGCCTGAAATCTACTCTACTTCCCTCACTGCCAGGCTATGCGGGCTCCTTGCAAGGGACACACTTAAAATAGCGGAGAAAAAAGGGCATATTATACCATATTATACTGAAGAGATACAGGAATTCGAAAGATACGCGCAGCCTGCGGTTTACAGGAAGGAATTCCAGACTTCGGGTTACACTGCCTGCTTTTATGATGCGGGTCATATTCCGGGTTCGTCATCCGTGTATCTTGAAAAAGACAAACAGACTCTGTTCTATACAGGAGACATAAACACTGTCAGGACAGAACTGCAGAATGGTGCTGACACGGATTATCCGGAAAGCGATACGTTGTTGATTGAGAGTACATACTTTGGGAAAAACCATACCCCAAGAGAAGTACTTGAAAAGCGGTTTATCGAGTCGATAAAGGAAACCCTTGATATCGGCGGGAAAGCGATAATACCTGCTTTCAGCATCGGAAGGACGCAGGAGATAATGCTTGTCCTGAAAAAGCACGGTCTTCAGGCCTACGTTGACGGCATGGGAGTTGATGTTTTTAACATTATAAAAAGATCGCCTGAATATGTAAGGGATATCTTAAAACTTGAAAAGATATTCACGAATTCAAATATAATGAAGCCTGAGCAGCGAAAGGAAATTATTCGTGAACCCGCAGTAATCGTGACAAGCGCAGGGATGCTAAATGGCGGTCCGGTGCTTTATTATATCAGTGAGATGGGGAATGACCCGAAATCAAAGATACACCTCACAGGTTACCAGGTGGAAGGGACAAATGGAAGGACTGCTATCGAACGTGGTTATATCGAAGATAGGAATGAGATAAAACACCTGAATTGCAGGATTGAACTTTTTGATTTCTCAGCCCACTGCGGCGATGCACAGTTAAAAGACCTTGTAAAAAAGTTCTGCGATAACGGAACCCGGACAGTTATCCCTGTGCACGGGGATAATACTTCGGGTTTTGCAGACTGGGTCAAAGAAGAAATCGGCGTAGAATCAATCGCCCCGGCCAACACGGAAACCGTGTATTTATAACTATGCGAATAGTGATTTTAAGGCTTGGCCACCGTATCCAGAGAGACCAGAGGATAACCACCCATGTGGGTCTTACTGCGCGTGCTTTTGGCGCAGAAGGCATGCTCCTTGATTCAGATGACAACGGCATCGAAAAAAGCATCAGTGAAGTATTACAGAGGTGGGGCGGTTCGTTCTATGTCAGAAGGATTACGAACTGGAAGAGAGAAGTAAAAAACTGGAAAGACGCCGGGGGAAAAGTGTTGCACCTGACAATGTACGGCATGAATCTCCCTGATGTAATAAATGAAATCCCGGTTGAAAATCTCCTGATAGTTATCGGTGCCGAGAAAGTCCCGCCTGAGATATACGGGCTTGCCGACTGGAACGTGGCTGTGGGAAACCAGCCCCATTCGGAAGTTGCAGCCCTGGCAGTTGTGATGGACAGGCTTCATGCCGCCTCAGGCAGGGAACCGTTAAAAGCAGAATTTTCCGGCGGTGAGATTGAGATTATCCCAAAAAGAGCAGGAAAAGAGGTAAAAAGCAAATGAAGATCCTTGTGATCAGCAACAGCAGCCGAAGCATTGTTTGCTCTGCCAGGAAAGCAGGATACGAAGCTTATGCCCTTGATTACTTCGGTGATATAGACCTTCTCAGATGCGCTGAAAAAACCCGGATGCTTGGGAATATGACAGAAAAGGAGATTTACGAATTTGCTGGATCATGTGATTCAGTGATAACAGGGCCCGGGTTTGAGAATTTGAGATTTAAAAATTCACTTAACAACAAGCCCGGTATCATGGAAAAAACAAATGATAAATTAAATATTTCAGAAAAATTCTTATCAATGGGTATCCCGCATCCGCAGACCTCCATGTTGAAAAATCCTTCGGGACTTGAATTTCCATTGATGGTAAAACCAAGGTTTGGCTCAGGCGGAATAAAGAACACCCTGGTAAAAAATGAGGAAGAACTGGCTTTATTCAGTCAGGAAAATAATCCCGGGGAGTTCATAGCCCAGGAATTCATTGAAGGAATACCATGCAGCGCCTCCCTTATAAGTACAGGAGAGGATTCTGAAATAGTTGCTTTAAACGAGCAACTGATAGGAGTCCCGTGGCTTACAAGGCTGCCATTTGCATACTGCGGGAATATCACACCGTTTCAAACCAAATTCGGCGACAAGATGGCAGACTATGCAAAACAGATCGCCCTGGAGTTCAAGCTTCTTGGTTCTAATGGTATTGATTTCATATTGAATGAAAAAGGCCTGTCAGTCATCGAGATAAATCCCAGGTTCCAGGGGAGCCTGGATACTATCGAGCTTTCAACAGGGATAAATATTTTTAATTCGCATGTCAGGTCATTTGCAGGTGAACTTCCACAACCAGGAAATCCCGTGCGCTTTGCAGCCAGGGCCATAATTTATGCAAAAAAAAATATTGTCATAAGCCGGGATATGTCTGACAGGCTCACCCGGTGCATGGATAAGGAAAAAGCGGCTGATATTCCGCAGCCGGGACGGCGGGTCAGGGCGGATGAGCCGATTACGACGATGCTCGGGACAGGTAAAACGCGAAAGACGACATTAGAAGAAGTCTGGAAATCTTCGTCTTATATCGCAGCTATGACGGAAGTTTAAAGTCGTATAAAAACAAGAGGGATACGGTGATATTTTTGGTTGATTTGGATGATCCTGTTATCAGAGGCTATCTTATGAGCCTTGTTGGCGAAGAGGGGTTTAAGGTTGTCAGGAATATGCCTGAGGGTGAGGTCACGGATGAAAAGATCGCCGAGGTTACCGGTGTTTTATTGAATATCGTGCGAAGAACACTTTTTATATTGTATGAGAACAGGCTGGCATCTTATCGCAGGGTAAGGGATACGGATAGCGGCTGGCTTACTTACCTGTGGAAACTTGATCTTTCCACGATGGATCGGCAGCTTGAACTCGAATCAAGGAAACTTTTAAAAAATCTTAAGACA
Organism: Candidatus Methanoperedens sp.; assembly: GCA_012026835.1. Taxonomy (GTDB): domain Archaea; phylum Halobacteriota; class Methanosarcinia; order Methanosarcinales; family Methanoperedenaceae; genus Methanoperedens. The sequence continues at coordinate 33,580 of VEPN01000011.1, read as the reverse complement.
AAACTTGAATTTGAGGAAGGAAAGGTTTTTTATACATGCAAGAAACAATGCAGCCGCTTTCTTTTTGAGACTGCCAGCGATCTTGATTTCATATGCCCTGTATGCGGTGAGGAACTGGAATACCAGGATAATGAAATGATAATAAAAGCCCTTAAAAAGAGAATTTCCGGTCTTGAGGAAATGACCCAGGGTGCGTATGCTTGAATGAGAAAGAGGCTATCGACCTTCTCATTAAGTCAGGATGCTCGAAAGATGTAATCAGGCATTGCAGGATAGTTGCAGAATATGCAAGGAAAATAGCTGCCAGGATCAATAAATGCTCTGAAAAAAAAGGGGGTTCGGCAAATATCGATATTGAGACTGTGTTTATAGGCGGCCTGCTTCACGACATAGGCAGAGGAAAGACACATGGCATTGACCACGCTGTCGTGGGTGCGGCAGTAGCTATTGAAAACGGATTGAGTGGTAAACTCGTGAATATCATAGAACGGCATGTAGGCGCCGGAATAACAAAGGAGGATGCTATCCTCCTCGGGCTTCCGGCCAGGGATTACCTGCCAGTTACAATAGAGGAAAAGATCGTTGCGCACGCGGATAATCTTATTATTGGTGAGAGGGTGGGAGATATGGAAGAAGTCGTTTCAAGCTTACGGAAAAAACAACTTGATGAAAAAACGATACGACGCTTTATTGATTTGGATAACGAGATTAGCTCTATGTTATGTTAATCTGTTCATTTTTAAGCAACGCGCTTTTAATTAAATCTACATATTCTTCTTTTAATGAATATACAGTTGGTGTTTTATAGGATTCCTTACTGGCATGAAGAATACCGAGCTTTGAATGGATGTATCCCAGTGTTGAAGCCACAGCACTGTAGGAAACCTTGAATTTTTTGTTGATCTCCTCGTACAATAGATCAACAGTTACTCTTTTTAATTCAAGCAGCATTTTGATTATAAATTTCCTGATTCCGTCTATATCCAGTTCTAAGTATACCTCAAGGCGTCTTTTTATTCGAATCTTTAGCGACTCCATCGAACCACCAGATAATTAAAACATTCTTTCATAATATATATACTTTACTATGACAATGTATCCTTATCATTTCCTGACACCTTATTCTTAACCTCTTTTATTATAATAGTTGATTTTGACTGCTATCCTCACTGCTCTATCTTATCCGGAGAAGCTTCATATTTTGAGGGGCATTTCGTCAGTGGCTTCTTATAAGCCTCGAACAGACTATTGTTGAACTGCCCGGTTACTATCACCTGGATATTCGTATATTCAGGAGGTATATCGATTTTTTCACCAGTGTATATAACATCGATGGTTTCTATACCGTCCGTCATTTTGAATGTCAGTGTATGACTGAGCTGATCATATTTATCCGTGCCTGCAACAAGAGTGCCGTTGATAACGATTATTTTTCCTGTCAGGTTTTCCCTTGCAGCCACGGCATCTTTTACCTCATACTGGTTCGCGATAACCCCGCTTGTAAGCACAAGGTATCCCAGCAGCACAACAACTATGGAAACTCCCAATACTAAACGCTGTTTTTTATTCATTTGTATCCTTACGAACTATATTAAGTTCCCTGTCCATAAACTTTTCTTCCATAGCATTATCAATCCTGCCACGGATAAAAGAGGCTATGGATTTAATACTTATTATATTCATCGCATTTTTTGTTGCTGTTGTTTTTTCAATGCTTGGTCTTGGAGGGGCAATCATATATACCCCGCTTTTTTTCTGGATGGGCCTCCCCCTCCTCACTGCAATTCCGATGGCGCTCCTTTTGAATACCATAACCACAGCCTCGGCCTCTTTGACATACCTGAAACAACAGTTCGTCGATACAAAGATAGCTTACCCGATTATTTTTTCAGCCATCCCGGGAGCGCTTCTTATAGGCCCTTATTTTGCCAGGATTGTTAATACCCAGCTCATAATCCTGCTTCTCTCTACAATACTCTTTTTTGCCGGCGCAAGGATACTTTTTTTCAACAGCCTCGGATTCACATTCAGGGCTGGCGGAATAAAAAAGACGGTTTTTTGTGCAGGTATGGGTTTCTTGATCGGGGTTCTTTCATCGATGGCCGGGGTAGGAGGTGGCACTTTTATCGTACCGCTCCTTCTGATTATAGGGTTTGAAATCAAAAAAGCAGCAGCAACTTCCTCGTTCATCATAACATTCATAGCACTGGCCGGGTTTCTCGGACACCTGTTTGTGGGGCGGCAGCAGATGGATGTAAGTCTTTTATTTTTTACAGGGGCAGCCGTTTTCACAGGCGCCCAGGCGGGTTCAAGAATGGTCTTTAAACGCCTGTCCCCAGGTGCAATCAACCGGCTGTTTGCGTTCGTGTTACTTATCATCGCCGGTGAACTATTATATGGGGTAATCCAAAGATTTATTCCAGTTTCTTCAATTCCCTGAAATCAATAATAGTGGAGATCGGAGACGTATTTACCTGAATACCGCTCTCTTCCACTGCCGCCATAGCGTTCACTCCGGCATACACTGCAATACCGACTTTCCCGTTATCAACCGGAGCGTCAAATACCGGACTTCCCGGCTTCCCGATCCCGGCAATCCCTCCGATCCCGGATTGCATCACGGATTCAAGAATAATGCGGGCTTCGGAAAGTGCGGATGCCGGGATTTCACGGAGATTGGCAAGAAGTCTCCCCGAACCTTTATCCACAGCATCCAGTACCCTGGTCATCTTCTTGGATATGAAAATCCGCATCGGATCAACAGTCGTACCATTGTAAACAATAATATCCTCAAAATTTACTGGTTTCCTGTCCTCTACTTTCAATATACCGCCATACTTGGTGTTTACAGGTATCCCGCTTTTCATTAAAATCCCGTCGATCGTTATACTGCACATTGTGGCCAGCCCGACTTTCCCTTCCGGGATCCTGATATCTGATGTAACAGTTCCTTCCTCTATCAGCTTTATATACGGGCTGACAGGGTAATCGCTATATATTACATGCCTGACAACATCCATTGTCCTTTCGATGTCGTTCTTATCTATTATCGACATATTGATTATAACATTCCCCTGGCCTGTCCTGAGGTTAAAAGTGGTATCATAGATAAGTTTCTCAATCCTGGAGATTATAAAACCCAGCCTGTCACCTACCAGCGCGTTGTTCAATTCATTTATTCCCAGCTCTGTTATGACCCTGCCGTCGTACCCCTGGCGCTGGGTTAGACCCCGCTCATCAAGAATACGGAGATGGTAGCGGACACCCCGTTCTCCGATGGGGTATCCGCGTTCATTCATCCTGTCGGCTATCAACCTGGCCCCTATAGGGTGGTGGTTCTCGTAGAGTATCCTTAGTATCTCTATGAGTTTTCTTTGCACCATTGAGTCGATAGTTGTTGCAGGCATTTTACCTTTCAGATAGTATTCAGGTAGCGATTGATTTCCCAATCATGGACACTGATCCTGTATGCATCCCATTCAGCTCTTCCAAGCCTCATGAAATCGTTATACACATGCTCTCCAAGGGCATTGCGCACAATGGGATCGGTCTCAAGGTTATCCAGTGCCTCTTTGAGACTGCCAGGCAGGGATTCTATTCCCAGGTTCTTTCGTTCTTCATCAGTCAGGTGGAATAAATTAAGCGTCGTAGGCTCTCCCGGGTCTATCTGGTTCTGCACGCCATCAAGCCCCGCCATTAAAATGACCGCAAATGTAAGATACGGGTTGCATGACGGGTCGGGGCTTCGCAGCTCGACTCTCGTACTCATACCACGGGCCGCCGGAATGCGGATCAAAGATGAGCGGTTCGCACCTGACCATGCCACATATACAGGCGCCTCGTATCCCGGCACGATCCTCTTATAACTGTTCACGAGCGGGTTTGCAATTGCTGTAAATGATTTTACATGCTTCTTCAGCCCTCCCACGAAATAACGCAGGGTATCGCTGACTTCCATATCCTTTGTCTCATCATAGAATGCGTTCTTGTTTCCCTCGAACAGGGATATGTTAGTATGCATTCCCGACCCGTTTATGCCGAAAACCGGCTTTGGCATGAACGAAGCATGAAGATGGTCCCTGAGTGCTATGGTTTTTGTGACGAACTTGAACGTGATGACGTTATCAGCGGTCGTCAACGCATCGGCATACTTGAAATCTATTTCATGCTGGCCTGCCGAAACCTCATGGTGCGAGGCTTCGATATTGAACCCCATGTTCTCAAGGGCAAGGACGATGTTCTGGCGTATCGCTTCGGCGCGGTCAATGGGCGGGAAATCAAAATAACCGCCGAAGTCATGCGGCTTGTTCGTGGCTTCCCCATCTTTTTTTTCGAACAGGAAAAATTCGATTTCAGGGCCCGTATTCATTACGAAGCCCCGCGAGGCGGCCTCCTCGATAGCCCTCTTTAAGACATATCGCGGGTCACCCTCAAACGGCTTGCCATTTGGCTTGTAAACATCGCAGATCATCCTTGCAGCCTTGCCGCCGCTCACGTCCCATGGCAGAATCTTGTAAGTATTGATATCAGGCTTCAGTACCATATCGGATTCTTCAATCCTGACAAAACCTTCAATCGAAGAACCGTCAAAAGAAATGCCCGAAGTCAATGCTTTTTCCGCCTGTGATACAGGAATGCCTACATTCTTTACCATCCCCTGTATATCGACAAATTGGAGTCTCAGGAATCGTACCTGGTTTTCCTCTATTGAGGACAGTATATCTTCATTTGTTTTGATCATTTTCATCACTTATGCATTTTAAACTTTAATTACTATTTGTAGCTATAAATCATTCGGGGTACCGACCGCTTAATCGGCTTTATCTCCTTAACCGTTTCCAGAAGTTTTTCTGAGGTGTATGTCGTCATTATCTTTCTCCTGTAAAGTTTATGGTCTCATCATATCCTCATTCAACTTGTTTACAACGTATTCTCATCTTAGACAACCAAATCAAAGGAAGATTGATAAGACCGACTGTAGGTTTCCGTTTATCCGTTTAAATAGTTTACGGTTAAAAAGAGTCTATCCAATGATTCCAACTGTGTGCTAGTATGAAAAACAGTACCATATAAACAACGAACTGGTACGAACTGAAACGAATTCATGCAACCAGAGTTCGTACGGGTTCGTATTAGTTCGTTGCTAATATCTATTTTGTTGCATATTTTCTGAGTTTCATTGCTAACAGGTTAGACATAAGAAATACCGGTCTTCAATAATCGAAAAGCGAAGACAGTAAAATATATATAAACAATTATCTATCTTCATTCTTCATGAATATTTCAAAAGAAGATATTCTTGGTGGATTGCTCAATGCTGCACTGCTCATGTATGCAATGATTCTTAGCCCAACGATCATTGCTGGCGGCGTTGGCAAGGAGTTTTTCGGGGCATTGATGACAACAACCATAATTGTAACAATAATCTTTACCCTTGCTAACGGGATCTATGCACGGGTGCCTTTTGCCCAGAGCGTTTACATGGGTGAGAACGCATTTTTCGCTTTCAGCCTCGTGGGCGCAGGTATACCGTTTGCGACAGCGCTTGGCATAGTGTTCTGGGCAGGTGTTCTGTTCTTTATCATCAGTGTGAGCGGTCTGAGGGCCCGGTTCGGGAAGGCGATCCCGAAAAATCTCTCTCTTATCTGGGGATTTGCCGTTGCTGCTTTCTTACTCTATCTGGCCTTTTCAGATGCCGGCCTTATAAAAGGAAGTACAACAGGGCTTCCTACACTCCCGGCCAATTACAAAGATCTGCCTGTCCTCTCGTTTTTTGCTCTGGCGATTTTTATAGTAATCCTTTACAAAAAGCTGCCGGAAGCAATCAAAGGAATCTCCATACTGGCAAGTATCGCCCTGGCCTTAATAATAGCACCTGCTATATTCAAGATAAGCTATCCATCCCTGATTTTTGGGATTGATGACCCCTCGAAAGTTATTTTCATCCTGAATTTTGTAGATGCATGGAATTATGCATACTTGATACTGATTTTCCTGCTGATTGAACTTGTCGATGTCACAGGTACTCTTAAAGCACTTCTGGCTCCCATGAAACGCGATGATGACGAAAAAGTCATCGAGAGAGTCATGCACGTGGAGGGAGTATCAACCGCAGCCGGAGCATTTTTCGGCCAGCCCACCGTGGGCACGTATATCGAGAGCGCCGGGGCAGTGGCTGTTGGCGCCAGGACTGGTATGGCAAGTGTCGTAACAGCAATAGTCTTCATTCCAGTGCTTTTCATCACGCCGTTTTTCAGCCAGCTGCCTCTGCAGGTCCTCCTGTGGGCTACGGCGCCGGCACTTGCGGCAGTTGCGGCTTTTATTCTCTTAAAGGTCATGCAGGAAATCGATTTCAGGGCTGAACCTGGGAATGTAATTTTACTGTTATTCACATTCCCGGGGATCTTCGGCGGGAATCTTTTGATAGCGTTCGTGCTGCCGATGATCGCTCTGGCAGGATATGAGTATTTCACGGAGAGAAAAATGGGCATGCCTAACCTGATATTAAGCCTTATCGGTCTTGTGACCCTGGTTCTCTATCACTTTTGAGTGCCTGCCTCAAATCATAGAAATGTCTGAACTTGATTATAGTATCAGTAATTTTTATGTTTTTCGGTATTTATTTTGCGAAGTTTAATTTTCCAATAATCTTTTTCATCATGGTTTCTTTGTTTTACTGCCGGTTTTTTTAGTCATGGAGATGATGCATTCCGTTTTCATTTGATTTTGGTTTAATGGTTTTGGTTAGTTGTGTTTATGTGTATTTCATCTCCTGTATTATCTTATCGCTTTGCAAGAGAGCTTCCACAGCGTCCGGGATGTTATAGTAATAATACTATTCTCGTATTATCTTTAAAAATCATCAATCTTATCTTTTCCAACAGAATACCAATAATCAAGCAAGTTATCAATGTTAAGATTATACCGATTTCTCCAAAAATTGGATATAATAAGACTCTGTATATGAAGACGTGAAATATATAAATATAAAAAGAAAGTATTCCAATAATCATAAATGAGGAATTTACAAGACCTGGAGAATATCTTATCATTGTTTCCGTTATGCAAAAAAAGATTATTATATAAGAAATTTGCATGAAAATCGTTGGAAAGATGAAATCGTGAGTCCTTTCTTGAAGAAAAGAAATAAGAGGTTCATTTCCTGTATACAGGATTATGAATATTACTAATGAGCTGATTAAGAAGTAAATGATTAACCTTATTTCTTTTTGTTTCTTAAAATAATTAGATACTGGCTGATAATAATATATTCCTGCCCATATCAAAGGAAGCCAGGAGATTATATTCAAAGTTATTCCTTTATTGAATCTATAAAGGAGATAGTAAGAAAATGTTAATGAGATTGTAAAAACCAGCATCAAAAATATTGGTTTGCTTAATTTTTTTAACGTTTCATGTTTTATTTTCCCTAAAAAATATATTAACAATAGTAATTGGAAATAAACCAGAAAATACCATAAATTCCCTAAATAAGGATTTCTGATCACAAAATAAGTTAGGATAGATTGTAATGAGGTTTCTAAATCCATGCTTGATATTTTAGGAAAATTCAGAAATTCTGCGACAAATGTAAAAATGATTATTATTGAAAATATCCAGATAAAATTAAAGACTATCTTTTTTAATTTAATTTCTTCCAGTCTGTTGTAATAAGCCGAAGCTGTAACAAAAATAAATACCGGTATAGCCCAAATAAAGGACCAGGTCGGTATGGCTTGAAAATGCCACAACATTATTGCAATTATTGCAAATGCTTTAAATAAGTCCAATCTTAAGTCTCTTTGTGCCATTTCTTATTTTGAATTGTCACATCATTTTTAAAACGTCACTTTCTTTAATACTCGATCTAATTATCTAAACTTCAGAGGGCGATTAACCTGTAATTTTCCTTGATTTCTAAATATATATGAATACTTGTACTTATATTTTATACTTCTCTGTATTTTACATAATCAGATTTTCATCAGCAAGACCTGCCTTGCAGAACATCCAAATCGGAAGACTTTTATTCTTGTCCAAAGTTTTTAAAAGAGAAGAGCAATTATCGCCACTCTTTAATAGAAGCAACTACATTAGAAGTTTGGGAGGCATAAAATGAAAAAATGGTACAATGACCTTGGACTTCAGGCACGTATGCTATTAACGATGTTCTTACTTGCAGTATTATATCTTTTCTTCCTGGCAGTCATATTGAGATACGGAGACTCGTGGACTAACATACTCATATTATTCATGCTGGTCATGTTATTTCTCCAGTTTTTCTTTTCAGACAAAATGGTGCTCTGGAGCACTGGCGCCCATCTGGTCACAGAACAGGAGGAACCGCGCCTCCACGAGACTATATCAAGACTGTGCGCCATTGCGGACCTCCCAAAACCTAAAGTGGCGATAGTTAGTAGCAGTGTCCCCAATGCGTTTGCCACAGGCAGGAGCAAGGGCAGCGCTGTTGTGGCTGTCACAACTTCACTGAAGGAAAGATTGAACCAGCCAGAGCTTGAAGCAGTGCTTGCCCATGAACTCAGCCATGTCAAGAACCGCGACATGCTTGTTATTACGATCGCAAGTTTCTTATCCACTGTGGCTGCCCTGCTTGTACGTAACATGCTTTTCTTCGGGATGGGTGGAGACAGGGACAGGAAGGGCGCAGGGGCTACAATAATCATATTTGTGGTCTCGATTATCGTATGGGTCATAAGCTTCCTGCTCATCCGTGCGCTTTCAAGGTACCGCGAGTTCTCTGCCGACAGGGGCTCTGCAATAATTACAGGAAGGCCCTCAAACCTTGCCTCCGCACTTATGAAAATCAGCGGCGTGATGGAACACGTGCCAACTCGCGACCTGCGGGAAGTGGAAGCCATGAACGCCTTTTTCATCATACCAGCTATCTCCGGAGAGTCGCTTATGAACCTTTTCTCCACACATCCGTCTGTCGAAGCGCGCATCAGGGCACTTGAGGAGATGGAGAGAAGGATGGAATTCTAAATGGGATTCCTTGATACTCTTCTGGGCAAGAGCAAACTTCCAAAACCAAAGCCCGATAAACTCTTTGCCATGTCCACAGCCTACGTTACGCTGGGCACCAGCCTCTCCCTGATACAGGCAGGGGCAGGGATATGCTTTAAGCCGCTTGAAGCTTCAAGGTTCTCGCGCGCGGAAATTGAAATCCGGGATTTGCTCCAGCAAAGCTGCAAGGAAACAAATACCCAGTACAGCATAAAAAAAGATTCTTACGGATATCTATGGGTCATTTTGAACGACCCTGAGTTCGAGGATCTTGTGACCACGCTTTATATGGTGAGTGAAACCCTTACTGACCACGGTTTTGGTGAACAGTTGCTGTGCGCTGTTTTCAAATTCAAAAACGAGTCCGTTGTTTACTGGATTTACAATTTCAAACAGGCAAAATATTACCCCTATGTACCTAAGGGGGATATGAGGGACTCATCCTGTGAATTCAGGCTGAGATCTGTCATGGAGAAAGAACTCCCGATAGAAAAAGAAGCAGAGCGGTGGTATCCACTGAAGGACATTCCCATATGAGCTGTATATTATATTTCGATGGCGCATGCAGGGGTAATCCGGGCCCGATGGGGATAGGGATAGTTTTACTTGAGAACGGGAAAAAAGTAAAAGAAGTCTCAAAACGCCTTGGCAAAGGGACGAACAACATTGCAGAATGGAGCGCGCTGATAGAGGGGTTGAAACTGGCAAAAGCATATGGATGCAAAGTACTTGAAGTGCGCGGGGACAGCCAGTTGATAATAAGACAGATAACCGGCAGGTACATGGTTAAAAGCGAGAATCTCATACCTCTTTTCAATGAAGCAAAAAAGCTGTGCTGCAATTTTGAAAAAATTGGTTTCAAGTGGATTAAACGGGAAGGAAATACGGATACTGACGCTTTATCGAACAGTGCACTGGATATGAAAGTAGAATTATCTATAAAAAAATAAAAAATGCAGGAGTTATTATTTCTTATTCTCCTGCGCAGCTTCCAGGTCTTTTGCAGTTCCGACCAGTATCGTTTTGAATCCTTCTATCATTACTGCAAGGTCGCCGATCTCGTCATTGGATTGTGCTTTTATTTCTGCTGTGAAATCTCCTCCTGCTACCCGTGTAGTTGCATCCACTATATTGTCGAGTGGCTTGAGGATATATTTATTCACCAGGAAAATAACGATCAGACTTATGGCGATCGCAGATATTATGGATACTATAAGTACAAACCTGCTGCTTTCATTTGCCGCATTCTCAAGAGGCGTCACGTCCATGACAACAACGACAGTGCCTACATTACTTCCTCCCGCATCATACAACGGGAACCCGCCTGTAATATAGGTTGAAGAATCTTTCTGGTATTTGTTAAATACCTCTCCTTCAGCAGGTACTTTTGAAAGCCGTCCCTCATCATTTGCTACAAAAGAACTTATTGAATCCGTGGTCGTATCGATAGCCACATAATCTTTGAGGTCATCGTAATTATCACTTAGCCCTTTTGCATCCCTTGTGGATTTCCAGTCCTCACGTTTTATGAATTGCTTGTTGATGAAGATACCAAAATCCTCATTCGTTTGCTTCTTCATAACCTTCAGGAAATGGTCGATCTCTTCGCCCAGTTCGACATATCCGATAAGATTTGTGCCATTATAATACGGATGTACGACCCTGAGTGCAAACGCGGTCTTTCCAAGTTCCAACCCTGTCCCGAAACCATTCGCTTGTACTGATTTTTCAAGAGTCTTTCTTGTTATCTTATCGCCGTATTGTGTTTTGCTATGGAGCCTGACGAAATTTGTGCCATTGGGCAAATGGAAATAGAAATGTGTAATCCCGAAATCAATTTTCAACTGGTTGTACAGAGGCTGGCCGTAATTATACAGCTCCTCCCTGTTATTTTTCAGGTAAACCTCTTTGAATTCCTTATTGCTGAGAAACATCTCCAGTGAACTGGATAACATTTTTACATCGTTATCCTCAAGATTATAGAACATCTCTTTTGCGGTCTTGACCCCGTTATGGCTGACCGTGTTCAGGTTTTTTTCCATAGCATTCATCGAAGTATAATAAAAAATCCCTGTAAGTAATGCTATGCCTATTACAATTATAGGTAGAAGTTTGAATTTTACGCTTAGTCTCATAGTTCCTCCTACACACCTGTTCCAAGTACTTCCCTGGCAGCTTCCTTTATTTTTGCAATTTTTGCAGCATCGTCCGGTGTATTTTCATTAAAAGCCATCAAAACGCCGGATTTCAGGCCGATTCTTCCTCTTGTTGTCAGCCTGTCCATTCCTTTTTGTGAAATTATCTCATCTATTTTTTTTGACAGTTCGAGCAGTTGTCCCATTTTTCCTCCTTTTCAAGGGTTATAAACCCCTGCAAAGTTTGTTTACACTGTGAACTGACACGGATTTATATTTGAGTGAGATATATGTGTGAAAATTTTAAGGAAATCTTAAATATACGCACATCTTATGTTGAGATGTGATAGGTTTATGAAGTTTTCCCCACTAATATTCGGTTATATTTTCTGGACCCTTGCATCGATTACAGGCATAGCATTCGTGATATTCCTTATACCCCTGTTCATCGGCACCATCAGTCATTAGTTAATCTTTTTTACAAGAGGTATCTCATCGCATTCCGGGAACTTGGGGCATCTGATACACATGCTCCATATTTTATGGGGAAGCGTACTTTTTTTCACCCTGACAAAACCGTGTTTTTCAAAGAATTCAGGCACATACGTCAGTGTTATAAGTTTGTTCAGTCCCAGTGCACGGGCTTCCTCTTCACATGCCTTAAATATCAGCGAACCCACCCCCTGCCTCGTCTTTTCAGGTTCGACAGCCAGTGACAGGATCTCACCGTAATCTTCCCAAGCGATGTGGAGCGCGCCGCATCCAACCATCTGGTCGTTATCTATCACAACATAAAAATCCCTGAGGTTCTCATACAGTTCGCTCAGCGACCTGGGGAGCATCATGCGCTTGTCCGCATAATTATTTATGAGTTTCCACATCTTTTCTACGTCTTTGATCGTGGCTTTCCTTAACAAATATCGATCCTCTTTTTTTCCAGTTTTTTCACAAGCGTTTCAACCTGTTCTACTGCTGTGCCTATATAACTATCCGGGTCCATTATCCTTATAATCTCGCTTTCAGTCATATATCCTGAAACGGTTTCGTTTTTTATCAGGGCATCCTTCATGTGAATACCTGTTTCCCTTGCAGACATGGCACACTGGCGCACGATTTCATGGGCCTCCTGCCTTCCCACGCCTTTCTTGCTGAGTTCTATCATTATGGCTTCACCCATGTTCAGGCCATTTAGCAGTTCCAGGTTTTTCCTTATGTTTTCAGGGTAGAACCGCAAATTCTTGATAATCCCTGCTGTCAGGCGTATCACATGATCTGCCAGTACGCAGGATTCCGGGAACACGATACGCTCGCAGGAAGAGTTCGTAAGGTCGCGTTCATCCCACAGCGTATTATTCAACAGGGCGGGCTCGACCATTGACCTCACAATCCTGGCAAGGCCACATACCTGTTCTGATTTTATCGGATTGCGTTTATGAGGCATCGTGGATGAACCTACCTGTTTTTTCCCAAAGCTTTCCTCGACTTCAGCCAGTTCGCTCCTGGCAAGGCTCCTGATCTCAATGCATATCTTATCAAACGTGGTTACGGTATTTGCCATCCACATAATAAATTCAGCATGCCTGTCCCTCTGGATTATCTGGTTGGAAACGTCAGCCGCTTCTATCCCGAGGATCTCCATCGTCTTTTCCTGTATCTCTATCCCTTTTTTCCCGAAGGCTGCCTGTGTCCCGACAGCACCGCTCATCTTGCCTGCTGTGGCGCGGGATATCAACTGTCCCAGCCTCTCAATATGCCTGTCGATCTCGGATGCCCATATCGCAAACCGCAAGCCATAAGTGGTAGGGACGCCAATCTGCCCGTGGGTACGCCCTGCGCATACGGTATTCTTATGTGACAATGCCGTCTCAAGAAGGATCGAACGCAGTTTTCCAGTTTCTTTTGCTAAAATGAGACCTGCGTCCTTTATCTGGAGGGCTGTAGCAGTATCCAGTATATCATTGGAAGTTGCCCCGAAGTGTACCCATTTTCCTGCATCACCCGATTGCTCCGCAAGAGCAAGGACCACAGCCATTACATCGTGGTGGATTTCATCCTCTATTTCCTTTACCCTTTCAAGTTTGACTTTTCTTGCGCCATGGGATATTTTTTCATCCGCTCCCTCCGGAATATAACCTGTCAGGGCCTCGGCCTTAGAGAGAGCGACCTCAACATCCAGCATTTTCCGGAGGCGGTTCTCTTCGTTCCACACAGCCTTCATTTCGGGATGCCCGTAGCGGTATTCAATAGGGTGGATTGCCATGTGTGTCCTTAATGGCGGTCTGATTAAAAGAAACTATCGATATACTTAAACCTTAAAAAGTATGCATAGATGACGAGGTATCAGTTGCAGAAAAAAGAATATATCCAGAAAATGTTTGCCGGAATTTCACAAAGATATGATTTCCTCAACTCTTTCCTGAGCCTTGGAAGGGACAGGTACTGGCGAGGGTTCGCGGCATCCAAACTGCCGCCCGGCCTGATCCTTGATGTCTGTTCAGGAACCGGGGACGTGGCAATAGAAGTTTCAAATAAAAGCGATGTTATAGCCACGGATTTCTGTCGGGAAATGTTGCAGTTGTGCACAGGGAAATTGAATGATCGGGATATATGTAATGTTTCCTGCGTCCAGAGCGATGCAGAGAACCTGTCTTTTAAGGATGAGACCTTTAACGGCGCCATCGTGGCATTCGGGATAAGGAATGTGGCAGATATTAAAAAATCCCTGTCAGAGATGAGCCGCGTTGTAAAAAAAGGTGGGAAAGTAGTAATACTTGAGTTCTCGCAGCCCCGGAACCCTGTTTTCAAATCAGTCTATTTTTTTTATTTCCAGAAGATCCTGCCAGTCATAGGTGCTGTGATTTCGAAAAAAAAAGGTGCCTACAGCTATCTTCCTTCTTCTGTCATGGCTTTTCCGGAAAGAAGCAAATTCATTGAAATAATGAGAGAATCCGGTATAAAAGAGATTTACCTCTATGACCTTACTTTTGGGATAGCTACAGTATATGCTGGCTGTAAATCTTAAAACGAACTACTAACCATTAAATATAAATAAATGAATAAGGATTCAAAATGAATAAAGATGAGGTTTGCATATTAATCCCGACTTTGAACGAGGGGAAAACGATAGGGGGTCTTGTCAGTGAATTTAAATCCCTCGGTTATCGGGATATTCTTGTGATAGATGGCCACAGCACAGACGATACTGTAAAAAACGCGGAAAATGCGGGGGCAAAGGTGATAATCCAGAGCGGGAAAGGGAAAGGGCAGGCTGTGAGCCAGGCGTTCCAGTTGATAACGAGCAAATATGTTGTAATGATGGACGGAGACGGGACATATCTTCCAGAGGAGATAACTAAAATTCTTGAACCTGTCGCGCTTGGCATCGCAGACCATGTTATCGGGAACAGGTTCGCAAATTACCAGAAAGGGGCTTTTACAAGGATGAACCTGTTCGGGAACAGGATACTGAACAAGATATTCGGTTTTGCGTATGGGGTCTGGCTTGAAGATATACTCTCGGGCTTCAGGGTGTTTACATATGATGCTTTTAAACAGATTGAATTGAACAGGACCGGTTTTGAAGTCGAAACCGAAATCACGGTTGAATGTGTTAAAAAGGATCTAAAAATAGTTGAGGTACCGATAACGTATCTTGCAAGAGTGAGCGGCGCAGCCACTAAACTCAGGCCTGTCAGGGACGGGGTCAGGATAGCTTCGACGATTTATTTGCTCACGCGGATGCATAACCCTCTTTTTTATTTTAATTTGATTGGCGGGCTTCTTGCAATTTGCGGCCTTGCTATTGGTATATATGTCGTGGATGAATGGTTGAAAAATATTACCCATGTTCCGCTTGCAATCCTGTCCACGCTTTTAATGGTTGTAGGTATCCAGATGTTTATTTTCGCTATCATGAGCGATCTTATAGTATCATTGCACAGGGAAAACATGCGAATGATGCGAAGAATGTTAAAGGAAAAATAAATATAATATGATAAGTAAAATGCGTAATATCTAAAAGATGTAGGCGATAATATGAAAATAGCAATACTGGGAGGCACTGGAAGTATTGGGGAAGGATTAGCGCTTCGCTGGTCAAAGAAACATGAAGTCGTAGTATGTTCGCGGGATGAAGAAAAAGCACTAAAAGCCGCTGAGGAATATTCAGGCAAGCTTTCTGACAAAGGTATGGTTTGCTGTGGCATTACCGGATGTTCTAATGAGAATGGTATCAGGGATGCGAGTGTTGTTGTTATTTCGGTACCATATGACGGTGTAGTGCAATTACTGAAAGGCCTTAAACCTTTTCTTAAAGACCAGATAGTAATCTCACTTGTTGTCCCCATGAAAAAGAATAAATTGTTTGAATACACACCCCCAAAACAGGGAAGCGCAGCGCTTGAAATTCGGGACATCCTTCCAAAAAGCGTGAAAGTTGTCTCAGCATACCATAATGTTCCTGCCAGGAAATTATGTAATCTGGATGATCCTCTTGATTACTCGGTCGTTATCTGCGGGGACGATGATGATGCAAAAAAAACGGTGAAGGAGCTTACACGCGATATAGGGAACCTCTCACCCCTTGAAGGGGGAACACTTGCGTCCTCTTATATGATCGAGTCACTTACTCCTTTTCTGATCAACCTTGCTATCCTTAATAAACTCTCAGACCTGGGTGTCAAGTTTGTATGACATATATAAAAAACTCCTGAAAACGCTCGGACCGAAAAGCTGGTGGCCCGCTGATACGCCATTTGAAGTTGTAATCGGGGCTATTCTCACACAGCAGACAAAATGGGAGAACGTGGAGAAAGCGATAATCAACCTGAAGACCAGAGGACTCATGGAGCCCGGCCCCCTGTCTGAAACAAATCTTGGGGAACTGGAAGAATATATTAGGTGTACGGGGTTTTACAGGCAGAAGGCAAAACGGCTGAAGGATGTTTCAGCATTTTTTTCAGGAAATCCCGAAATATTTGAAAAACCGATAGATGAACTCCGGGATGTGCTTCTTTCTTTGAACGGTGTGGGGGAAGAGACGGCTGACAGCATCATTTTGTATGCTGCCAATAAACCCAGGTTCGTTATCGATGCCTATACGAGAAGAATTTGCAGGTGCATGGGCATTGAAGGTGATTACGGGGAACTGCAATCGCTCTTTGAGAAGTCGCTGCCGCAGGATGTCCCGCTGTATAAGGAGTTTCATGCTCTTATTGTGGAGTACGGGAAGCAGTTCTGCGGGAGGAAGCGATGTGACGGGTGCGTGGTGGTTGCAGCGGTGTAGGGTGATACAGCGAAGGGGCTGTTGTACAGGCTTGATTTAATCTTCACATCTTAAGTGCGTGGATCATCTCCGGTTCCAACGGCTTTGCTGGGCTGGGGAGTCCCTTTCGGAATTACAATAATCGGAACTACTGAATACTCCGAAAGTTATATTACCAATCAATAGAGTTAAAATCAACATAAAGGAGATAATATGGGTATAATTCTTGACGAAGTAAAGGAAGCCTTCGAATACTCAGAAGATATTGAGAGAATTTTAAAGATTTTATCACATTCTTTCGATATAACATATATGAGTAGATATGAGAAAGGCCAATCTAAATGGCTATATTTCTTCTTAAAGCCCGAGCAACACATGAAAGATGGTTTTGGTTTTGACAGAGAAATCCTATGTGCTCTCTTTAATTATTCAGAATTGCATTCTAGAAATTTTGAACAAATAAATGATATATTATTGAGATACCGAATTCGTTTAGATCAAATGGTCTGTATCTTTATTTCAAAAACACCAAATGTCGAGGAAAATGTTAAGGAATTTTCACTTCAAGATCCAGAAAGAATATGTATCATCCCATTTTCTGAAAATTTCTTGATTGAAATGAAACCAGATGCAGCTAGATTAAGGAATCATTTTCAAGATTATCTTTTCAAAAGAGACTTGTTTGCCGTCGAATCACCAATTCAAACAGATCGCTCATTTTTTGGAAGGGAAGATTTGGTAGTGCAATTCATTGACAGAATAAAAAATGGCCAAAACTCGGGCATTTTTGGTTTACGCAAAATTGGCAAAACGTCTCTTCTTTTTGGGATTAAGAGAAACATAATATCAAAAGAATTGGGACATTTTGTTTATTACGATTGCTCTAATCCTGGTTTTTACAAATCTCGTTGGGAGGATTGTCTCAAAATTCTATTAAATGAAATCTTAAAACAAACAAATCAGCGTGCAAATATAAATTTGGATATCGATAATTTTTCTTACGAATTTGCACCACAATATTTTTATGATGGAATTATGAAAATATTGGAAAAAGTACCAGAAAATAGATTGACGATAGCTCTTGATGAGATTGAATGGATTTCATTTAAAACTAGCCCTGAAGAACGCTGGAATAAAGATTTTTTGCCATTTTGGCAAGCCATGAGATCAATTCACCAAACCAGCAACGGTAAGTTTACATTTATTATCTCAGGTGTAAATCCTAAATGTGTTGAGGATGAATCAGTAGGTGGATACGACAATCCTCTATTTGCACTCATTAAACCATACTTTTTGAAACCATTTGATGAGAAATCTGTTCGAATGATGCTGAGAATGTTAGGCAGATATATGGGAGTGAAATTTAACGTTGATTTTTATCCATTACTCATAAACACATACGGTGGACATCCTTTCTTAGTTAGGCATGCATGCAGTAAGCTATGTGAACTTGAAAAAGAAAGACCGATTACATTTACTAAAGAACATTTCGAATTGCACAAAAAGCAAATTAATCTGGCATTGCAAAAGTATGTAAAACAGATATTAAACATTTTGGCTGTTTGGTATCCAAATGAATATGAAATGGTTGTATTACTTTCAAAAGGAAAATATGAAAAAGTTGAAAGCTATTTAAAAGAACATCCTGAATTTCTTGAGCATATACTAGGTTATGGTTTAGTCACTTTGGTAAACAATAAGCCAGAATTGTCACTTTTAATATTATCAACACACTTAAAAGAAGAGAAACAGAAAGATAATATTGAAATTGGAAACCCATCAAATATCGATGATAAAGGTATCGAAGAAATTAGAGCAGAAATATCAAGAAAAAGAAATAGGATTGAAGTATGGATAAGAGACCTAATTCGTGCCGGTTTACGGTTCAAATATGGAAAGAAATGCATGTCTGTTCTATTATTGTCTCTTCCTAAGGAGAGAGCAGAAACATTATGCAGAGTCGGATACGAATCAATTTTTAAGGATTTATTTTTTAATGAGTTGATTACATTGTTAGTGAAGAATTGGGACGTTTTTCAAAATTGGTTTGGTCGGGATTTGGAAGATGTCCAAAAAGAGTTAAAAACAATAAATGAATTTCGAATAGATGCTCATGCTAAAGATATTGACATGGAAGAACTATCCTATTTGAGAGTCTGTTTTAAAAAGATAGAAGAATCTTTAGCAGGTTCAGCAGAATTTGCTGAGACTAGGAAGCCAGGATATAATATAGCTTAGAGTTAGCGTTAAGCAAAGCTGAATCCCTGCGGGACGGCGCGCGTCCAGTGCCGGTGTGGTTGGGCGACCCTGCAATTGTGGAACATATTTCGAGCAAATCATCATTAAACTTTAAATACATCACAAGCAATAATATAAAGCTGCAATATTTTCATTAACTGGTGATCATTCATGGAAATTCTGGAAATCCCTAAAGATGTATGGAGCCCGATATCAAGCCTGGTGCGCCACGGAATATACAAAAATGAGAGATCTGCACTCATTAATATTATCCATGACCTGAGCCTGTCAAAAATGACGAAATTTGAATCTGACATGAAGGGATTTGAGAAAAAATATAATACTGATTTTGAGAATTTCAAATCAAAAATAGAAGCAGCAGAGAAAGAAGACTTTGAAAAATGGGATGACTATATTGAATGGAAAGCATACTTCACAGCATACAACTACTGGAAATCCGTTCATGAGGAGTCATCTCAATGGTTGTAGCCAGGAACCTTACACTGCTTCGGAGCCATAACATCGTTGTTGAAGTTCGAATTTTGAAGACTCTTATTGAACCAGACATAGAATTGATCAAAGCCACAGCAACATTTAAAGATGGTTCCTTGCTTCATGTATCTGAAGCAGAGGGAGCTGATTGGAGGGAATATTCATATCACTGGCAAAAAAGTGAGAAAATGATAAGACGATGGGATAATGCGCCGCATCATAAGGATCTGCCAAATTTTCCACACCATGTTCATAATAGCAGAAATGTCATATCGGGTGAGGATTTGAATCTGGCGGATGTTCTTGCATATATAGAGATGAAAATCAAAGATTAACAACGAACTGAACAAACGAATGGAGTGCGCCCCCCACCCTTGCGCGCCGCCAGAGGTACGGGATTTGCCCGCATTCCCTGATGGGGACGGCGCGCCCGGTGTCGGTGAGGTTGGGCGACCCTGCGAACTGCCAGCGTTGCGGCTTTCTATTCGTGGGAGGCTTTGAAGCCGCTCACATAGCGCCCTTGCTATGGGTTCGTTGCGCAGCGCACTTCTGAAAACAGGCGCCAAAAAAGGATAAATTGAAAATCAGTAAGCTTTCGCTCTTTTTTCTATCTTCACAATCCCATCAATCCATTCTTAAGACCCTCATGAGAAATAAGTCTCTCTAAAGCTTTTTCTTTTCTGTATTCCTGCAGAGAAAGATAATCCTCTTCTGTCAGAATTGAGTCGATATCTACCATATGACCTTTAATATAATTAAGATCTTCTCTAATTGTCCTTAATTCATGTAAAATTTCTTTTGAGTCGGTTGCCCCAGACATATTGAATAATTGATCTCCAATTACATAAAAAGAACTCCACACATATTTTGCCTAATGTTAGTTTCCACATATCTGCTGGAGTAGATTTCACCGCAAAGCGCGCAAAGTTCGCAAAGATATTCCTGCTACGCTTTGCGAACTTTTCGAACTTTGCGGTGTCTATGTTTAGCCTTTTTTCCCGTTCCTTGCCCGGCGCGCCCGGTGTGATTGGGCGACCCTGCGCAACGTTGCGGTTCATATTCGGAAAAAGCATGTCCGGGAATAGTGACTTTCATATCCCTCTATAACCTTTCCCTCTCAAGAATATCTCCGCTACCCACACGGTATTCCCCTCAACCGCATAAACGGCTCTGTAATCCCCTATCCTCAACCTGTATAAATTCTCTCTTCCTTTTGTGCCCTCTAATTTTTTAATATCAGCCTTTGGTCTATCCCTGAAAGGGTCATTTTCCAGATTTCTTAATGCCAATTTTATCCTGTCTTTTGTATCTGCATCTAATTCTCTCAGGAACCTGACAGCACCCGGATGGAGCCTGATGTCAAAGACTGTCAAATTTCATCCAGAGAAACAAATTTATCTTTCTCCTGAAGGAGTTTGTATTGCCGCTCCATGAACTCTTCATGATCGACCTGTTTCATCATGCGGCGCAGGATGTTATCATATGTCTCGCCCTTTGAACCGTATGATTTTAACATATCTCTTACTTTCTTTGTTACAGGGATAGTAGTTACCTCATTCATATATAATCACTTATAATAGTTATTAAAACTATAAGTATTTAAAAGTTTTTAAATACTCCATCTGTGTTGAATGGAAAGCATACTTCACAGCATACAACTACTGGAAATCCGTTCATGAGGGGGCATCTCAATGGTTGTAGCCAGGAACCTGGCAGCGCCCGGATGAAGCCTGCTAAGAAGCAATAAACTATTTCTTTTCCCCATCTCTATAAAGGGTAGATGATAATCGCAATCTTAGGACCTCAAGGGTCATTCTGTGAAAAAGCTGCAAATCAATGGAACAGCCTGGCAGAATTGCGGCATTACGATGATATCCCTGATGCAGTGGATGCACTCCTTCGAAATGAAGTTGACAGCAGTATTGTACCCATTGAAAATTCTCTTGAAGGGTCTGTCACCCTCACACTTGACCTTCTTATGGAGCACCAGTTAAAGATCATTGGCGAGGTAACAGTAAGGATAAAACACTGCCTTCTTTCAAAAGGAGACTATAACAGGATAAAGATCATCATGTCCCACCATCAGGCCCTGTCCCAGTGCAGGAAATACATTAAGACCAATTTCAAGAATGTTGAAGTGCGTCCAGTATTGAGCACCTCACAGGCGGCCAGGCTTGCTTCCGAATCAAAGGAAACAGCAGCAATTGCCTCCAGGGAATCAGCCGATATTTACGGGTTAAGTATATTGGATGAGAATATCCAGGATGTGAATGAGAATGTCACAAGATTTATCGTGATCGGAAAAAATACGCCCCCTGCGACGGGTAATGATAAAACTTCGATCATCATATATCTTGAGAAGAACAGGCCGGGCGCGCTTTATGAGATACTTGGCGAGTTCGCAGATAAGGATATAGATTTGACCAGGATAGAATCCCGGCCAACAAAAAAAATACTCGGGGATTATCTATTCTATATCGACCTGAAAGGGCATATTGAAGAGAAAGCAATAAAAGAGACCCTGGAGAAAGTAAAGGCCAAGGTCGGGATGCTCAAGATAATAGGTTCATATCCTGCTGCAAAAAATCCGGGTTAAGGAAGTGAAAATGATATGATCCTGTTTTTATTAAATGTGAGAGAAAAATATAATACCCCAAAAGATGTTATAGTGCAGGTTTACTAAAAAATGTTTTGGTATATATGGAAATATTTTCTATAATCCTTATCATCGTAGGTCTGATCCTGTTTGAGACCATAAGCAGCATCGATAACGCCGTAATAAATGCAGAAGTGCTTTCCACTATGTCCCTGAGAGCAAGGCGATGGTTCCTGATATATGGTTTGTTCTTTGCGGTTTTCGTTATCAGGGGCATGCTGCCCTGGGGTATTGTATGGGCGACCAATCCATCACTCGGACCTGTTGGAGCCCTGACCGCAACATTCAGCGACGATCCCGAGATAGCAAGAGTAATCGAGGAGTCCTCGCCCTTTTTGCTCGTTGGCGGAGGGGTATTCCTGATTTTTTTGTTCTTCCACTGGCTGTTCATCGAGGCAAAAAACTACGGCCTTCGCGGCGAGCGGTTTTTCCATCAGCACGGGGTATGGTTCTATGCGATAGTATCCATCATCCTTACAGTAATAGTATGGTTCTCCATAAAGGAGCATCCGTTTATGGCATTCGGGGCAGTGGTCGGCTCAACTGCATTCTTCATAACCCACGGATTCAAACAGAATGCGGAGATGCATGAGAAACAACTTATGGGGGGAACGAGCATGAGCGACTGGAGCAAGATAATGTATCTTGAGGTCATCGATGCAACATTCTCGATCGATGGCGTTGTAGGTGCTTTCGCATTCACGCTTTCCGTTCCTCTGATCCTCATTGGCAACGGGATAGGGGCCTTTGTGGTAAGGGAGCTTACAGTAAGCAACATCGAGAGGGTAAAAAGATACATCTACCTGAAGAATGGCGCAATGTATTCAATATTTTTCCTCGGGATAGTAATGGTGCTTGACAGCTTCGGGGTGCACATACCTGAGTATGTATCTCCTGTGATTACTATTACCGTGATAGGATATTTCTTTTATAAATCCCGTAGATGCCTGTGATTTATTTTTCATCCAAATGTATATCATTTGAATATATATAATTCCAGTAGAAATAAAGGGGTTGAATATATGCCGATATATAAGGATGAGCATTCTTGTTGAACTATTCACAACAAATATTTTATAGTTATCACAAAAATATCCTAATAAGTATACATGGGATCAACAACAGAAAAATTCTTAAATTTGGTAGCCCCGGTAATCTTTACAATTAGTACAGGTATTACAATAGTATTCGATAAACTTAATTCATTGCTTACAGCAAGCTTTATTATGTGGAGCATTTTGCTTTTAAGCATTTATATTATGATAATGCACAAACGTGGCCAGAGATTAAAAAGAGTCCATTAAGAGCTTTTGCATACCCGGAAAGTGCTTTAAGCAGTGGGGGAATAATAGGGCATAACGATGAAAGCAATCCTTTTTGACCCATTCTCAGGCGCTTCAGGCGATATGACCATAGCGGCCCTCATCGACCTTGGGGCTGACCCTGCGAAGGTGACGGAAGCAATGGAGCTTGCAGCGGATGTGGATGTCGATATTTCAAAAACCAATAAAAAGGGAATTTCCGCCCATGCGGTCAGTGTTTCAACCAGAAAAGAAGGAAGCCGGGGATTTGTGGAAATCCTTGATCGCATCAACTCCCTGGAACTTCCACATGATATTATTTCAGATGCGGTATCTGTCTTTAACATCCTTGGAAAAGCCGAAGCTAAGGTGCATGGGGTGACCATTGAAAAACTACATTTCCATGAACTCGGGCAGGAAGATGCGATAGCCGATATTATCGGTGCGTGCACAGCCTTCCATGACCTCGGATTAAAAAAGCACAGGATATACTGCACCCCTATATCAACTGGTGCGGGATTTATTGAATTCTCACACGGGAAATTCCCTGTGCCTTCACCCGCCGCACTTGAAATCCTGAAAGAATATTCCCTCCCCTGGAAAGCCGGGCCTGTGGAATGGGAATTGCTCACACCCACAGGTGCGGCGCTGCTTGCCCGTTTTGTCAACGAAAAAGGGGCCTGCCCCCCGATGAAGACTGAAAGCATAGGGTACGGGGCGGGAAGCAGGGACCTGTTCATTCCCAACGTATTGCGGATAATCTCAGGTGAGATAGATGACGCACTTATACAGGAAAAAATCGAGATGCTTGAGACCAATGTGGATGATGTGACAGGCCAGGTGCTTGGCAACCTCATTGAAGAGCTGCTTGGCGCAGGCGCACTTGATGTATCCATTATACCGGCCACGATGAAAAAAGGCCGGAGCGGCCAGATTATCCAGGTAATAACAAAACCTGAAGGTTCAGCGGTTATTTCAAGGAAAATAATGGAAGAAACAGGTTCTCTTGGCATCAGGATAATCCCAATAAAACACAGGTTGATAGCAGAGAGGGAAATAAATGAAGTAGAACTCATGATAGATGGCAGGAAATTCACGATTGCCGTGAAAATAGCCAGGGATTTACGGGGTGTTCTTTTGAATATTTCGGCAGAGTTTGATGACTGTAAGAGAACGGCACGGGAATCAGGAATTCCGGTAAGGGATATTATCAGGCTTGCCGAAGAAGAAGCGAGGAAGAATTTTTAATAGGTTTTTACCACCCAATCGTTATTTATACTTTCTATGTGTTATCAATTCTGGTGATTCCGTGAAGTACAATTCGAACATTGGCATGATACAATCTGCGGGAAGGGCTGTCATTCTTATATTTATCATAGCGATAATTGTGGGCGGGGTCGCCTGGGCTGCATCGGTGATCATACCCGCGGGTCATGTAGGCGTAGTGGACTATTTCGGCCAGGTTCAGGATGATGAACTTGGTCCCGGATTTTATCTGATAAATCCGCTGAAACATGTTGAAAAGATAAACACGCAAACCCAGGAACAGGAATTTAAAGAGATAAGAGGGACACTTACACGTGAAGGTCTTGAGGTCGTTCTCGATGCAAGTATCATCTGGCACATTGAACCTGATAAAGCAAGCGACATTTACAAAACTGTAAGAGGTTCCTACAGTGAGACGCTTATCATCCCTAATTTTATGGGCCTGCTGAGGGAAGAAATCAAGAAATATACGGCAGAGGATATTTATACAGGCAAGAGCACGGAAGTCGAGATAGCGGTGGAGTCAACTTTAAAGCAGACACTGGCACCTCGTGGTATCATCGTAGAAAGGGTGCTGTTCAGGGGATTAACATTACCTCCTGATGTAACAAATGCGATCCAGTCAAAAATCAGGGAAAAACAGGCAGTGGAGCAGATGAGATTCACAGTGGAGAAACAAAGATTGGAGGCTGAGAGAGTGATAATCGAAGCGAACGCGACCGCCCAATCCAACTTCATCAAATCCAAATCCATCACCCCGGAGCTGATAAGCTGGGAGTTCGTCCAGGCCTTAAAAGAAAATAAGAACTTTATTTACGTAACGGGAAGTGGCGGGGTATCTACAATACTTCCCATGCCCCAGGGCGTAAAACAGGGCTGATCCCTGCTTTTAATAAGGCGAAACCATGAGCAGCAAACGATTAAAAGATGCTCTCGCAATTCTATCAATCATATTGATAGGAGGCGGGATCGGATTGATAGTGATCAGAAGGGCACGTTCATGGGAGTTCGGGATAATACTTTTGGCCCTGGGAGCAATAATATTCTATATCCGGTATTTCACCAATATTATGAAAGATGAACCAAAGATAAAAATCATAGATGCAGATTATAAAATAAAATGATATATCTATGTTCTCCAGCAAATCCGAAAGGCTCACACCCTTCTACGTAATGGAACTCCTTGAACGGGCGCAGGAACTGAAACGTGCAGGAAAAAGCATAATCGACCTTGAGATCGGAGAACCCGATTTCCCTACGGCGCCTCATATCTGCAAAGCCGCGATCTCCGCTTTGAAGGCGGGTGAGACAAAATACACCCACAGCCTGGGTCTCCTTGAGCTTCGGGAAGCGATTACTCAATATTATAACCGTAAATTCGCTCTTGAAATAAGCCCCCTGCAGGTAATCGTCACCTCTGGTACAAGCCCGGCACTGCTGCTGCTTTTTATGGGCCTTCTTGACAGGGGGGATGAGGTGGTGATGTCAAATCCTTATTATGCCTGTTATCCCAATTTTGTGGAATACCTGGGCGGCAAGCCTGTATTTGTGCACACCTCAGAAGATGATGGTTTTGGCTTGAAGCCTGACCCGGTTGCCCAAACATTAACTGGAAAAACAAAAGCCATACTTATAAATTCACCCTGTAATCCGACCGGCTATGTCATGCCCCCTGAAACCCTTCGTGGCATATCGGAAGCCGCAGACAAAGTCCCTGTGATCTCAGATGAGATATACCAGGGTCTCATATATAAAGGAAAAGACCATTCGATCCTGGAATTCACTAACAATGCTTTTGTCCTGAACGGCTTTTCCAAGCTTTACGCCATGACAGGCTGGCGGCTCGGGTACCTTGTCGCTCCGCCAGAATATATCAGGCCGCTTCAAAAGCTCCAGCAGAATTTTTTTATATGCGCCAACAGCTTTGTCCAGCATGCCGGTGTTGCGGCGCTTTTGGGGCCGCAGGAGCATGTCAGGGAAATGGTCGGTATTTATGATGAACGGCGGAAGTATATTCTCAAACGGCTAAAAGAAACCGGGTTCGGGGTAGGATACGAACCGCAGGGCGCTTACTACGTTCTTGCAAATGCGCGTGATTTCGGTGGGGATTCACTTCATCTTAGCAGGTGCATTCTTGAAGATGCCGGTGTGGCAGTAACACCGGGAATCGATTTCGGGGAAGGGGCCGAAGGGTATCTTCGCTTTTCATACTCCAACAACCTCGATAATATCAGGGAAGGTATGGATAGGATAGACAGATATTTCAATGGATAGATGAAGTCCCTTACTTCATCTGACCCCGATTGCTTTTCCCTTGTGGTATGATTCAATGGCAGCCATTGATACGGCCAATGCATGCCTGCTGGTTTCACCGTTTGAGATAACATCATGGCCATTGCTTACAGCCTTGATGAAATGCTCCAATTCGTTCTTCAGGGGTTCCCTGGGTTCGACTTTGGCAGTTCTTACCCATGCTTCATCATGCAATTCCACGGTCTGTTTTATATAATCAAGATATGCTACGCCTTTTAAGCCAATGGCCGTAAGGTTCCTGATTTTATGCGGCGTCAGCCAGTTTGTCTCTACCATTCCTGAAAGGTTGGTATCACATCTCAAGAGTATCGATGCATGGTCTTCAAACGAATGTATATCGCTTCCTGCTATCGTGTAAACCTCGTTGATCTTCCTTCCGTACAGGTATGATATGACATCGATATCATGGACACCAAGATCCATTATTATACCCACATCACGTATGCGGGGATTGTACGGGCCCACGCGCCGCGAGGATATTGAGACGATTTTCCCGAGCATGCCCGAATCAATGATCTCTTTTAATTTCAGGACAGCAGGATTGAACCTCTCGATGTGCCCCACCATCAGCTTTACCCTGGCATCGTGTGCGGCCTTGATCATAATATCGGCGTTCTCAACCGTATCTGCTATAGGTTTTTCAACCAGCAAATGCGTCCCTGATTTGATCGCCTGCAATGCCACTTTTGAGTGGAGCGTGGTGGGTACTACTATACTCACAGCATCAAGTTCCTGTTCCAGCAATTTCTCAGGTTCAAAAAATGGCCTGGTGTTATATGTCTTTGCCAGCGATGTTGCCCTGGCTTTATCGACATCACATACACCTACCAGTTCTATATCTCTCATTTCACTGTATATTCTTAAATGATTCTGGCCCATTGCGCCAGCACCTATCACACCTACTTTCATCTGGTCTCTCCATAATTTTATTTAATTATGGTATCCAACAGACACCATATCACCTTCAATAAGCTGTCAAATTATTTAAATATATCGAATTATAATATAATACATTTATAATCATCATTATCATGAGGTTGCGTATTGACATTAATTTCCACCCATGTCTCTACAATTTCCCTGCTATAACGCATTACAAAAGTCGATAGATCATATTAGTGACTGTATGATTTCAAGCAGGATTAATATAACTATTGTAGCTTCAAGTATCATGGTTAACTGTTCGGTCGAAAGCTCCCTTGCAGTAGCATAGAGGTTCTGAAGATCATCTATCTTATGCTCCACAAGTTTTTCAAAATCCCATACTTTGAGGATGTTCAGCATCCTCTGGTAGGCCGACTGGTAGTACCAGTCCTGCGTTATTTTATGGGGATTCAGGAGGTCTTCGATATCATCGAGTATGACAAGCCCTATCTCGCTCACCTTGAGGAGAGAACGCTCAAGTTTTCTTGGGGCCTGTGTGAGGAAGTAAAATTTAGAAGTATTCATTTTTTTTATAGCATCAAAAGCATTTGTGATCTCTGAATCAATCTTCATGTCGTAAATCTGGAATAACAGTAAAAGCGATATCGACAGTTCAAGCAATTCCCGAAGGTCCTTGAGGTAATCATCGCAGCCCATAATAAACACACCCTCAGGCGATGCAAGGAAGAGATCCTCGTCATAGTAGGAGAGATCGTTTGCAAGCTTTTCAGTTATCTCCTTGCTGTGCAGCGGGCGGATGGATGTCTCGCCTGACAGGAAACGTGTGAGGATAACCCCATATTGTTCTTTCAGGCTTTTCTGGTCAAGCATGGGGGTAAATTCCTTTATTTTTAAGAGAGTATATTTTTTTGTGATAGGGTAATAAGAAACTTTCATGCCCGGGTTGAGTTTTCCACGTATTTCACTTATCTTCTTGCTGGCAAATGACTGGAAATCAAGCCCATCCACAATGATAGTGTTTGAATGAAGGGAGACCAGTATATCATTTAACAATATCCTGTCCCTGATTTCAATCTCAGTCCTGAGGATTGAGACACCTGCTATGAAAACATCGGTGTATATGTTTGCACTGCAGGTTATTTTCTCACTCCCTGCTACGATCACGGCTACACCTTCTGATTGTTCGATCTCTATGGGTTTGTTCCATCTCTCTGCAATTATATCAGAGCCAATGAACTTTTTTAAATGGCTTTTCTCCACCTCTCCCCCGTGCCCGAATGCAACAAGTATGGTGAGCTTGCCGTTTAAAATGATTAAATCGACTGATGCATCCATGTAATAAAATATGTCTGTGAACTATATAAGTTATCGCGGTATTATTAAAGTCCGCCCAGTCATTTCTATTGGCCTTTCGATTCCGAGCATATCAAGGAGCGTCGGGGCAATGTCTGCCAGTATTCCATCCCGTAACGTGATCTCATTTTTGCAGATAATAAAAGGCACGGGGTTGGATGTATGTGCAGTATGTATCCCGCCATCCTCATCCAGCATCTTTTCGGCATTCCCGTGATCTGCGGTTATTATCAAAATCCCGCCAGCATTACCGATCGCAGCGGACACTTCACCAATGCAGCGGTCTATCGCTTCTGTAGCCTCCACGGCTGCTTTAAAGACGCCTGTATGCCCGACCATGTCAAGGTTGGCGTAATTAAGGATAATGACATCATATTTGCGTGATAGTATGGCTTTGCACACTTCGTCTGTAATTAGAAACGCGCTCATCTCGGGTTGCAGGTCATAGGTCGCGATTTTCGGTGAGGGTATAAGAAGCCTGTCCTCGCCTGGAAAAGGGGTCTCCTCCCCGCCATTGAAAAAGAACGTAACATGGGCGTATTTCTCTGTCTCAGCTATCCGGAGCTGCTTTAAATGATGCGCTGAAAGGATTTCAGATAGAATGTTCCTGAGATGTTCTGGAGGAAAAGCGACAGGAACGTTAAAATTCTCATCGTACTGAGTAAAGCACACAAAATGTGTCCGCGGGAAGTGTTTTCGGTTGAAATCACCGAATTTTTCATCTATAAGGGTGCGGGTTATCTCGCGCGCCCTGTCTGAGCGGAAATTGAAGAATATCACCGAATCCCTGTCAGATATGAGGCCTGCTGGTTTATTATTCTTTAAAATGACTGTCGGGGTAACAAATTCATCGGTTTCCCCACGGGAATAGGCGTTTTCTAATGCAAGGGAAGCATTTTGTGCTGTGATGCCTGTACCACAGGTCATGGCATCATAAGCTTTTTCAACCCTGTCCCATCTCTTGTCCCTGTCCATCGGGAAATACCTGCCTGATATCGTGGCGAATTCCCCGCACAGTTCTTTCATTTTTTCTTCCGCATCCTTGATATAGCTAAGCGCACTTTTCGGGGCTACATCCCTGCCGTCAAGAAAAGCGTGAACAAATACATTTTTGATGCCCAGTTCTTTTGCCATCTCAAGAAGTGCATAAAGATGGCTGATATGGCTGTGCACCCCGCCATCAGAAAGTAAACCCATAAGGTGCAAGGATGAGTTATTGGCCCTGGCATTTTCCATGGCATCCAGAAGAATTTTATTTCTCTTGAAATCCCCGTCCCTGATAGATTTTGTTATCCGTGTGAGGTCCTGGTAAACGATCCTTCCTGCCCCGATGTTAAGATGACCGACCTCTGAATTCCCCATCTGGCCCTCCGGAAGCCCCACGCACTCGCCCGATGCAATGAGCGTGGAATGCGGATACATTGAAAAAATTTTATCAAGATTGGGCGTTTTTGCGGCTGCTATGGCATTACCTGCGTTTTTTTCACCCAGCCCGTAACCGTCAAGTATCATCAATAATAGAGGCCTGTTTTTAATCATTTGCGTTGAATGGTTTACATAAACGATGTGTTCTGGTTATATAAACTTATTGAATTTTTTAGTTATGGCACTTGGAGGATATCGGGCTTGTTAACGTTTTTTGTCTATAAAACCTTCATACTAAAAATAGTCTGAATATAAGCAAGAAATATTTGTTCGGTTGAATAGTTTCGCAGCGCTTACCACGGTCTTATATATCCAGACGAATTCTTGAAGAAGATGGTGGTATTATTGCTGAGGGAATAAAAGGAAGCACAAGCAGAATCTTAAGGAAAGAATTCCCCCATCTGAAAGAATGGTGTGGTGAGCTTTTCTGGGCTCCGAGCTGTTTCCATGGATCGGTGGGGCAGGGATGGGATGTTGTGGAAAAATATATTCGCGAGCAGGATAAGTATGAATATAATAGGGAGAAATAAAGGAAACGATAGCTACAGGCCTTGGAACATTTGTCCGGGGTATACCGTAGTTGAAGGCGATAGGGGTTTGTGCATCTATGAAATATCTTGAACCAGAGTTACAATAGCGGCGCTAAAATGGGGCACGAAAAAAACTAATATGAAAATGCAAAAACGCTCTAAACTTTATGAACAAAACAGAAATAATTTAAAATTTTTATTATTACATTTTTCTTCTTTTGAATCTTTTAGTAATCTTATGTAGGCTTCGTGTTCTAATCTGACTAAGTTAAATACTGTCTCTAAAGAATCAATATTATTATTTTGGCTTGTTATTTCTTGTATCAAATCAATAATAGTGTGGTAATAAAAATGCAGATTTTCAACAAGCTGATTCACATAATCAATATCTTCACCTTTATGTGTAATTAAATTTCTCGCTCTATATATCCTCTGTAAATGCCATCTTATTCGATTTTTATGCAATTCCATAGTTATATAAATATTATCTGCAGAATGCAATTTTTTCATTAAAGTATATATCCGATTTCTCAATAAAGGATTTCTTCCCATGAGTTCATAAAGTTCATCTCTAAGGTTCTCATTCTCATCTTTGATGGAAATCAAAGCCGCACACTTTTCAATGTCAGTATATTCAGGAGGCATTTTTGAAAGTATGATGTTTAGCTCCTTTGGATAATTTAAACGCAATGTATTCATTAAATCGTTGATTAATTTTTGAATGTATTTCCTGCTTAACAAAGGTTCAAGTGAATTTATAAAATGCAAAATTCTTTGCTCTTGGGGAGGAGGTAGTAAGCTTTCCATAGCAGTCCATAAATTCATTAATTGATTTTCACTCGATTTTGTTTGTATTGAAGAAGAATGAAAATCAAAAGAATTGAAAATGCAATATGTTGAAGCAGCATCGAGCGGTTCAAAAAAAGTAGTTCTATTTTCAATAATAGTTGATAGTTCTGTAATATCAGAATCCCGAATTTTTGCCATAGGGGAAACGGGTGGCTCAACAATGGTAAATTTTGAGTCTAGATAAACCAATGAATCTTTATCCCAATTTAATCTTTCCTTATGAATACTATATGAAGCTAGATTATTTATAATGTTAAGATATTCCTCTGCTATTTCTCTTGCATAATATGGATCGAATGCTTCTATATTTTTAAAAATAATAAATATTGGATGTTCTTCAGTTTTATTTAAATATTCAATTTCTTTTGGAAAAGTAGTTCTTGGTTCCGGCTTTTCTTCGGTTATCTCAATTCCAATATCTAATTTTAATTCCTTTGCATATTTAAAATCCGGATCGCCTTTGAAAAGAACATCCCATTTTTCTGTTTCAAAGGAAAATTTACTTAATACTGTTCGATTTGATTTGCAGAATGAATTTTTTGATATTGGAAAAAATATTTCCTTGTTTCATAAAAGATATACTGTTGTGAATAATTATTCGCTAATAATTCTGAGACTAAGAGCTTAGATAAAGTTGTGATTTTTTCCTTATCTTTTGGTATTTCAACCAATTCTGTTAGTTCTTTTTTTATTTCATCAATATATTTTAAATCCAGTAAATTTTTAAGTGGAGCAATGTTAGAAGATAAATCATTAAAATTATTTGAAGTGCGTAAATAATTTAGAATTGTGTTGTAGCGATACCCAAGAATACGTTTAGCTGCATAATCATTTTCTAAACTCCAAATCAATTCTTCTTTAATGGATTCTATGGACTTTTCTTTAAGAAAACCTTCTCTCACCTCATCGATAGCACTTAATAGTTCTTCGCATAAAGAATGTGTATTCAAAACAGGTGGTTTATAGGAATCAATAGTATAATCAAATAACATTTCATCAATCAATTGTGCGAATAATAATAAGCCATCTAATTCCTCATTTCCACCCCAATTATCTATTTTTGGTTTGAGCATAATGCTTCCCCATCATGTCTATTTCATTTTATGGTGGCTTGAAAGATCTAACACTTCTTTTATTGTTGCTACAACTATTTAAAATATACATTATTATATTACAAGTATAGTAAATCTTATCAAAACATTATTATACCAAAATACCATATTGGTATAATATGGAAATCGTGAACATCGACAAAGCTGGTAGAATTGTGATCCCAGGTGCCCTACGCAAAAAACTGAAGCTAAATGAAAGCTCCAAGCTACTCATAGACGTTAAAAATGATCTTTTAATTATCAAAAAAATAAAAATCGAAGAATTAGCGGAACAGCTTGAGAAAGACTTTAAAAATATCGACATCGATATCATAGTCGGCAAGGTGCGAAGTGACGTCAAAGAAGAAATCAGAAAGAAGCATCCGTCTGTTTTTAGTTGATACAAATTTATTCATCGCGTCTATCAAGAATCCTAAAAAGGAGACCACATCGCTGAAATTACTTTTGGAATTGATCAATGATACAACTATTGTACTCATTGGTAATGAGTTCTTGATCATGGAAATGGAAAAATATGCACAAGTTTTTGAAACAGAGCGTGGAAAAGAGGTTCTTCAGAAGTTGATAGATAAAACAGAAGTAATGGAGGTGAATGAAAAGTTTTTGCGTATCTGCAAATCGTATTTTCCAGAAGATGAATTATAGCGTGATTCTAAAGCCTCCGTAATCTTTAAGAATCATTAAACAGATTATTTAATGGGGGTATTAAAATGACAATAACACCAAGAGGTGAATCAT
>VEPN01000106.1 GCA_012026835.1 Candidatus Methanoperedens sp. | reverse complement strand
TCTGTTTGAGGGGTTTTATGAAATTTTTGGGACAATGAGGTTTTAATGGGGTTTATTTTAGGATTTCAAGCTATAGTGTCAGGTTTGCCTGAGGCTCAAGTAACAAAATAATGCAATACACGTTGGATATCCTTTTTCCATCGGAAATGGTGTGTATATATACTCCCAATGAAGGTTTACATAGGGAAGATGACCTGTTGGATAATATCTGATGCGTTGAGGCATTTCTCTGTAATCATGGGTGGGAATCCACCTCCAATATTGCATATACTGTTTCACCGTTAGTCTGATGAAACTCTGGGCGGCAATTCTAACTTCCAAACCCTGGAAGACACATCAATACCTGATGCTGTGACACCTCGCAGCCGTTTATCAGAGAGTCGCATGGGAGCGATACCCGGCACTGTTCATGTTGATGGCGCATTTAAAAAGACCCCAAAGGCGATGGAATTCCATAATAACTTCCCCAAAAAGGATTATCAGGCACTCAGAAATCAGTAATATTGATTCGGACTCTTACGAATATCTTCTAAAACCTCAATTATTCTTTTTCTGACATTTTCTGAATGCTTTGAATTATTAAGTTCTTCAAATAATTTGTTTTTGAACTTTAATTTGGTTTCACTGCTTAAACTTCCGGATTCACTATGTGATCTTGTTCTATTATACAATTCATCGCTTTCATTCAGGATAATTTTTGTGAATATTTCGATTATACATTCATTATTGATATCTACTAATATACCGATAGCCTCAGAACGAACTTGGGGACTCAAATCATTCTTGGCTAGATCTACTATACGCAAGCTGTATCTATCAATGAATTTTTGCTTTGATTCATCAGTATTATCAATACGAAGCATTAACTGAAGGATAGATAATACATTTTTTCTTACTTCTACCTCTTTGTCGTCCAATAATCCTTTAAATGCATCAAGTATTCTTATTTCATCGAACAATTCTCTTTTATAGGTTAGAAGTTCAAGTTCTCTTAATCCCTGCAGACGAACTTCTTTACTAACCCCCTTAATAGCCTTTAAAAATAATTCGATTTCTTCAGGTTTAATTTTAGTTTTAGCTTCCTCTTTGAATAATGGTTCTCCCCATCGTGGAAGACTATCTGTCTCCTCCGTTTTATAATCAAGACCGAGCTTTTCTCTTGCAAGCGGAATTAAGCCAGTAATATCAAGATAATCTAAATTTGACCCTACTCTTACCGGGAATCTGTATTTACTATCAATGTGAATTTTGTTATCACTCTTGGGAACATAAATCAAAACAATCTTCTTCCCATCATAATCCCTCTCTTCAATGTCAATATGAACTTGTGGGCGGCAATTTTTAGCTTGCTCTGAGATTAAATTGCGTTCCTTCTCTTCCAGAGGAAATCCAACTGTTTCTTTCAATTTATTGATCCCAATGACAAATAGTCCACCTTCTGTATTTGCAAATGCGGCAAAATAAGAGGATAGTCGCTCGATATCTTTATTTGGAGTCTCTTTGTATTCAAAGGAGACAGTTTCACCTTTCTTAATAAGGTTAGCTAGTTCTTCATCTGAAATATTAATTGGCATAGCTTGTTTTCATGATATAGCATAAGATAAAGATTTTTACAGAATAAACTTTTTCCAAGTATTTTTGCGCCTGGATGAAAATACGGACTCCAGCGATGTTCTGCAAACACATGACCGAAGGTGAGAGTTCGCCTCCATTATTGCATATTCTGTTCCAGCGTTATTCTGATGAAACCCCGGGCAGCAATTCTAATCCGAACCCCGGAGGACATATCAATTCCTACGCCGGGCGAATGCCCGGCCATTTATCAGAGAGTCGTCCGGGGGCGATACCCCGGCGCTGTCCTTGGTATGCTGTTTAATGGGCCGATATTGTATTAGAGGGAGGAGGGCTTGTTCTTCCTTACTATTGAATAAAAGTGTTCCTTGTTCAAATTTTTCTCTTGTTACTCTTTTTATTGGTTCTCTTCTAACTGCAGAGGTGCCGTTATTTAGCCTTACATCAAGATCGCCCTGACAATTGTCTATTGTCATGATAACACTCTTTTTCTTATATTTTCCATTAAATTTAAATATTAATAAGTCTTATGAAAATAAACAATTATTTGTATGGTGGAACTAAATAAGTTACTTGTTCAGTGCATAGATCTAAAAATGAGGAATAATTATGGCATTCAAAAAAATTGCAACTAAATCCGCTAGGCCGACTGATCCTGAGTCGCTATTTCGCGATTTGCCTGTAACTGATCCTGATATAAAGAGTCTATGGTCACAACAAGCAGATATTTTAAGAGAATATCACAAGAAACATCTCAAATCTGCGGATATTGCCTTAGAGTTACCAACCGGTACAGGAAAGACACTCGTTGGACTTTTAATTGGTGAATTCAGAAGGCGAGCTTTCGATGAAAGAATACTATATTTATGTCCCACCAAACAATTAGCCTATCAAGTTCAAAAACAAGCCTCTAAATATGGCATAAATTCCCATGCGTTAGTAGGGAAGAAATCAGAATGCTCTATATCAGATTATAATGAATATTTATCTGGCAAAGCGATTGCAATTATTACCTATAGTGGTTTGTTTAACACCAATCCAAAATTAAATGATGCTAATGTTATAATCTTAGATGATGCCCATGCAGGCGAGAATTATATAAGTAAATAGCCAAATTATTTGTCCTATCAAGTCATTCTATCTCATAGCTGTGGGGATTATGAGCAAAGATATAGGACTATCTTTTCCAGGCAGGT
>VEPN01000105.1 GCA_012026835.1 Candidatus Methanoperedens sp. | reverse complement strand
GGTGGGGGCGCGCGGAGGGGAGGGGGCTGGATGAGAGCATTTTTTGCTTGCGAGATTTAGTTACAGGTTGCATAACCACCTGCATAGGGATGCAACCTGATCTGCATCAGTCAAGTTGGCAGCATTGCTGAGAGTACCGTCTTCCAATTGAAGCCAGATTTCCTCTGCCATGCTATTTTCAATTGCGGCTCCGACAAAGAATAAGTGGGGGGAAGACCTATTGCTCGCAAAAGCAAGTCTTATGCGTGATAGAGATGTTCTTGTGGTTTTCCAGTGATCATCTGCCCCGGCAGGATCGATACCACCTTTAAGTTCTCCAAGTGCAATGTAAAGGGCGGGATTTCGATAGCTGACAGAAAGTTCCTGATAACTGCAATTGAAAAGGCATAAGTCTACATTTTTCCTCAAAAACGGCACAGTAAGGTTATATCTGACAGTCCGATTTCGACTATCATTTGACCAGCTAAGTCCCTTTGCGTCAAACTCAATGTCGGGTTCATCTCCTCTCCCTTGTATCCATGTATCGTTCATAGAAGAGAGCCATTTATATGAAATTCCTGCAACAGAAAGAGTAGCAATAATCGCGCGAGTAAGCTTGCGTTGTGCAATAGCTCCGCCCACATTTCGCATGGATCCACCCAATGCATCTCCTCGTGTTAAAAGGAAACGGAAGACCAGTTCTTCAACAAAGCTCGGCCCGGCTGGTTCAAGGAATTTTTCTATCAGTCCTTGTATCGCTTCCTCTTTGTCTTGCTCTTCCATATGTCCCGCTGCCTTATCGGAAACACCTGACGCGGTTAATAGAGCAGCCTTTATCCCGACAATATCGACCAATGAGGCTGGGGTTGTGGCCTGAGATGCAGCCGCTTTTAGGG
This sequence comes from Candidatus Methanoperedens sp., assembly GCA_012026835.1. GTDB lineage: Archaea > Halobacteriota > Methanosarcinia > Methanosarcinales > Methanoperedenaceae > Methanoperedens. Next base: position 2,055 of record VEPN01000105.1, on the reverse strand, counting down.
ACCTCGCTTCTTCAATGAATGGTGTTGCTCTACGATTCCTTTCGAGTGCCAGGGCAACGAAACCAGCCCGTGTTTCCTCATAAGTTGTTACAAGGCTCTCGCTATTGGTTAAATGCTGGCGATGTGGTTTGTCTGGGGGCATTATGCTTTTCTCCATACATACACGCATTTTCGCAAAGGATCACGCCCATGCTCCCCCATTTGCTGGCTGCTGTTGCCTTTGCCGTTAGGCAGTACAAGAACATTCTCTACATGAAGTCCCAGATTTTCAGCTATGGATGAAAGTATCATATCAACCGAGACGCTTGCACCTGCGTAGCGCACATTATCATTGACCATGAACAAGTATGCATTTTGTTTCATGACGCGCGAACATTCGGCGATAATGCAGGCCATTTCATAGATGTAACCTCGAACCATCCTTGGGATACCGCTATTGTTCAACTTTCCTTGCGCCTTTTTGTCTTCCAGATAACGCAAAATAGCCTGTAGCAACTCCTGCCGGTCCGCTGCTTCTACGGCATTAGCCCATTGGGGATTGATTGCCAGCAAGTCTTTGGCACGATTTTCAACGGTACAACTTAGCATCTGTTGCCTGAGGTCGAGGAGTTCGTTCTCACTGACGCCAAGTAAAGCCAGTTCCAGAGCATAAGTCCGGGTGTAATCATAACGATTGCAGTACGGGGGAGAGGTTACAATCGCATCGTATGAATCACACGGCAGCTGTGGCATTACATCCAGACACGAACCCTGAAAAAGATGAATATTACCCTGAATGCGCTCCTCCAAACGTCCGCCGCTGAGCTTTAGATCTTGTAAAATTTCCCCTATCTTAGCACAGATCGCCTGGTCGAAATTAAAGATATCCCCTTTATGGAACGGTTTCCCTCCTCTCCTGCGCCCGGATCTGTAATCCCACCGGAGATACTGACCGTCTTTGCGTGTGTAACTGATGGACTCAAGGATGCATAGCAGTGCAAATCGTAAGATAAGCCGAACGCGCTCGTTCTCCTGCTGCAGCGCACCCACGTACCGCTCGATCGCATCAGATGTCTCTATGGAGTATGCGCCGTCCGTAATTCGCAGTTTGGGCAGGGGATATCTAACCTGCGATTGCTTCCAAGGACACGTTTCCAACCACTGTTTGACTGCGGCAAAATCATCCGCTGTAAACTCTCTTTCTAAACACAACCTTGCGGCAATGATCTGCTGGCCTATGGGAAGCAGTTCTATACCGTCAACATCCATGCCCAAGGCGCTTGCCGCAAACAGGGTCGTACCGCTCCCTGCGAACGGGTCCAGAACTTTACCTGAAACAATCCCGTATCGGGCAAGTAGGTACTCCACAAGAGGAGCAGAGAAAGCCTCTTTGTATTTATACCATCGATAAGACGTCATGGTCTTGTTTGCCTGGAAACTGACAAGCTGCCGCGTGAGAGACCGCTGCACTATGAACTTATCATGGAAGTGTTGCGATAGTTTAAAATCGAGAGAATCAATTTCGGATAGTTTTTCAGAGACTACTGTTTCGGATTTTTCAGTCGGGTTTTCGGAGGAAATCTTGATGTCTGTGCCGAAATCAAACAGGTTCTTTTCCATAGTTTTATTCTTTTTTTGAATTAAACAGGATGCCATATTTTACCTCGTGGATTCATGTATGCGTTTCCCTGTGCATGGGATAGTTTCATTCTGTGCATATTTAAAGTAGTGCCAAGCCCACTGAAAGTATTGTGAATAAAAATGCGACGACTTTGATTTTGAGAAGTCCGCATTTTCATAAATGTGGAATAATTAATGTTCGGCGCTTCATCAAAAGTGGAACCGCAGATGAACGCGGATGAACGCAGATTTATTACTTGGATGATTTTACGTTGAATCACGTTACGGCTTTCAGGCGCCTCAGCAACAGGCGAAGCAGCCATAGAACACGGAGCGCACGGATGACGCGGATTCGCACGGGTGGGAAAATCCGTGGAAATCCGTCCGATCTGTGTCATCCGTGTTCGGTTCGGGACGGCGCTTTTTATCGGGTGCGGCACGGGCTCGCTATCGGCG
>VEPN01000104.1 GCA_012026835.1 Candidatus Methanoperedens sp. | reverse complement strand
GACGATAGTCTGAAATTACGCTGGTAAATAGCCATCTGGCAAATTATATAAGGTAATAAAAATACGTTTTACTTAGCCGTAGGTGGCGAAGTCAAGTTAATGATTAATGGTAAGAGCTATTTTCTTTCAGAGGTGGGTTCGGGAATCACCCAGTTTATTCTTGTACTTGCGAATGCAGCCATGAAAAAACCAGCTTATATTCTGATTGATGAGCCTGAGCTTAATCTTCATCCTTCTCTACAATTAGATTTTTTAACAACACTCGGTTCTTATGCAAGTGAAGGGATCTTATATTCTACCCACAGCATTGGGCTGGCCCGATCAAGTGCAGATAGGGTTTACACAGTTCGTAAAGATGCTAACAACGGAAGTGAGATCACCGAACTCGAAGCAACTCCACGATTATCCGAGTTTCTTGGAGAATTGAACTTTTCAGGATATAGAGAACTTGGTTTCGATAAGATTCTTCTCGTCGAGGGTCCTACAGAAATCAAGACTATCCAGCAATTTTTGCGTTTATACGAAAAGGACCATAAAATTGTGCTTTTACCTTTAGGAGGTGATTCATTAATCAACGGTTTATCTGAGTTAGAACTTGAAGAGATTAAACGTATTTCTGAGAATACCTCAGCCCTTATCGACAGTGAACGTTCATCTTCTGGAGCTCGACTATCTCATAACAGGATGGCATTCGTTGAAATATGTAAAAAAATTGGAATAAATTGCCATGTTCTTGAACGTCGGGCTATCGAGAATTACTTCACTGATAGAGCGTTGAAAAATGCCAAAGGAGAGGAATATAATGCTCTTCAATTTTACCAAAAACTTGGGGATATCAAACCTTCATGGTCAAAACATGAGAATTGGAGGATAGCCCGTGAAATGAATCTCAATGATTTGAATGCAACTGAGTTAGGAGATTTCCTAAGAGATCTTTGAGAGAGTATATTCAATCGATTTTTATACAGTTCAGCGCTACATTTGACCTTAAAATAATTGTGGTGACATAGGGAGAGAGGTTGGGGAAAAGGGGAGAGGGCCTGCTGAACAAAATCTGAACACATTCTTCTACAGCCCACTCCGCAGGATACTGAATGTGAGAATATGTGCTTTAAGCGTCAATGCGTTGGAGTATCTGAAATGTAACTGGTGTTACTGGTAAACCAGTAAACAATATTACAAATAACCAAGTAATCCAGGAAATAAGTAAGACGGTCTTGTAATTTGGGGGCTCCAGTAATATAAACCATTAAGACCGAGATGAGGCAGTGATATAGTTTTCATGTGGTGAAAAAAAGTTCCTGCCTCACAAATTACTTTACATGCTCATGCATTATAAAAATGGCGAATATAGGGGTGAGTGTTTTAGAAATCAGAACTGTTGAGCTGATGATGTGGGCAATCCAGGCAACATATTTAACTTTCCGCTATTGCCATCGCCGAACCATCTGTTACTACTACCCGTGCCTTATATCCAAGACGTGATAAAAAGTACTCACAATCTTCCCACGCCATTCCGAATGCCTTAACATCTGCCAGGCCAAGCCTGCTGACAACATCTCGAAGGGCTTCAAGATCATGACTTTCGAAATCTGCCTCCATCATCATTTCTTCTGCCCAATCTACAAGTTCATCCAGCGTGATCTGGTGGTGCAGGTAATCAGCTATTTTCGGGGCTACATCCTTACGGGTGATTTTCATGACTTTTCCTCTATTATTTTCTTATGCCCCCTATCATCGGGATATTTTTCATGGATTTCAACCAATTTGCTGTTATCATCATAAATTTCCTGATAAAACCTTAAAGTTTCCTCCTTCTCATTAACTTCCCTGACATAGCGAGCTGTCCAGCCGTGACGGCCTTCAACTTTTAATAACAAAGCAACTCAGGGGGTGAGAGATGTGGCGCGGAGAGAGGGGGTTCAAAGACCTGATTCAGCCCTTTCCATTGAAACAATAATTATTTAACTTGAAAAATCATATAAATATTCAAGTGATAAAATGCCCACTACGGTTGAAATCAAGGGAGAGTTCGAGATAAGAATAAAGCGGCTTATAGACGCAGGGGTCTACGGGAACACTGCCGAAGCTGTCCGTGATGCGCTGCGCCATCTGCTTCGGGAGTACGATGAGAAGGAGATCGCAGTAGTGCTATACAGGCAGGAGAAAGTCTCACTTGCCAAAGCAGCAAGCATAGCAGGGGTTTCCATAACCAGAATGAAAGAAATCCTTATTGAAAAAGGAATTAAACCCAGACTCGGAGTGGAAGGAGTCAGGGAGCTCTACGAGGACTATGAAACTTTGAAGGGGAAGGCAGATTGATAGTACTGGATACAAGCGTGATCAGTGCATTCTCTGAGATCGGAAGGTTTACTCTACTAAAAGAGATATTAGGCCGGTTAAGGATCAAAGCGGTTATTCCACATACCGTAGAAAAAGAAATAATATTCCCAGAAGCCATATCCGCCCTGACAAACAACGGTGGATGGATAAGCATAGAAAAGGCTCAGGATTATGAAAAATATCTTTTTGCATTGCATGATGGCGAAGCGGGCGTTATTGCACTTGCAAAAAAACATGGCTGGATTGCAGTTCTTGATGATCTTGATGCAAGGAAGCTCGCGAGGAAAGAACATGTAAAGATCACAGGCACACTCGGATTGCTAAAAATAGGATATGAACTTTGTCCGATAAAGGATAAACCAGAGCTTCAGAAAATAATAAATGAGCTGAATGATACAGGATTTTTTATGGCGCCTGAAATAATAGAAGGTATTCTGGATACAGAAAAGAAACCAAATGCCAGTGAAGGATAATAAGACCGAAACTGGCGATATGAATAGATGAAAGACATCTCTGCCCTGCGCATTGTGACTATTTCTTTTTTCTCCTGCAGATCCCGGTATCGAAGAGATTCAGACGGACCGAGATAGAAGCGTCAAGCCGGATGAGGAATAGGGCGGGAATGGTAGAGGTACCCTGTGCAGGAGGAGAGGAGTTGGCAGGTGGCTGGAATTGAGCCGGATAGAGATGGATATCGGCCCGCGCAATCATGCTGCCGGGAGAAGCGGGAGGGTGAGAGGGGGGGCGCTGGGG
>VEPN01000103.1 GCA_012026835.1 Candidatus Methanoperedens sp. | reverse complement strand
ATGATTCACCTCTTGGTGTTATTGTCATTTTAATACCCCCATTAAATAATCTGTTTAATGATTCTTAAAAATTACGGAGGCTTTAGAATCACGCTATAGGCTTTTCTAATTTACATACTTCATTAAGTTTCATTGCATTGAGTATGTCCTGATATAAATATGACACCCTTCCTGGTGTATTGTATCCCCAGATTTTGACCAAATCAAGAATAAATTTACCTTCGTCTGTTATATGGGGAAATTTGTTTTCAAAGAATTGGTTATATTTTTCTAAACAAATATTATCATCTATTATCGTATTATCGTGAAGGTTTACAAGCACATATTTAAACACAAGCTCAATTCCGAAATAAGTATTTGGAACAGGTTCTTCGATGTTGCTAAAATTTTTTAGCATATTTATTACGTGATTCTTAAACAAATTCCCATATGAAATACCATATTTTTTCAGAAGAGAGTTACACAACGGATCATGGATCATGGTTGACATAGACGCGGCTAAACCAATCCTTGCAATTTTTTCGTCATTTTCAAGACCATCAGATAAGCATGGGGATATTGCAGGGAAACCTTTGTTTATAATTAAAAAGTGAGCCATTTCATGTGCGACTATAAATAAATCATTCAATGTTGGAGGAATTTGTTCAAGAACAATTAATTTTTTAATTCCAGTTTTTCCCTTAAGCAAATACGCTTTACCTCTTTGTCCTCTTTGAAACCCTAGTGTTGATTCAATTTCTTCGTTTGACTTGATCCAATAGATATTGTCAATATTGTCTCTTTCAGTTTCATAATAATTTTTAAACTCCGGAGAAGATGATAATAATTGGTTTATAACATCCTCTTCTGCATATGTTTCAATAGTTTTTCCAGAGGGCAATGTGCAGCTTCTAGCTTTTTCCCAAAATTCTTTAGCTATAATTTTCTACGATCTCCTGACCAACTAATATCCTCCAATTCTTGTAAAGTTGAGATCATTTTCAATATTCTGAAAATATCAAAAATTGTTAAATTTGAGGCAGTTTATTGAGCGGAGCGTTTTCAATCTCTTTTATTAAACTCTCAGGATCTAACTTTTTATGAATTAATTCTTCCATAATCTTAGATTTAATCTCTTCTTCTTTATATGCATTAAATTGGCTTCGAATTCTTATATAAATCCCAGATATATCCTCAAAAATCTGACGAACACGGCTAATATGCATAAAATAAAGGTTGTCAGCATGTGGCATGGCTAGCTTATCGATTTTTGTTCTTTGGGGAACCACAACAACATATTTTTTATTGATTTTATCAAATCCCGCTATTTTAGATTTTGCCCAGTTGTAATGACCATTTGCTTCTCTACAAGTACTCACTGAAATACCGTCATTCTTAGTTTCATCACTTTTTGCCTCAAATATTATTAATAACGAATCAGTAATTTGCCAAGTACTATCTGGAGCAGCATGGTCACTCGGATGATTGGCATCAAAACCCAGGATAAAACCAAGCTTGGTCAAGCCGTTTTCAAATTTTCCTGAATCATCGCTATTAATGAGTTCTTTAATTTCATTCATTTTCGCCCCAAAGGTTTTTCCTGTAGCTCCAAAAGCAGTAATATTCTCTTCAATTTGCTCGGCAGAGCAAATATTCATAGTACTAAATTTATCTTTTGTAATATCTATTCCAGTGGGCAACGCAACATCAGAAAACCAACTGCTGGTATCAATACAACTTACAGCTCTATCCAAATTATCCTTTACTATTTTTTCAAAACCTTTGCTAGGAGATGAAAGCGACAATTGCCAAGCAATACAACCCTCAAAATAATACCATAATCCACGATAGGTTTTGAAATCATCTCCAGACAACTTATCAACAACATTCTGTGCTGATTCCAAAGCATGAGGATAATCTCGTCTCCATAAGTAATACTGAAAATCAACTTCATCTTTCACTATATTCATTAAGGTTTCTGAACGTTTATCCTTTGAAACGGTACAGTCCTGACGAATAGTTTTGATCAGCTGATCTTGTTCTTTCCATTCATCTCCTTGTTTTAAAAATAAGTTGATGTTTTCAGATAGCTCATCTATTTTAGTAACTTTTGAGTTATCTATTCCAAATTTTAGTTCTGCTTGTAATTCTGGATGCATGACTTCAAGATTTTCGTTTTTAAGGCAAAAGGTATGAAGATCTGTTCCGTCAAGAATAACTAAAGAGTAATCTCTAACCCCACGTGTGCACCGTCCAGTTGCTTGAGTAAATCGTGTAATTATTCTGTCCTTAAGCAATGAAAAGATTCTAAGCCGACTTAGAAGAAATCTCTCTTGAAGATTAATAGCATCTGGCTTGCCAGCAATAATCAATTGGCGGCATGAATCGTCTGGCAGATCAATCCCATCATATCGATTAGTAAGAATAAGCGCCGCATGACTATGCTTTTTAAACGGGTCAAGGGAACTCTCGATATCAGCAGACTTCAGGATAGTAATACCTTTACAATCTTTCATCTCATCTTCCAGACGACCTGCAGTTTTATTATCTGGACATAAAACAAGAGTTCGGTTTTGATTACAAATCCTTGCGAGGAGCCAAGGCATATAATCTTTAGAGCCAAAGGATTGATTTGGGAATATAAAGAAGCGTCTTCCAGAACCCTGTTTATCCCATCCGGCAGGAACTGGCAATCGGTCAATTTTAGGGATGCCCGTTATTCTCTCAAGTTCACCACCAGCTCCCAAAGTCGCGGACATGTAAATTCTTTGAGTTGCATTTGCGAAGGGTAGATGCGTACGAGTTGGGGGAATCCATGGACGAATTAGAATTTTGTGTCGTGAAATAAATAGATTACAGGCTGCTAGATTTTGTTGTATCATACTCCATGGATATGAAAAATCATCATCAAGATTCGAATCTATGAGCGATCTCAGGCTATCTAAACGCTCCCAATAGAGAGGAGCGGGAATCATGTCCAACACATCTTTACGTCTACTATCTTCGTCCAGAAGGGATTCTAAGAAAAAAGTTGACAATTTATCCTCAAATAAACTGATAATATTTAAAAAAAGATCCTTATGCTCATATCTTTGTATTTCTACAGACCACAAAGAAACTAAGTAAGCCGCCAAAAATTCTGACCTATTAGGATTTTAATCCAGTTATTCTAAGTGCATCCGCCGAAGTTAGTGAAGATAGCGTTTCTATGCATCCTC
>VEPN01000102.1 GCA_012026835.1 Candidatus Methanoperedens sp. | reverse complement strand
GGGAAAATAAGAGTGAATTAAAACGGCAACTGATTACGGCATTTGAAGAGGGTATCATTATGGTTCCAATCTACGATTACTTGAGAACTTGACTATAGAGGGGTATTCTCAATTCAGACAATACTGCTTTTAAAGAATATTTTAACAAACAGTTTTAAGTTTTTGATATTTATATGGATATTTTTTGCTGTTGTGCTGGCTTTTATTATTTTAAAAAGTTTAATATTTGATCCGAATCCTTACACAAATAATGACCTTACTCTTACTGGGCAATATTTTGAAGTTGTATTGGCGCAACTACCTAAAAATATTTTAGATTTATTATTCTGGATTGGCATTATTCCACTTATCATACTTTCAATGAAGGAATACATGACAGGACAGCAAAGTTTAACCTTCCATGAATATCCCAAATGTATATCATACATATTTAAAATCAATATTGGCATCTTTCACTTCTGGAAAGAGAAGATGATCGGATATTTTGTACCGCTTCTTAAATATAAATCCATATTTTTTATTCTGGATTTTCTCGCTGTATGTTTTGTAACTTTATCTATGTTTAATTTTTCCAGGTTTCAATTTACGTTAATTCCTGAATCTGTTATCCGAATAATTGGATTCTTTATCGGCATTTTAGAGATGATCCTTGGATTCATCTTATTCCTGGTGCCTGTTATAATTGTCCTGGAAAATAAGACATTTATAGAGGGAACAAAAAAATCCATTGATATAATCAGGAATAAGCTTATTGTATGTCTCATATTCATTCTATTATTGAATTTTATAAATCCATCCAACATATCCCTACTGTTGTTGATTACAAGCCGATATGCTGCAATTTCCGGATTTGATTATTTTCAATTAATGCAAAATCCCGGTTTTAAAATCATTCAATTGATCCTCTCAAGCGGCTGGTTCATATTTTATCAAGCCTCTATCGTTGGATTTTATTTGAATATTTCGGGGGAGAAAAAACCAGAGACAGGACGTAATTTATCTCTAAAAAAATGAGGTGTAGCGAATGGAAAAAGTGAGACAAAAAATCGATATCAGAGGTGGGAAGAATGGATAGAATGGAGAAGCCTTTGAAAAAAAAAGAAAAATTGGCGAATTGTTGTTAATATTGGGAACTGTTCAATTTGTTCTTGGTGCAGTGATCATTATAACCAGACAATCGCCAGCATACGAACTCACGGGATTAGGCGCTCTGGCTCTCATCTTTATAGGTGCTGGTGCGGGACTGAAGAAGATGAAATAATAAAAAGGAGGGCACACAGTTTAAAGTAATGGAGTAAAATGAAATCACAAATAAAACCTGTATTCGGTTATAAAATATGCCCGTTTTGCGGTGGAAATGTAGAATATGCAGGAATCAGCAGTGGTCATATATTCCCTGCCATAAACACAGGACAAATGTATGTGTGCAGAGAATGTGGATACCAGGGAGGATTCATAATGGAGGTGGATGATCTTGATGATGCAGGGAAAATCAGGGAAGAGCTAAAGATCAATACCGATGGGATTAAAACTCCTGCGTTCAAACTTCCTGAGAAATGGGCGTGGTTATGGAAGATTTGGCTCGTAATTATGGTTCTTGTTTTCCTATCGGAAATAATTGTTCTCATACCTCGAATCATTGAACATGGATAAAGGATCAAAACAGAAAATGGAGATTAATGCAATAGCTACTGATTCCCTATCATGGCGCCATCTGGTGCTGCCGATCCGTGTGGGCATCGAACCAATGGAAAGGCTCCTTGTAACCAGCTTCAAAAATGATCCTGAGTTCGAGGGACTTGAGCCGCAGGTGTTCGACGATCCCATTAACGGCAAGGGTATGAGAGTGCTTCGATATAGAAAGGACGGAATGGTTGATGTCTACCTACAGGTGGAAGGAAATCGTCGAACTCGGCGCGAAGCCGCCATATCCGGGGAATGGAAGCGCAAAGGCAAATGAAAGTCGAATAAGGAGGAAAACATGTCTTTTGAGATCAAAGCCGTAACTTTACACTACCTGGCAGATGTAAATTGCTACCTTGTAAAAACCAGCGGCGGCTATATCCTGATCGATACCGGTTTCTTAACAGAGCGCACCAGACTTGAACAGTGGCTTGAAAGAGAGGGCTGCATGCCTGGCAATCTCAAGCTTATAGTTTTAACACATGGAGATTTTGACCACGCTGGTAATGCCGCATATCTCCGTAAAAAGTTCGGCACAAAATTAGCCATGCATTATGAAGATTCAGGAATGGTCAAACGTGGAGATATGTTCTGGAATAGAAAAAAAGGTAATATCCTCATTAGAATGATGGTTCCTATCCTCTTCAGGTTTGATAAATCAAAAAGATTTAAACCTGATTTATACCTTGAGGATGGATATGATCTCTCAGGATATGGATTCGACGCTAAGGTTCTTCATACTCCAGGGCACTCAAAAGGTTCAATAGGAACCCTGACAGGTAATGGCGATCTATTTTGCGGCGACCTGCTTATGAATGACAGGCAAGTTTCTCATCCTATCGTCGATAACTCAACTGATTATAACGCCAGCATCGAAAAAATAAAAGGTTTAGAAATAAAGACCATCTATCCAGGGCATGAAAAGCCTTTCCCGATGGATTTAATTATGAAAAATAACACATCCAGAATAGAGAATCAAATTGACTCATATACAGAATTTTAATCAAATATATTTATCTTTTCCATATATATAAAATTTATATTGTCACTTATTTTCTCTGTTTTGAAAATTTTGTATCCAAGCTTCTGGTAAATATGAATGTTTTTTTCACTCTTATGACCCGTAAATAGTTCAAACCTTCTACTCAGATTGAAAACTCTCTCTATTTCGTTTATTAGTTTTGTTCCAATACCCAGGTTCTGGAAGTCGGGATGAACGATTAACCTCTCAATATAACATGAATTCTCTTTAGCAAATGCTCTCACTGAACCTATTACCTTACCTTGGATTACAGCTTTGAGAAAAACGTGATCTCTGAAATCTTTTTTTATTTCATCCAGAGTTTGTATGAGCGGAGCAATATTGAAATCATTATAAATCTCAGCTTCTCTTCTGTATGCCAGTTTCTGAAGCGAAAGTATCTCTTCTGCATCTGAAACCTTTGCTTGTTCTATCATCACGCTTTTATCGTCCAGTTTTACCGAATCAATTGAGCCTCAGGCAAACCTGACACTATAGCTTGAAATCCTAAAATAAACCCCATTAAAAC
>VEPN01000101.1 GCA_012026835.1 Candidatus Methanoperedens sp. | reverse complement strand
TTATTAATGTTAATGCTAACTTGTGGCTAACTTGAGATTAGTAGATAAGATAATGGAAATGATGTATAAAATTTCTATTGCATCATTTATATCTTTACTCATATTACTGATTATTTGGTATTTTTCAACATTGCCCACATTGAAATCATCAATTAATGCGCTCAATAGTCAAACACTTTCATTTTTGATATTTGGCTCGTTCTTGCTTATTTTAGATTTACAATATGGAAGAAAAATATCCAAAGATAATATAACCAAACTAGAAGAATTCTATGCTAAAAAATTTCCCTTTATTATTATGGGTATTGGGTATTCGCTAATACTTGTCTCATTTTTAGTCACTATTAATATTCCTCCAAAATCTCCTGCCACCTCGACGGTTTATGGGCTAATAATAATGGGTCTGATGGGTTTCGGTCTTTTCATTTTTATTCCATCTGGCATTATTTTGCTCATCGTAAGTCTTTCTGCAAAAAAGTATTTGGAGGATGAGGTTTCTTTCACACTTAAACAGGCAATTGAAATATTAGAACAAGCTAAGAACAAGAATCAATTAGATACTAAAAATCTTAAAAGATATATATATCTTACTTATAGAAACATAGAAAGAAAATTTAGAACTCTAGATTTAGAATATACATTTTTAAATTTATTACCAGATTATATAGAGGTCGCTGGAGAAGAACAGTTAAAATCTTTAAAAAATAATCTTGAAAACATGTTTAATTCCGTAAAACAAGGAAATGAGAAAGATGAGATAAACTGGAATGTTCTGACAAACGTATTGTTAAAATTAAATGATGACATTATAAGGTATCTAAGAGAGACCAATTTTAATGTAACAGAACGAAAAATATCAAGACAATCGCAATGGATGCTCAGGAACAAAGAAGCAATTTTTCAGGTTATACAATTGATTGTGCTTATACTCACCTCAATTTTAGCTTATTACCAAAAACCATGATTTATATTAAAGGGTAACCACAATTCATCTTAATCCCATATTTATAATACAAGCCCTCTTAATAATGCTTCAGCCAGCACCATGCCGCAAGCAACATTACGACGGCAATAAGAACCGACGGGAATGGCGCGGGTTTGGCGGGTGTGCCCGAAGTTGCGGGCTGTGGAGTTGGATTTGACGGGGCGCCTGTGTACTGCTCGTCGAGGATGTAAGGGTCGGCGATGGTGAATTCGATTTTTTTATCATCTTTTATTTTACTGAATTCGACAAAAATGTTTATAGGAGCATTGCCATTTTTCCAGGCACCGTTTGGCGTAACTGTCCATGTAAAATTTTTTGACCATCCTGAGAGAACTCCGATATTGTCGCTTCTTTTTCCGATGCCTGTACCATCGATTACGTCATAGGGTTCTGTAACTAATGGATTAGTCAATTTAACATATACATTCCCGCTAATGTTTGAAGTCACCATAACTTTAATATCTGCAGGTTCACCAATTTTTAATTTTATATTTTTTACAGTAGCTTCCTGTCCATTGAACCACGCTTTTACCTGTCCATAATCGTTCTCAGTTGGTACTGCGTCAGCAAATTGAATTAATGCAATTATTATTCCTGTAATCATAAATATTTTAATTAAATTTTTCATGGATTCACCTTAAAATTTGAATCAAAATTAGTTTCTTCTAACACATATTTTGCTTCATCTCCAATAAATTTTCCAGATGGTACTATAATAAATGTTCCAGTTGTGAAACTGAATTTAATCGGTAAATTATCACCTATTGGAAGTCCGGTTAAAATGTCATCTACAGTATCTTCCTCCCTCACATACACCTGCGCCACATGCCCGAATATCGGGTCAGGATGCACTTCATTATCCATATCAGCAACCTCAAACCTGTTGAACTGCCCCTGCACTTCGATCTCCCAGAAATTCGTGGTAGCTATCCAGGGATCCATGGTCGGAAGTATCGGCAGCCCTGTGGAACCGAAGGTATTCAGGCTCCTTATCCCTAATGTTCTCAATTCAACAGCCTCATTCGTTGCATAAAGATAATCCGGTTCCTGGTTAATCGCAATCGTCACGCTCTCGTTCCACGCCTCAAGCTCCTCCGGCTCATAAACCTTCCCATTTTCATCCACATGGAAAGCCCTCATCGGCACACCAAAAGGAAGAACCATCCCTTCAGACAAAAGCTTTGAAGCGTTTCTGTTCGCATCAGTAACTTCAACAGAAAAATTCCCCTTGATCTTTTCATTTATCAGCCCGCTGCCATTTGAGAACTTATCCCATATCTGGTGCTTCACCTCATCCACATACCACTCGCGGGTGGCAGAGATTACCTTGGCGCTTGCGCTTTTATACTTGCCATAGAAATATTCGGGCTTATTGATGTATCCTGTCTCGTTCCTCTCTATTTTCATGATAAGGTTATCCCGTGTAGCATTCAGGAAATCAGAAGGCACAGGATACCTTGTATAATTGATTTCAGGATCAAGATGTACGTCCCTGCTGATACTGTTTGTAATATTATTCACAGCAAGCCTTGATTCAAGATATACCCAGTCAGGCACTTCAACCATAAAAGGGACGGGTGCATTCCCTGAATAATACTGAATATCGGTATCTCCGTTTAATCCCATGTTCTTGATATTCGCATTTTTGTTCGGAACATAAAAGCCGTCTCTATATTTCAGGAACGCTTCTTCAAGATTGGGGTCTGTACGTGAACTAAAATACGTTACCTCTGCCGGCCCATAAGGTTTTTCAACATCGTTCTTCGAGGCCAGGTAGCTTTTCTTAAAATCAAGCGGGATTTCAACTTTCGAATTTTCAAGGGCTTTCAATGTTATTGAAACTATATCCACCCTTTTATCCGTGGTTGCCATCTCATTGAACTCTGTGCGGCTGCACGTGTCGATATAGGTCTCTGTGCATGTGGACGGGTTGCCTTCTGAGTCCTCGCAATCATAAGAGCGCGTTTTTTCGCATGAATAGTAAACAATGTAGTAATGCCTCCACAAGTGCTGTCTTGTCCATGTCACTTCCCATATCTCACCTTCCAGGTTCCCCGGTACATACGTATCGCGGGGTATCGTTCCTATCTGCTTCATGCTGTCCGGCTCGCCCCAGTCCTCTGCACCTGCATCTGATTCGTATCCCTCATGCTCACCCGGTGTTTCTGTTATCTGTCTTGCAACGCCTGTAGCAAGCCTTGTGCTATATACCTGGGGAATGATATTCATTATCTTCTGGTACACTATCGAGCCGCCTGGTCTTGATTCGTTGTTCAGGTAATCGGTTATTGGCGTGGCATTGTAATCATGACTTTTCGCCCTGTTGAATGTTTCCTCAGCCTCGCTTGAGTTCCCGGTTGAATTGAATGCGTCTTTTTGCGGG
>VEPN01000100.1 GCA_012026835.1 Candidatus Methanoperedens sp. | reverse complement strand
GCAAAGTATTTATATATGTCGATAGAATTTTTGTGAAAATCAGGTCATAGCTAACAAAAAGATAGCTTTTTAAGTCAAATAGCTAATTGGATTTCTTCCATTTACCCGGTTTTTCCAAGGAGCATTTCAAGGTATGATTCACGAACTGTTGAAGACCTGCTTATACCCAGATTGTCTATAAAATCAAAGATACTCCCCAGTTTTTCTTCATAATTGGTTTGATTTTTTGCCGGAATTTCTATCTCTATGAAGTTGCCAAGGTCCCGTACTTCGTCAAGAGCAATAATCAAATCCCTGAGCGCATATTTTTTTCTTTTTTTGACTATGGATGCAACCGGATAAAAACCGAGAGAAGACAATATGTTTCCCATATTTACCATATCTGCTATCTTTACTTCAAATTCTGTTCTTGTTTTAGAGATCGCATCTATCCTGGGTCCTTTATATGTCAGGAAATACTCGGTATCCTGAGCCCTGATTCTTAATGCTTCGTCCGTATTCTTGAAATCATGGGATTTTGCATTATAATAAGTATCTACCTGGTTCTCAATTCCTGTTGGCACAGCTCCCAGTTTAATAATTGCCCTTTCTATGATCTTTGGGTCTTCCACTCTTGCTTTTATTTCAATTTCTATCATTTATTCCCTTTTCGTCATGCGGATATATGAAGTTGACCATTTTCTTTCATTTTATTCCAATCCATACCGGTTGTTAGTTAATTATATGTAGGAAGATTGTAATTCTTCATTCTATAAACAGAAGGAATGAGAGCATGACAGAGGATAACGTGGTATATATCGGAAACAAGCCTGTGATGAACTATGTTCTCGCAGTGGTCACACAATTTAACAATGGAGCAAATGAAGTTACAATCAAAGCAAGAGGGCGTGCAATATCAAGGGCGGTGGATGTAGCAGAAGTTACAAGGAACAGGTTCATGGCAGATTCAAAGGTAAAAGATATAAAAATAGCTACTGAAAAAATGGTCTCTGAAAGAGGAGAGTCCAATATTTCTATAATAGAGATTGTGATGGCTAAGTAAAAAGACACGAAGGTTTTCATAAGGAGAGGTGGCTGGGATTAATACGAGGCGACGAGGCTGACTATGAAGCATAAATGGAGAATTGGATATCGTATTCGACCTAAATTTGTACAATATAACTTCGCAAAAAGCCGATGCTGCGCTTTCTACAATTTCATTTATTTACTGAGCGTGGTTTTCTTTTTGTTTTCTTTGATGGATAACGGACAGATCTCAAATTTGCCTCTACAGGGCCTTCCCACCCCTGAAATTTATCCGGTTCCTCATCAATAAGCTTAAGGTTTACAGTCTGACGCACCGATAATAGGTAAAAGGGGCAACCAATAGCGCAAATAACCAACAGCGAATGAACGCAGATGGCCTCATTGTCAAACTTAACCACATCTTCCTAACGGTCCCGCTCACCGCAAACATACCCCACAAGTTACAACAATCCAACGCTTGGCAAAAGCCGATGCAGCCTCCATAAAGGGAACAGAAACCTCGGATGGGCGTGCTATTATTATTTTTGGTCAGGGTCAGCATTGCGGCGCTGGGGTTGCGACCCCATATCCCACGGATGCGCCGCCCCTGGCGGGGCATCAGATAACCGGTTGATTCGGTTCAAGAGCGTATGACCACATCCTTTCAGCAATCAGTCTCTAAACGGCACTGGTTACGCATCTTGATCGAGCCTGGAATTCACGCAAAGTTGAGCGTGCGAATGAGAGGGGCTTGGGATGAAACGAAAGATAAAAGTGGGGTCATAGCATTTTACTGTGGTTGGGAAAAAAGTAACAATGAGTTGCAAAGATTAAAAATGCATATATTTTTATCCTGCACAACTCATATTCGCAATAATGTAAGACACTATCCGGACTTACGTGGTGGATTCTAAAATGAAAATAACATTGTTATCATTCGATTTATCGCATAACTGCCTCGGAAGAGCCTATCTTCTTGCCAAAGTATTGGAGCGCAGGTATGAAATTGAAATAATTGGTCCGACTTTTGGCAAGGGAATTTGGAATCCTGTCGATACCGGCGAATTTCATTATAAATCAGTTCCCGGCGTAATGTATCCTTTTTTCCTGAGTTCAATTAATAAAATACTTAGATCAATTTCTTGTGACGTCATTTATGCGATTAAGCCGCGGCCTACAAGTTATGGAATTGGTATATTAAAAAAAATTCAAAGCAAATTGCCATTAATTTTGGATATTGATGATTGGGAACTGGGATTTTGTCAGAATATTAAATCAAAAATTCGGCTAAGCGATCCTAATTCTTTTTTATACACATGGCTAATGGAGAAATCAACATTTCTTGCCGATGAGATTACAGTATCATCAACATTCCTGCAAAAAAAATTTGGAGGAAATATTGTCATTCACGGGCGTGATACGAACGCTTTTGATCCTTCCAGATTTAACAGGGATTCACTCCGAGAAAAATGGGATTTAAATAGCAAAAAGGTAGTTATGTTTTTAGGAACACCAAGCCAGCACAAAGGACTTGAAGACGTAATAAATGCATTGATTTCCTTGAACCGAAGGGATATTATCTTTTTAGTGGTCGGTGCACAGGATGACAGTTATACATGCCATTTGAAGGAACTTGGAGGAAATAGGATAAAGTTGATAGGAATGCAGCCTTTCCATAAGGTTCCGGAATTTCTATCAATGGCTGACCTTGTTGTTCTTCCTCAGCACAAAAGCGATAATGCTATTGGGCAGGTCCCGGCAAAAGTATTTGATGCTATGGCAATGGCAAAACCAATTATTGCATCGCGGGTTTCTGATCTGCCAGAAATTTTGGATGGTTGTGGAATGATAGTCGAACCCAGTGATATCGAAGGTTTGTCTGAGTGTATAAATTATATATTAGATAATGAGAAAGAAGCACAGATAATTGGCAGCAACGCCAGGGAAAAATGTATAAAGGAATATAGTTTTGATGCAATAGAAAATGTATTAACCGGTATATTCGATAAATATGCTTGAAATGAAAACAGGTTTCAGGAAAAGTTATCATATTAATCCGCGCCCGGATATTTCTGCGCTCGTTCCTTTTGGGACTGAAAAAGTGCTGGATGTCGGTTGTAGTGCCGGAGAACTTGGAAAATATCTAAAAGAAAATAAAGGAATAAAAGAAGTTATTGGTATTGAGTTCAATAAAGAAGCTGCAGAAATAGCAGCAAAATGCATAGATAAAGTTATAACAGGCGATGTCGAAAAAATTGATTTGCAGTTTGAAACCGAATATTTTGATTGTATTATTTATGCGGATATACTTGAACATTTAATAGATCCCTGGATTACACTTGAAAAACAAAACAAAATATTAAAGAAAAATGGAATAATTATTGTTTCCCTGCCAAATATTAGATATTTTTACACATTTTTAAATTTAATACTGGGAAAATGGGAATATACAGATCGTGGAATTTTTGATAGAACCCATTTGCGCTTTTTTACTTTAAAAAGTATTATTAAATTATTAATTAATGCTTCCTATAATGTTATAAC
>VEPN01000099.1 GCA_012026835.1 Candidatus Methanoperedens sp. | reverse complement strand
GATATTTGGGATTTGATTGATGGAAACATTGTCTGTCAACTTGTTGTAGATCAGTGACTTAACGATCTCCTGGAAATCTTTTGCTTTTCCAGAGATTTTCACAAAAACTTCTGAAATGTGGCTTTCCTTTATAGGTTAACAGGCGAAGTCAAGTTCAATATATGATCTATATCCGTGGGTGCCTGGATTGAGAAAACCGGGTCAGTGGCTGCATCCACATTCCACATGCGTCATTTGATCACTGCATGGACAATCGAAAGCAGGCCGCATACTTCCATGTTTTCATTTTTCCCGTGGAAATATGCTCTTTTAAAATCTTCACCGGTAACATTCTTGATCTGAGAAAATCCTCGCTGGGCAAGAAATGTTTCGACTGTCCCTTCTTTGATGCCGAATTGAAAAGATTCATTATATTGTTCTACAAAGTTCTGTAAATTCTTACCCGCTTCCAGTACACATGTTCCATTGACTAAAGATTCAGGGAAGTAATCGAAAATGACCGCACTACCTCTGGCAGAATTCTTCACGATAAAGGACAGGATCTCATCCACTACCTTCGGAGGAATATAGCAGGTAAGTCCTTCCATAACAAAGAGGGTCTTTTGTGACCTGTTATATCCCTGTTGCATCAACCTTTGGCCAATATCTTCTGTCACAAGATCAACAGGGACATACACAACATGGTCCGGGAGTGAGCCGAAGATCTCTTTGATCTTTTCCATTTTCACACATTGAGTGTCTGGATGATCCACTTCGTACACCTTCACATTCTCTTTTAGCTTTTCGATCCGATATGCACGGGTATCGTACCCAGTGCCTAAGATGACTAGCTGCTCAAGTCCTTTATCGACCGATGTCCGAACAAAATCGTCAAAATACCTTACCTTTGCCACGGAAGAATTGTATACACCGGGGTAGAGACGCTCAAAATGCTCCATTATTGACTTTGCCGTTTCTGAGTTACGCGACAAAAGTTCAAAATATCTCAAAGATTCCTTACCAATAAAATGGATGGCATACGGGTCGTAACAGATGCGTTCGCCTTCTGGTTTGATCGATTCCATGGCCCTACCAGCAGCAATATACTCAGCCATTTTGTTGGGTCCTTTTCTCATCAAACCATTGTTATTTTCTTCGATATCCACTATTTTTTGCAGCCAATTGCTACCCTCATCAAAATCAAAAAAGAATTTTGTTTTTTCTGTATTCATCAGTTCCCATTCCTCCCTGGTAATCGGTGAATCAGAAACAATATTTGCTGTATAATTAATTTTTCCTTTGCTTTGTACATCTTGCATTAACCATATCTTCCACATCTTATGAGCAGCCAAATCTGCAAAATCATGACCTCTTGGATCAAGAATCAGATTAAACCTGCCATATTTCATAGTAATTTTACTAACACATAGATAGCTAAACCGATAATTATTACCCAACATAACAAGTACAGTAAATTTTTCCATGAAAATCCACCTGGCTTAATTTGCGGATTGGAATCTTTATGATCGCCTTCTTTTTTACTTTGAAGGTGAGTCTTGTACATCCCCCATCCGTGCATCATTAATCCAAGCAAAATTATCAAGAGCGCATATTGCTGAAAATAGTCTGCAAGAAGTGCGCCCAGACCAAAGCCGAGAACACCAGCCCCAAACGTAGAAGCCAGTTCCGCAAGTTTCACTTCTGTTAGCTTTTCTGGCATATTTTTACTCCTTTTCAAATCTAATTGAACTCCACGCAGGCAAGACAGTGAATATTCTCTTCATGCGATTCTGCACCATAAAACTTATTAGCAGGTTATTTGTGACCTATTGGAAAAAATAGAGCCAGTCACTCGATGGACGTTCACTCTTCTTGGAACAAAAAAAACTTTCTCAATTCTTTTGCTCCCTTCTTTAGCACTTTCTTTAGCATCTTCTTGCATTCTGAATATAAGTCCAGCATCTCTTCATAGCCGAAGATGACCGCAAATAAAAGTATCCAGCTAACAGCACTTATTATAGATAGAATTTTCAATACAAAAATACGGTCGAGATCCCAAATTGGCTCATTCTTCATTATTACCAGAATAAAGAACACCAGAGCTATTATCGGAGGCAATACAAGTGCAATAATTGCCAGGCATAAATCTTTGAAATGTCTCCTCCAGTGGATAAGATCTTTGTAGCCAAAGATGACTACCAACAAAAGTATCCATGCACCAGCATTCAATAAAATAGAAATAAAGCTACTTACCCTTAAGACAAATCCGGGGTCGAGACCCCAAACTCGCTGTTGAATATCGTCCATAAGACCAGCCCAGGAATACAAAGTATCAACCAGAGATGCTGTGAAAAACATAGCAAAAGCAATAATCGTCAGGAGCGAAATTCTTGGGTGCCTCTTCCAGTGGAATATGGACAGAATGATGCCAATCAGCAAAACCAGTGAATTCAAATTCAATAGAAAGCTTATCAGGAATCGAAAAAAATCCACTATTGAAAAATCGCAGACGTTAGAGCATTGAAGATTAAAGCTTACCAGGAATTGGGGAAAATCCATCATAAAGATATCCTCCAGCGACTTGTGAAATTAACTTCAGTAGGTTTAACCTGCTGCCAATTCACGAGCGGCAGAAATAGTTATACGGTTTTGATTTATTTTTATTTCCCATAAAATTCATGAACCAAGGTTGAACGATGTTATCTCAGCCATTTCACTTCAGGTTCAATTCTTTCAGGCATAATGGTTTTGCCTTTCGGATATCCAAATATCAATGGAGCAATCGCTTTATAGCCAGCAAGCGCGCCGAGTTCTTTCAATATCTTTTCATCCATGAGGGCGGGCATTGCATTACCAATCCAGCAACTCCCGATGCCCCTTGAATGCGCCGCAAGCATCATATTCTGTGCTGCCATTGAACAATCGATAACAGAACTTAGGACGTTTTTATTTCCAAAAATAATTATAAGCACAGGAGCATTATAGAATATATCCTTTAGAGAAACAAGGTAATCATAACTTTGTTTGGAAATATTTTTGATAGGTTCAAGAATAGAAATCATACCCTTCTTGCCACTTTCAGAGAGCATATGCATAATTTCTTTATTTGTTATTACTAAGAAGCTCCAGGGCTGCTGCATGGAACCAAATGGCGCATATCTTGCGCAGTCTATCAGGAATTTTATATCGTCATCAGATACTGGTTCGTCCGTATATTCCCGTACACTTCGCCTTGTCCTTATTGTTTCAACTATATCTTTCAAAATAAGTCACCCATATTCGAATATATATCATTTCGGTTATACTTTTCTCTACAATCAAATAAATGAGAATGGCAATGACAATATTTTTTAAAAATATAGTGCACTCCAGATTTCTTGTGCTAAGCAGTGATTTTATATACGCAATGAAGTAGTCCAATACATCTGTGGAAAAGATGAAATCGGATTATATCGGTGGAGAGCGTGTTCTTAGGCAACTCCCGTTAATAAGTTGACATCTATAAATAAATAGTTCATGTTGATATAGTATGCTAAAAGTCAGTTTACGGAGCCAATATCAGCAGATGAAACAATCATTGAATGAAAAACAGTGGAGA
>VEPN01000098.1 GCA_012026835.1 Candidatus Methanoperedens sp. | reverse complement strand
GGTGCTTGCAGAGGTCTCAAAAGGTCTTGGCGAAGCCATGAAAGGGATTGATATCAGGAGCCTGGCCGAAAAAGATGTGCTGCAGGCGCGGGGAATGTAAAAATACACCCGATATTCCCTAAATTGGATAAGTTAAATATTAATCCCCGCAGCAACTTGATTTATTGTTTTTGCAGGTGTTGTTCCGTGGTGCTGTTTTCGTGTTCACCTTCTCATGGACTGCTTCAGGAACATGTTCCTTAACCACGATTTCTGCCACTTCGCACGCCATGACCGCTATCTTTGGAGGATTCGTTGAATGCTTTTTTGAATATTCCTCACAGGCGGGGCATGATCGTTCTACTTTTTCTATCTTTATTGTTTCATACATATTTTCTACCTCTGGTATGAGTATTTAATTTTAGTTCATTTAAACATTACAAACTGGGAGATAATGCTGCAAATATTGCCAGGCTGATTAAGGATTTAATAGAACAATAAAAAAGCATGTTATGGATTAGTTTTATCGTCTATCCTGAACGATGATATACACAGTTAAAGGAAAGTGATAATATTATGGAAGATATCATATTACATAGGTTCAAGGATATGAACCTTGAAGGCGCAACTGTAATTAACGGCTTCCCGACCGACGGGCTTGTCAGTACTATAACTGCAAATTATTTGATCGGGGCATTGAAACTTGACCAGATCGCCGCCCTTGACTCGCCCGGATTCCCGGCGGTATCCATGATATACGATTCCAAGCCCAAATTCCCGGCGAGAATTTACGCAGATGAGAAAGCAAAGATAGCCGTGTTCCTTTCGGAATTCACTCCCCTGCCGGGTCTTATAAGGCCCCTTTCAAATGTCATATTCAGTTTCGTGGATGAAAATAAGTGTTCAAGGATAATCGCGCCTGAGATCATGCCAACTGAGGGTGAATCTCTTGAAGTGTTCGGGGTAGGAAGCACTGACAGCGGAAGGTCATACATGAATGAGCTGGGAATAAAACCCATTTCGCACGGCATTATTACAGGTATTTCGGGAGTATTATTGAATGAAGGCAGAAGGCGGAATTTCGATATCATAACGCTGGTGGCCCAGGCAAGGCCTGAAATACCGGATGCAAGGGCTTCGGCATTGCTCATAGAAACAATAAGCAAGATAATCAGCATCAGCATTGATATCGAGCCTCTTTATCGGGATGCAGAACTGATAGAATCCAGGATAAGGAACCTGAGGGAACAATCAAAGACAGCCACGAAACCGGCAACTTTCCAGAATATGTATATTTGATTGATTCCCTGGCTGGATTTTGCCGATTATCAACTGCCGCCGACCTCGGACGCAACTTCTCCCCGACGCTGGAAATCAGGGAGGGACATACACTTGTGACCTGCGGTGTGTACTCCCATATCAGGCATCCGATGTACGCCGCCCACTGGCTATGGGCTATCTCCCAGGCACTGCTGCTGCAGAACTGGATAGCCGGCCCTGCCTTCCTTATATCTTTCCTTCCCATGTACCTGTACAGGGTTTCGCGCGAGGAACAGATGATGAGATTAAGAATTTTGGAGATGAGTATCGTTCATACATAAAGAAAACAGGACGGGTCATCCCTCGTTTTTGGTGATGGTTTATCCTCCCTGCGACCAGTCATCATATCAATTTTTCTTGATATTCAAGAAGCAAAGTTATCATATCCCTGATAAGTTTAGATTGCAGGAAATGTATGTACAACGAATAGAGGCCGTGCTGCCCTGCATCGCAGATTCATGGAAAATCAGGATGATAGCACATCTGGATTGTCCGCCGGACCTCAAAGAGCTTGCAGATGCATTGAGTGCCCGGTACAATGAGAGCCTCGGCGTTGTCCTTGTCCGCCTCGGGATCCGCGAGGTAAATTTTTTCGCAAGCGGGAAAGTAACTATCAGGATGGTGAATGATATCGAAGAGGGTAAGAAGCTTGTTAATTCCATTCTTGCCATGGCTGCCCAGAAGCAGTTGCTCAAAGAGCAAGACATATTATAAATTAATTGAGAATAATTAAGAATATAATGGATAAGCTTAAAAGCAAGAGCATTTACCGGTCATCCTGCGAAAAGTATTATTTGCCGCAACGAAACCAGAGGGAGGTACGCGCTGCTCTTAAGAAGGATGTGGCGCCTGTTTCAAAAATGATAAAGGTCCTCTCTGACCCTGTTCGCCTGCGCATCATGCTCGCCCTGTCGGTCCAGGAATTATGCGTCTGTGTGCTTGTGGAAATAACGGATTATCGGTATTCGGCGCTCTCATATCATCTCAAATTATTGAAAAAGATGGGGTTTATTGACTCAAGACGGGAAGGCACGTTTTTATTGTACAGGTTAACAGATAGCGGCAGGGTGGGGCTGGAGATGATTACGAGGTTATCGAAGATTGCCAAAGAGAAGAAGCCGGGCTAGTGCCTCCCGTTATATGATAGTCAATATTAAGGAGAGCAATCCGTTTATTTTATTCTCATAAATATCTTTACCATTTCTCTCGCATCTCTCTTATCTTCTTTCTCACTTCTTCCTTTGTATATATCGGTTTTACCGAGCCGCAAATATCGGTCCATTTTGTTGTCGGCTTAATTATAACCTGTTGATCCTGCTCTATAAAAACCACCATCTTGCCTTCTTTAAGCCCGTATTTTTCCTGAGTCTGGCCGGTATTACTACTTGCCCCTTTTTGCTCATTCTTGAAGATTGCATGTTTTATGCCGTTTTATTATGTTTTAATACGTAGGATATTAATATTTCGGTAATAACGATATTATTACAGCGCTTTCTGTAGTCAGTTAAACCATAACACTGCATATGTCTCAAAAAGTATAATAAATATCAAAGCATAAAGGGAAGACTATGCAGAAATGTTATAACGTTGCAATCGTCGGCAAGGTTCAGGACACCGGTTTCCGAAACCTGATAGAAGACATTGCAAGGCTGCTTGACCTTAAGGGGTTTGCGTTTAATGACGCCGACGGTAGCGTAAAGATGGTTTGTTGCGGGGATACTGGCGTTATAAATAATTTTCTTAAGGAGATACGACTCAGAGGAGAGCAAAAAGGTGCTGTAATCGAAGACATCACAAAAGAGCAAATACCCTTCCATATTTATCTTCCGCAGAAATTCATAAGGTTGTACACTGATGAGCTTGTTGATATAAGCAGGAAACTGGATACAGGTATTGAAGTACTAAAAGATATCAAGGGGGATACTTCGGCGCTTGTTATCGAAATGAAGGAGCATAACAAGGAACAAGCTGTTTTTAATCAAGAAATGAGAGAGCATAATAAGCGTCTTGAGAAGATCCTTGAAAAACTGGTTGAAAAATAAATAGCTATAAAAACATGATTAATTTTTCTCAACCGTTCCTTAAAAATTAAAAATATTGGAAAATATTGGGTAATTCGCCAGCAGGCGTATCTTTCTAAATATTTCCACGCTTATCTGCCGCAACGAAACCGGAGGGAGGTACGCACCGCTCTTAAGAAGGATGTAAAGCCTGTTTCAAAAATGACCAAGGTGCTCTTTGATCCCGTTCGCCTGCGCATCATGCTCGCCCTATCAGTCCAGTAACTATGCGTCTGTGTGCTTGTGGAAATGATTTATTTATAATTAAACTACTAATACATATTTTACGTAATATGAAATATCCCTGATTTGAACTTGCTTCGGTGTTATGTTTATACTTTCATTAATACGTTTCATTTCTAATAGTTTACATAAAAATTATATCTATCTTGGATTATCCATCTTAAGTAATGACTAAAAATTATAATGGCAGAAATG
>VEPN01000010.1 GCA_012026835.1 Candidatus Methanoperedens sp. | reverse complement strand
TTTCATCTGCTGATATTGGCTCCGTAAACTGACTTTTAGCATACTATATCAACATGAACTATTTATTTATAGGTGTCAACTTATTGACGGGAGTTGCCTAAGTTGAAGGTCTCCCTGCGAAAGTATTGAAATTTGGGAAAACAGATAAATACTAAGAGAACATTTTTACATGATGATGAAAATGGGAGTTTTCATCTTTACTATCAATAAATGTGGGGATAATGAACAAACTAAGTAACATAATTAGAACTGCTCGTTGGGATATCTCTCTCAATTGCAATCTAAATTGTATTCACTGTTGTGCTGAAGGATTTTACAATATCACCGACAAAAATAACATTAATTCCAGTTACGGAGACGCTGAATTTGCTTATGATTTACTTTATAAGCTGAGGCAAAATGGTATAACACAACTGAACATACTTGGCAAAGAACCTTTTCTACATCCCAATATTAATGCTATCCTCCAATACGCATGTAAACTTGGCTTCCAAGTGGATATAACTACAAACGGAACATCAATCAGAGATAGAGATATAGAATTCTTAGTTTCCCTTGGACTTCGATGTATATATTTTAGCATTGACGGTTCATCTCCTGCGGTGAACGATCTTATTCGAGGAAGAGGAGTTTTCAATAAAGTTATATCAACACTGCAAAAATTCCAAGCGGAGAAAAAAAGACAAAAGTCATCACTTAGTATCAATGTTAACACCACTTTGACAAAAATAAATTCAGTAGATATTCTAAATATGGTGGAATTATGCTCGTCTAATGAAGTGAATTTTTTCAAGCTTTCACGTCTGGAGCCATTAGGAAACGCATCCCGTCATTTAAAGTATCTTTTCTTAAAGCCCGCGGAAGAGTTCGAAGTGGCGGAGAGACTGATAAAAATAATACCCGATTATACAGAACTAAAATTCGATATCTTAAGTTCAAAACCCAAGATATTAGAATATTTTTATAGAAGATATAAAACAGTATTTCCTGTTAGAATATCTGGGTGCAAAGCGTGTATCAAAGAAATATATATAGATCCCTTTGGAAACATTTCCCCCTGCCCATCAACTTCTTTAGGGTTTTCAACATCAGATGGAAATTATAAACGTTATAAAATTAATATATTTGAATTTCAAGATAATATTTGCAAGCACCCTTTCTATGAAGAATTCAAGGCCACCTATCCATTGGTTAAGGAGACCTACAAGAAATATATTCCCTGTAATTCCTGTGATTATCTCGCAACTATCTGTTATCCTTGTCCATTGGGTTCATCAAGTATTGATAAGTATAATCTCGAAGATTTGTGCTCTATAGCAGATAAGAAATTGAGCGAATTAAATAATAGGGTGGGTGCTTAAATGGAATCAGATAATACCCCAAATTCAATCCCAAATTTCTACTTGGCAACCTTTATTATAACCTATAAATGCCCTTTTTCATGCCCTATGTGTTTTTTTTCATGCGGTCCAGAAAGGAATGAGGTAATGCCCAAGGAAATGGCTTTCAAAACACTGGAAGAAATTCGTAACCTAAAAATATCTACTGTATGCGTAACAGGAGGAGAACCTTTTTTACAAATTGATTTAATGCACGATTTAATAATAAAAGCGGTATCGTATGGGATGACTGTGATTTTGGTTACAAATGCCTTCTGGGCGGTTTCAAAAGAGGCAGCACTTGAGAAATTAAGCATCCTCAAAAAATTAGGACTTAAATGGATTCAATTCAGCCTTGATGATCAGCATCTACGATTTATTCCTATTAGCAGAATTGCAAATGCTTTAGAAGCGGCAATCGAGCTTGGCTTTGAAGATATAAAGATTCTTGGATCTTCAAAAGGGAACACCGGAAAGTTCAAATATCAATTGTTCTATCTGGAAAAGATTCTAGGCATATGTATTGATAATGTTGATATAATAGACCGGCCTCATGTCTCAAATCAGTATTTTGAAGATCACGAGCAAGCAAAATTTTCACTTCAAGAGCTTGAGAAAACGGAAAACTCAGCTTCACCAGCTAATAAGCCAGGAGATTGTCTTACTGAACTTCTGATTGATGTAAATGGTGATGTATACCCGTGCTGTAATAATTTTATAGGCAGGATTGGGAATGTCTATAACAATAACATTAAAGATATAATATACAATCTAAACTATAATCATTATTTTAACATAATCTGGAGAAGCGATCCCTGTAAGTTAGCAAGGTATCTTGATAAAACATTAAATACCGATTTCTGTGATAAACGGTATGGTAGCTGGTGTGAATTGTGCGCGCAGATATTCCAGAACGATAGTTTCAGGGATTTATTAACTAATACTCATCCATATGGATGTAGAAAAAAAACAAATTAAATTAAAAGGAGGTGAAGAAAAATGGGGGATTTCATAGATCTGATCACTAAAGCAAAGGACGATCCAAATTCTTTGAAAGCTATTTTGAGAGATCAGGAGAAGCTTTCTCAATATGAGCTTTCAAGTAGTGAGCTTGAAGCTCTCAAGAAAATGGACCCTGCTACTATCAAAGCAGTAGTAGAAGGCATTGAGGATAGGCTGAGCCTGGCAAGCAAGGCCTCAAACGCGTGTTCAGGTGGTACGAATGCCTGCCGTGCAAGAATGGCAGCAGAGATGGCAACAACCACACAAGAGGCAGTTTCGTAAATCTACATTGGCGCCAATGTATGACTAAAAAACAATTTTTTTCAACAGCATAAAAATGAGTATGCTGTTTTTCTTTTTTTATATCATTTTTTTAGTGTATCTTTATATTCGCTTCACCTTCCGGTAGGCCTGATGCAGCAACCTTATAATATTTGCCAGAAACCGGTATTTCTTTTCCATAGTGTTTATAAAAATATTCTCTTCGGAAATAAATAACTCTTTTAGATGGTGTATATCCGTTTTTGGTGTAAAAAATACGTACAAAAGGATGCCGAACAATATTAACACCGAACCGACGACCTTATCGAATATAGCTGTAGAATAAATAAGGTATAGGCATATTCCGACCCCAAACCACGGCAAAATATTTTGACCGTATAAATTTTTCTCTGTTTCTTTTTTTATAATAATCAGGGCAAGGCAGGTTAACAGGTATGAGAATGCAAGATTAAAAACAGAAAACGAAATCAAGCCAGGCAACCCGGAATAGATAGATAATGTAAATGCAATTGTCCCATGAATTAATAATGCTATATATGGTGTGCCATACTTTGGATGAATTCTTGAAAAAATCCTTGGAAACAAACCATCAATAGACATGGCATAAGATAATCGTGCAGTGGTAAGCACATTTGATCCATCGGAGCCTGATACTGATAATAAAGCCCCTACAGCCATAATTATGGCGCCAACTGCTCCGAAAATCACTAATGCCACATCGACCAGAGGAGTTGCAGAGGTTGCTAATTTTGACCAATTGACTACCCCATAAATAACAAAATTAGTAGAAAGATAAAAAGCTGTGACAATCATCATTCCAGTTATTATTGCCTTTGGTATTGTTTTCTTTGGGTCTTTAACCTCACTTGCAGGCAGTGTGCCAAGTTCAAACCCGGCATATGCCCAGAGTATCAACACCAGGGCAGCACCAAAATTTTTTAGACCAAGCGGAGCAAGTGGTGTATAATTTGTAACAAGAGTCCCCGGATTAAATATAAAAAGTAAAATTCCGCCAAAAACTAATAAAACCAGCGGGATTAACTTAATAATTGTTAAGAAGTCATTGGCTCTCCCTGCGGCTTTAACCCCTATTATATTTATAAAAACCAGGGTAAATAAAAACACTCCTTTTACGACGACCTGCTGAAAAAAATCCAGAGGAAAAAAATATTGCAGGTACTGTACAAACGCTATAGCAAAAACCGGTAATGCCAGGAGTTCTGCAATCCACATGCTCCAGCCTGTAAGGAAACCGTAAAAATCATCAAATGCGTAAGAAACAAAAGCGAAAGGACCTCCGACTCTCGGAACATAATAGCTGCAGTAAGCATAAACCAGTGCTATTATTGTAGCAAGTACGCCAGCGACCAGCCAGACGATTATCGAAAAAGGTCCGATCAATCCTGCTGTCAATGCAGAGGCTATATAAATATCCGCTCCAACAATCGAGCCGACCACGATATTGGTTAGATCGAAGAAAGTCAACTCTTCCCTGAGTTTCTTTGGAATCCCGCTTCCTGAATTCATAGCTCTGATAATATAGTTTTAATAACTTATTTTCATACTAAACCGGATCTACTAACCTCTCCTTATTATATCAGTACCAAGGGCTAATAATCCTTCCTGTCATGGTGATTAACAATCTATGAATAATCTTTGAACCTTCAAACCTATATGAACAATCCAATGAGAGTGATCCAGTATGAAAACGATGAAAGAAGAGCTCATAGAAAAACTCACTGGGATTCCCCCGGCAGAATTAAAAATTGTTGTCATGCCGCATTTTTGTATAGATAGCTCTGTTCAGTATGAAGATGATTACAGATCATTTATCCGGAAATTTAACAGCGTTGCATGTCGCGGAGGGGGAAATATAATTATAAAACAATCGCTATTAAGAGGAGGGAAAGCTGCAAATTGTGTATCAGCCCTTCTATCCCTGGGTGTCCGCACATATTTAATTACAAGGACAGATGATATCGGGTATAAATTACTTGAATATTTTTTTGAGGGGAAAAATGCTGATTTATCATATGTAAGCAAAGATGGCAAGTTAGCTTCCACTACTGCTATCGAACTCAGAGGAATAAATGTTATGCTCAGCGATCCCGGTTCGCTCTCACAATTCGGGCCGGAATGCTTGACAGATAAAGAAGAGAAACTGATCAGGGAAGCGGATCTCGTATGTGTCTCTGACTGGGGTTTAAATAAAAGGGGCACAGAGCTTGCAGAGTATGTTTTTGGGATAGTAAAAGAAGAAAAGAAGGGCAAAACTTTTTTTGACCCCGGAGACCCGTCACCTAAAGAAAAAAATATAGAAGAAGAGATAGAGAGGATGGTCAGCAGAATACTATCAGCAGGGCTGGTTGACATAATCAGTGTAAACGATGATGAACTTAAAAGATACGGAAAGAAAGATAACCCCGGCATGGCAATAAATCATCTCAGGCAGGTAGTGAGAGTAGATTTACATACAGAGAGTTATGCAACAACTTTCTATAAAGATAAAGAGACAGGGAAGATGCCGGCATTTAACATACAACCGAAAAGGTTAACAGGAGCAGGTGATGCATGGAATGCCGGCGATATATTCGGTGAGATAATCGGACTATCTGACGACCTGAGACTCGTGCTTGCAAATGCGGTTGCAGCTTATTATATCCAGGATCCGGAAAGAAAACATCCCACAAGACAGGATCTGATGAAGTTTCTGGCTGAAGCACCTTTCAAATCCATATAGAGCAGGATTTAAAGGCACTGGTATCTGGGGAATTTTTTCGCTCTAATCAGGAATATGGAATTTGCTAATATTGATCCCAAGTGATATTAGCTGTTCCTTGGCTGAAAGTTCCGGACTGTAGGGAAGAACCAGTCCTTTCATTGTCCGGTTATCATTGAGCGAGTCGATATTTGCCCTTGCTGCATTATTCCATAATTCCAGCCAGCCTCCAGCAAGAGGCGAATCCAGCGCTCTATGCTGTAATCCAAGATGCTCTGCCCACAGGTCATGGCGCATCTTTGCTACTTTACCTGTTGCGGGCTCACCCTGGATGCCATCAAACAGGACTGCATTGACCTCCACATTACGTGGAGGCTTCTCACGTTCAATAATATCAATATATGCTTCCATGGATATACCATCAAGATTAGCCGAACCGACAGTACCCCACCTGTCATCTATGACTGCTACTTTGCTGTGGATATAGCATTGCTTTAACTCGATACCCCCGGCACCTGAGCTAGTCTTCCAGAGGGAAAAGGCGCCGATCCGTGGATGCGAAGTACCAAGTTGCTCGAGAAGATTATTCTGCAGCTGTTTGTAGGCTGGAACATCTGTGTTCTCGTTAAGCAGTAAAATGATTTGCAGCCCCGGGTTTGTGTCCAATGCTTGATTGAGAGCATTAGCAATGGTCTGACTTGTGAAGTACTGGTTTTCTAGGTAGATAAAGTCCTGTGCGTTCCCAATAGCACGCTGATAAGCCTCCAGAATCCCGGTCTCTCCGTTAGTAATCCCAGGTAGTATCTCTGCTGGAAAGGTTCGTACCAGCTGAACGGACTGGGTTCCGGCAGCTTTTAAAGGCCCAGGCTGAGGTATTATATCTGCACTGTGCTCTTCTTCGGAGCGAAAGTTCCACAGCTGAATAAATATTTCCTCCACATCAGCTATGACGGGCCCGTGCAGGCGGATACAAACATCATGGATTGGCTTATTACCGATTCCCGGGTTTCCACTGCCGCGCCGATGATCAAAGATCAGGTGATCGGGTGTGTCCCAGTATGCCTGTTCAAATGGGGAACCGATGATAAAAGTTTCGGCTCTGGAATTATCCTGGCTATCTACTGTCAATGATTTAGCATGAACTGCATTGTTGACCAGAGGAAACGGGCGGACATCTACACTATTATTACCGGCATTTTTGAAGAAATCCCTTAACTCATCAACGGTACTGGGTGCAAATAAGTTCTCATTCAAAAGAATGCGTACTTTAACGCCGCGCTGGCTGGCTTCAAGAAGCTTTTGTGCAAGGATATCTTTTGGTCTGGTTGCACAGCTGGGAAGGTATCCGCCTGTAAATGTGGCAATAAGATCGGGTGAAAACGAGAGCTGAATTATATGTATAGTATATTGTGCTTTTTCTACTGCCGCCACCATACTGGCAAAGGCTGCCATTCCATCTATCAGTACCTCGGCATCGTTATTTTTTGTTAACCTGGAAGGATTCAGCCCTCCCAGTGTAGCTGCCAGGCCTTCTGCTCTGGCTCTGGGAACCATAATATCCGGAACATTGAGCGCATCATCATTAATATGCCTTAACTTATCGGTCATAGCAAGTTCACGAGTGCCCGTACGGTCAAGAATCCTTATGGTAATATCAGGGTACTGACCAAGCAGCTGAAAGTACCTGTTGGAAGAGTAAGAAATAATGTATTTTCCTTCGTCATCGGTAGTTATGCGCCCCAGTAATTGCTGATTGAAGGGCCAGATATAATTGCCATGAGCGAGTACAACCAGTCCGGAGATCGGTCTATCACTATCATCTATAATCCTTCCCCGAATAGCTCTGCTCCCCATACATATTCCTTTGTTTTGATTGGTTATAGCTTTTTCTTAAAGTAAACAAGCTTCTGAAACGCTCTACCAGCGATAAAAACATTTAATCCTAAATAGCGCTTAACACCCTGTAAAGGCAAAAATGAACAACGCAATAAAAGAACACTGGGATGAAATTTATGAGTCTCTGGACGCAGATGAGCTGACTTGGTATGAGGAAATACCCGAGCCATCTATAAGATTATTATCTGAATGTCATATAAATAAAGACGAAACTGTATTAGATGTAGGGGCAGGGGCATCAACGTTTATTGATTATCTTATTGATCAGGGATTCAGTAATATCATTGCTGCCGATATAAGTGAAATAGCCCTGGGCAGGCTAAAAGAAAGATTAGGAAAAGAAAAAGCCTCCCTTGTAAAATGGATAGTAGATGATATTACGGAGCCGGTTCACATCCAGAATTTAAGGGATATTGCCCTGTGGCATGACAGGGCAGTACTACATTTTTTATTGCAAGAGAACCAGCGGCGCACGTATTTATCCATGATAAAAAAATCGGTTAAAAAAGGAGGCTATGTCATCATTGCGGCTTTTTCATTAAAGGGAGCGAAAAAATGCACGGGTCTTGAGGTGAGGAACTATGACCATAATATGCTGGGAGAATTCTTAGGGAAAGAGTTTGTCCTTCTTGATTATTTTGATTACATATATCATACGCCTGCAGGCATGCCGAGGCCGTATGTATATACGTTGTTCCGGAGAAATCCCTGATGAATTCAATACCCATATCTTCCAGGCTCATTTTTTCATTGCCTATATAGCTTGCCTAACTTCCGCTTGAACATCTAACGGCTTCATATTTCTCGAGTTGTAGCCATTCTTCATTGCTTCTCTTAAAGATTTAAAAAGGTCGATAACATCTTTACTTTCCTCAGCTGCCGTACCAACCTGGATACCCGATGCACCTTTTTGTATCACTGTATATGCCTGTTCAGGCGTTTTTATACCGCCTCCATATATCAATGGAATTTTGATTTCGTTTGATATTTGAGAAATCAATTCGAACGGGGTATCTAACCTCGATCCCGACCCTGAATCCACAACTATCATTTTAGCACCAGCATATTCAGCTGAAAGCGCCCCGATAACCGCCAAATCCGGTTTCTGACGGGGAAATGGACAGGCCTGGCTTATCCATCCGGCAGTCTGTCCGGGCTCAAGCAACATATAAACCACAGGGATTGGCTCAATAGCGGCCTTTTTTATCAAGGGTGTCATTAAAAACGGGAATTCCGATCCCCAGTAAGAGCTTGTAGTATTTTTGATATTAAGGTAGAATATTGCATCTGCATACCTGGAAACCGCACCTGCATTTCCGGGAAAAATTATGACAGGTATATTCACTTTTTTCTTGATTGACCTGATTGTATCCGAGATTATCTCTCCTTCAGCCCCTGTTGATCCTCCTACAAGTATCGCATCAGCTTCGCCTTTTTCCATGGATAAAGCCAAATTAGCACCATTTTCTTCATAGTGTTTATCAGGATCAATTAGTCCAAATAGGACGAACCCATTAGTATTAATTGAGTTATATAAATAACTCCATGTTCGATTCATACATCTCACCTGCCTTCTTTAATAGATTTTTTATATTGAGTAAGTGTTTTAGTAGCAGATATATCCGGAAACCTGCGAATTAAATTCTTAGGTTCTAATTCTTTGATGTGTAGAGGTATCTCTGGAGAAGAAATATTGAAATGATCCCTAATCCCGGATAATATCATTGGTATACGAAAAAAAAGAGTATTTCTACTCTTTCCTGAGAATGTCAGGACACTTATCAGTCCCTTTGATTTCATTTGATTTCACTCCTCCTGAAATTTTAACCACCTATAACATTTGCCACCGAACATATTAACAATTAATAAAAATATTAATTGTCCGAGTAGTTCAACGGCCCTTTAATGTTCTAACCTGTGAATATCCTATACTGACCATTATGAGCATCTGATATATATATTATTTCATTTGTTTGCTTAACCAATACTTTTAAATGTGACTGTCTCACTCAAGTTCTTTTATGAACTCGCCCAGCCTGTCGCATGTGACCTTTTTCTTGGCCTCGCTGCATTTTTTGACCTTGTCAAGAAGTGAACACATCTGTTCACGCGATAAATTATACCCCATTTTCTGCACTACCCCTTTTAGCGCCTTGCTGCCCGTATGCTTTCCTATGATTATCTCCCGTTTTCCTCCCACCATTTCAGGAGCGAACAGTTCATAGGTCATGGGCTCTTCAAGGACTGCTGCAACATGTATACCTGATTCATGCGCAAAGGCATTTGCCCCAACTATGGGTTTGATCCGCGGGATAGGAAGGCCGGAATATTGCTCCACCAGGCCAGACAGTTCCATAAGCCTGCTGACATCGTATCTTTCGATGCCATACTGGACACGCAGGCCCACGAGAAGTTCCTCAAGAGCGGCATTCCCGCATCTCTCCCCGATGCCGTTGACAGTGGTATGAAGCTGGAAAGCCCCTGCCTCGGCTGCGCTCATGGTATTCGCGACAGCCATGCCAAGGTCGTTGTGACAGTGGATGCATACTTTTGTTTTTATGGTTTTCTTTATCTCGCTGACAAGATAGGATGCAGTGGCGGGATTCAATATACCAACCGTATCTGCGATACTTACATAATCCGCGCCATGATCTTCCGCAGCTTTGAATATCGATTTCAGGGTATTTATATCTGTACGGGTCGCATCCTCGGCCGCAAACCTTACAGTGAGACCGTGATCTTTTGCATAATCAAGAACGTCAAGCGCACATGATTGCGCCTCTTCAAATGTCTTGTGGTATTTGTACTTGAGGTGAAGGTCGGAAGTTGCTATAAAGATGCTTACAAAATCCACATCGCAGCGTAGAGCAACGTCAAGGTCTTTTGCTACTGCGCGGGAAAGACAGCATACCCTTGCATTAAGCCCCAGATGGGCTATTTCCCTGACGATGGCTTCTTCTGTTGATGAAACAACGGGGAACCCTGCCTCGATCACCTCGACGCCGATGCTGTCAAGCTTCTCCGCTATCGCTATCTTCTCTTCTTTCGTGAATACCACGCCTGGCGTCTGCTCACCATCTCTCAGGGTGACATCGCATATCTCTATATCTTTTGGTTTCGTATTAATGAATTGCATCAGGCTGTTTCTTGAATAATCGGCCATCTTTATCATTTTCACTTCACCATGTTTAATCGTTACTTATATCTTTGCATTTTTTATGCGTGGATACAATTAAAACTCCTTACAAATACACGCCAATAGAACAATAATACCCTACTTGCTGCGGCTGATAATATACTCACCCAGTTCAATCAGTATTTTTTTTGCAGGGCTATCCAATTCACCAAGATGGCTTTTTGCAAGGTCAAGCTCATCTTTAGCAATTTCCTGCGCATAATCTATCGAATCTGCAACAAGGTGCATGAGTTCTCCATTATTGCATCTCATCATCCTATCAATAGAAATGCCTGAGTTTATGGCATCAAGCAGCACGATAGAAGGTCTTCCCATAAAAAGATCGTTCTTAACAGGTTTACCGAGGTCATCTTCATTTGAAATGCAATCCAGAATATCATCACGTATCTGGAAGGCAATACCGATATGATTACCAAATTCAAGAAGGTTCCTGTTCTGTTCCTCGTCTCCCCCGCCTACCATCGAACCGACCTCGGCTGCTGAACCGAAGAGTGAACCCGTTTTCCTGAAAGCAAGTTCAAGATAACTGTTCTTATCTTTTGCATAGTCTACAAGTTCCATGGCTTCCCCTTCACCCATATAGAACAGTGAATCCGCTATTGCATATATTATTCTCGGGTCCTTTGTTGCGACCTTGAGTGAAAGGGCGGCAAGGATCTGGACTGTAAGAAGAGCCATATCGGTTCCCCACATTTTATGGATTGTGGATCTTCCGCGTCTTATCTCGGATTTATCTATAACGTCATCAAGCACAAGAGACGATGAATGTATCAATTCGATGGAAGCTGCGGCAAAACTTGCCTGGCTGGCACTGCCGCCAACGGCTTCACATGATAATGTGACAAGCGCAGGACGTATACGTTTTCCCCTTGAACCCAGGGCGTAAGTTACAGCAGCCGCAAGTTCGGGCGGCCTTATATTTTGAAGCAGGTCCGGCAGTTCCGAATCCACAAGCCTTGCCCGCTCGGCCAGAAGTTGTTCAATATCCATTATTTACTCCCACTGCCTGAAGAAAAAGAGTTTATATTGAAATGCATAATC
Source organism: Candidatus Methanoperedens sp. (assembly GCA_012026835.1). GTDB lineage: Archaea > Halobacteriota > Methanosarcinia > Methanosarcinales > Methanoperedenaceae > Methanoperedens. The sequence continues at coordinate 60,788 of VEPN01000010.1, read as the reverse complement.
TCAGCCTAATTTAACTTATCATAAATAGACTTTTCTAATTTGTATCCAGCAATATCGGCAATTATCATTCAGATATCCAGTTTTCGCATTCTATCAACTGCTTCATTGATCCTGTCAACAGATTGTGTCAGTGCAAACCTTATGTATCCCTCACCGTATTCACCAAATCCGATACCGGGCGTCGCAACAATTCCAGCTTTTTCAAGCAGCATCCTGGTGAAATCGAAGGATTTGCCTTTAACGCGCACCCACACATAGAATGTGGCCCTTGGAGGTTTTACATGGAGTCCCAGTTCGTTCAAGCCCGTCAGCAGTACGTCACGTCTCTCCTTATATATCCGGTTCATCTCGCGGACACAATCCTGGGGGCCTGTGAGGGCTGTGATGCCTGCCTCCTGGACAGCTTCAAACGCGCCCGAGTCCACGTTTGTCTTGACCTTGCCAAGGCCTGAAAGGATTTCCCGGTTCCCTACTGCAAAACCGATCCTCCACCCGGTCATATTATATGTTTTGGACAGTGAGTGCATCTCTATGCCTACTTCTTTTGCGCCGCTTACACTAAGGAAGCTGGGTGCTTTGTAACCATCGTAAGCCATTTCAGAATATGGATTATCATGGATGACCAGGATTTCGTTCTCATTTGAAAAGTCCACTACCTCCTCAAAAAATTTCAGAGAAGCTATCGCTGAAGTCGGATTATTCGGGTAATTGAGGAACATCAGCCTTGCTTTTTTAGCGATACCGGCCGGGATGGCATCAAGATCTGGGAGGAAATCGTTCTCTTCAAGCAGCGGCATTTTGAAAGGCTTGCCGTCCGCAAGTATCGACCCGATATTATACACGGGATATGCAGGGTCAGGAACAAGGGAGATGTCACCCGGGTTCAGGAACGCAAGAGGGATATGGGCGATTCCTTCCTTTGAGCCTATAAGCGTTAGAACCTCGTCTTCGGGGTTTAGATCCACGTTCATGATCTTTTTATACCACGTCGCTGCCGCTTTCCTGAAAGAAAGCAGTCCCTCATATGAAGGATAACGATGTCTTTCAGGCCTTTCAATAGATTCTTTCATAGCTTCCACGATATGGGAAGGAGTTGGCAAATCCGGGTCGCCAATGCTCAGGTTGATAACATCGACGCCCTTCCTGGCGATCTCAGCCTTTGCTTTGTCGATGGCTGCAAATAAATAAGGGGGTAATGAATTTATCCTGTCGGCGTACATAATCATCAAGCGCTTTCACGTTGTTTATGTATATAACATATAAGTTTTGTTCATCAAAAGTTTTAAAGTTATAATTGATGTACTCAGTGCATGGATTATCGCAAAGGTTCGATAGGACGTTTATTCGTCGCAAGAATAGACCACGGTGAAGATTTGCTCGCCGAACTATCGGGTTTGGCCTTCAAAGAAAATATAAGGTCAGCTTTTTTCGTATTGCTCGGAGCCGTGGGCGGCGTGCGGTTAGTGACAGGCCCGAAAGAAAAATCAATCCCGCCTGAAGTAGTGTGGTCAACGTTCAATGATGCACGGGAAGTAATCGGCGTGGGCAACATATTCCGGGAGAACGGCACTCCTAAGATACATCTTCACGGAGCGGCAGGCAATAGTAAAGGAATGGTCATGGGATGTATCAGGAAAGAGGCTGAAGCTTTCATGGTAGTTGAGGTTTTCATAGTGGAGATGGATATTCCGGCAGAAAGGGTCTTTGATGAAAAAATCGGTTTTTCGCCAGTGACATTTCCAGGGTGAAGAGGTGGAAATATGCACCATGCACTCCGATTTTACAGTGCCCACCAGGAGCTTGCGGTCAGGTTTTACATGTTCGGCGCAAAGTTCACAAAGCTCCCGTTCGTCGGGAAGTACCTGACAGCTTTGATTGACCGTTATGCAATAACCCGGCACTCTGCATTTATATTAACTTATGAAGACGCAAAAAAGGTCATAGGCGCTGCTACAAGCATCGCTGTGGGAGATTGCAAGTGCAGGAAGGTCTTTCACAATTGCAATAAACCTGTCAGGGCCGATATAGTTTTCGGGGTCGGTTTTGATGTATTCAGGGAAGTGAGAAAAGACGAGTACACAGAAATAAGCAGGGAAGAAGCCCTTGATATAATAGATGAGTGCAAAAAGCACGGGCTTGTCCAATCCCTCCTGAAATGCCAGGGCGATTTTTATGCGATATGCAATTGCTGCCCCTGCTGCTGCGTACCTTTGCGGCTGCGGAAGGATTATGGGATAAAGGGGGCATGGGTGAAAGATTCGGCTGCTGCCGATAAACTGTTGTGTAGATTCATAAAAAATTTTTAGGGTTCCGAAACCACAGAGTTATATGATAATTGTCATTAATTATAAATATCATAAACTTAATTATATCATAAAGTTGATAATATGGATGAAGCTATGCTGGCGGAGACGCTGGTAATTAAAATAAACGTCAAAAAAAACTGGAATGCCGAATTTTCCATACTGAACAAGGAATGCATAGACCATGGCAGTCGAATTTGAAAAGGCGTTAAAATACCCTCTGAGCTTCAAGCCGCTGCTTATGCTGGGAATGTTATTTTTCATAGTACTGTTAGCTCTTTTTATACCATCATTTTCTTTCAGTAAAGATATGCTAACAGGCGCCACGAGCGATGGGATTTTTTCCCCAATAATATTATACATTATCTTTTTTGTTACCGCGCTGATACTTCTGTTTACATTCTTCAACGGGTATATGGTGAGCGTGTCAAGAAGCATCATAGCAGGAAACCATGCAAAAGCGCCTGAGATAACAGATATCGGCAGGATTTTTATTGATGGCATAAAATTTATGATTATCGGTCTTGTATATGCCATAGCTCCGTTGTTGTTTTTATTATTGGCATTGATGGCCACATATATCCTGTGGGCTTTTATCTCTGTCTCTTTTGCTGAAGCCGTTACTATAATCCTAATGTTTTTATATATATTTTTATTATATCCCCTGTTCTTTGTATTTCATATAGCAGGTGCACACTTTGCCAGGACCGGTTCTGTCAGGAAAGCCCTTAATATCCCTTATATATATTCACTTGTTTTTGGCAATATCAAGGCATACACTATCGATTTCTTTATTTACTTCATTGTTACCCTGGTATATTCGATTGCAATCATGTTCATTGTGACGTATCCTTTTGTAATAATAGCCAGTTATGTAGCAGGGCAGTATATATTCACAATGTTTTATCTGGAATCTACTGGGTTCATTGCAGAATCTGAGAATTATTAAAATTTAAATCATTTTTTATAATTTTTTATAAATTTTCTATAGCAATGTTTATATACCATCAATACTAACTTAAGGTTAGTAACCTCAAGTCACTAACTCGGGGTGAAGCACAGACATGGAATCAGCACAATTGTTAGACATACTCGGAAACGGGAACAGGAGGAAGATCCTCCAGCTTCTGGCAAGCCGGCCATGCTATATGAGCGAAATAGCAGAAAGGCTGGATGTAGGCGCCAAAGCGATACTAGGACATCTCCTGCTCCTTGAGCAATCAGGTCTGATAGAAGCCAGCGTAGATAACCAGCGGCGCAAATATTTCCATATTACGGACAACCTGCGGTTGGAAGTATTTGTGTCGCCCTACTCCTTTGAAGTCGAGACCACAGCTTTTGCCGCCGGAGAGCCACAAAACCCGGGGGCTGAAGTGCCTGCAATAGCCGACCTGAAATCCCTTTACGGGGAGATACATGAACTTATGGAAAGGCGGCGGCAGGTGATGCAGGAGTACCAGGACATCCAGGCTGGCATCACACGGGCAATGGGGTCCGGAATGGATGCGATAGAGGAAATTGCCCAGGACAATGTGGAAGCCGAAATACTCTATAACCTGCTAAAAGGCCCTTCAAATATGAGGGAACTATCCATGCAGCTTGAAGTACCCGAATACGTGCTTGAGGGATATCTTGAAAGACTGGAAAAAAGAGAACTGATAAGAAGAGATATAAATAAATACAGCATAGTATAAAAATATGGAGGTTAGAAAAATATGTTTAGAGGATGGAGAAGACCAGAGAAAGGTTTTTTTGATGAATTTGAGAGACAGTTTGAAGAAATGAATGAATTAATGAATCGTGTAATACAGTCCACGGGCAAGGAGCCTCTTGTTTATGGGTTCAGCCTGCAGGTCGGGCCAGATGGTATCCCGCATATTGAACGCTTCGGCAATGTTACGCCGATGGACGCAGGTGCGGGTGTGAGGGAACCCTTTACAAGTTCGATAATAGACGAAGAGAATAATGAAATCAGGATAACTGCCGAGATGCCAGGAATCCAGAAAGAGGAGATCCAGGTCAATGCGACTGAGGACGAGATAACCATTAACGCAGACGGCGAGCGCAAATACAGCAAGAAACTGAAGACTGCAAGTCCAGTTGATCCTGACAGTGCCAAAGCCAAATACAATAACGGAGTGCTTGAAGTTACTTTCAAATTAAAAGAACCCCTGAAACCAAAAGGGAAAAAAATAACGATCGAATAAAAGGTTGAATAAATTATTTAAAGAAAAATAAATATGGCAATAGAAAAAAAAGATAAAACAGTTGTACTAAAAGTCGGTGAAGCCAAGTCCTACGATGCCGGAAGAGGTATCGCAAGGATAGATCCTGAAGTCGCCTTTGAGCTGGGGCTGCAAACAGGCGACGTTATAGGCATTGAAGGCACAAAAAAGACGGCAGCCCTGATATGGCCGGGTTATCCTGAGGACAGGAACTCGGGTTTAATCCGCATCGATGGAACTGTAAGAAGAAATGCAGGTTCCAGTATCGACGACAGGGTACATATTCATAAAATACAGACCGCTCCGGCTGAAAAAATCCTTTTCGCCCCAACGCAGCCTTTGAAAATCCAGGGAGGAGAAGCCTACCTTGCCCATAACCTTGAAGGACGGGTAATTACCCGCGGGGACGTAGTCGAATTAAATATCATGGGCAGGCGGGTTGATCTTGTGGTCATATCCATAAAGCCTATTATAGACTCTGTCATAATCCGCGACGGCACACAGATAGAGATTAGTGAGAAACCCGCAAAGGAAATGCCAACCATCCCCAGGGTATCTTATGAAGATATAGGCGGCCTGGGAGACGAAGTAAGAAAAGTGAGAGAGATGATAGAACTGCCGCTGCGCCACCCTGAGATATTTGAAAGGCTCGGTGTGGAAGCCCCGAAAGGCGTCCTGCTTCACGGTCCTCCAGGCACAGGCAAGACTCTTCTTGCAAAGGCTCTTGCTTCTGAAACCAATGCTAATTTCCTGACTCTTAGCGGTCCTGAGATTATGAGCAAATTCTACGGTGAATCCGAGGAAAGGTTGCGGGAGATCTTTAAACAGGCAGAAGAGAATGCCCCAAGCATCATATTAATAGACGAGATAGATAGCATTGCCCCGAAAAGAGAAGAAGTCACAGGCGAAGTTGAACGCCGCGTTGTGGCGCAGTTGCTTGCAGTGATGGACGGTCTTAAAGCGCGGGGCAAAGTAGTCGTCATAGGTGCAACAAACCGGCCCAATGCTATTGACCCTGCACTTCGCCGCCCGGGCAGGTTTGACCGCGAGATCGAGATCGGGGTACCTGACAGAAAGGCACGTCTTGAAATAATGCAAATACACACAAGAGGAATGCCAGTTACCGAGAACGTGAGCCTTGAAAAATTAGCCGACCTGACACACGGTTTTGTGGGGGCCGACCTTGCTGCGCTTGCGCGTGAAGCAGCCATGTGTTCCATCAGGCGCGTCCTGCCTGAACTTGATCTTGATGTGCAGAGCATACCAGCCGAGATACTGAACAAGATGACTGTGACAGGCGATGACTTTAACAACGCCCTGCGCGAGATGACGCCATCAGCACTTCGTGAAGTCTTCATCGAGTCGCCCAATACACACTGGAGCGAGATCGGGGGGCTTGAGGAGGCAAAACAGGAATTGAAAGAGGCCGTGGAATGGCCAATGAAGTATCCTGCAATTTTTAAACACCTAAACGCCAGGCCGCCAAAAGGTATCCTCCTGTACGGCCCGCCCGGGACCGGCAAGACCATGCTTGCAAAAGCCGTTGCCACCGAGAGCGAAGCAAATTTCATAAGCGTGAAAGGGCCTGAGTTCCTGAGCAAATGGGTCGGGGAAAGCGAGAAAGCAGTCCGCGAGACCTTCAGGAAAGCGAAACAGGCTGCGCCCTGCATAATCTTCTTTGATGAGATTGATTCCATAGCCCCGGCACGCGGGACAGGGTCTGATTCCCATGTTACGGAGAGGGTGGTAAGCCAGATACTATCTGAAATAGACGGCCTTGAGGAATTGCACAATGTCACCATAATTACAGCGACAAACAGGCCTGATATACTCGATCCGGCATTGCTTCGTCCCGGAAGGATAGACCGCCTTGTCTTTGTATCTCCACCTGATGAGAAAGCAAGGTATGAGATATTCAGGATACATACGGCAAAAACACGCCTCCAGGATGATGTTGACCTGAATAAGCTGGCCGAGGATACAGACGGTTTCACAGGTGCTGATATAGCATCGATATGCAATGAGGCTATCATGCTTGCCATAAGAGAATATATAAATTCAGGAAAATCCACGGATAATGCTTTAATCAATGATTTAAAAGTGGGTTACCATCATTTCAGGGATGCAATGACTAAAGTAAAACCTTACTCCAAGAAGGAGATGGAGAAGTACCAGAAGATATCTGAGAACTTTATATATCAGTAATTTGACTGTGCGGCTGCCAATCCAAATGCAATTATATTTTTTTAATATTTTCCTGAAATGAAATATTTACAAAAAGGCAGATATCGGTATAAATATATAAGCATAAAAAGGCATAAATAGACGTAATTTAATAAAAGATATAGATATGGGATTTTATGATAAGATTTTCAATAAAAAGAAGTCAAATCCCGACAGCAAGGTGAAAAAACCAGACATGCCAGGTGGGCCTGCAAACGCAAATCCTGATAAGGCGGACAATCCTGACGCCTCCATGTGGAGCAATAAGGGTAACGAACTGGTCGAGAGAGGTATGTATGCCGAAGCAGTACAATGCTATGACAAGGCTCTTGAGATAAAGCCGGGTTCAGTGGAGATATGGAACAATAAGGGACTTGCGCTTGCAAGAACCGAGCGTCATGCCGAAGCTATCCAGTGCTATGATAAAGCACTTGAGATTGTTCCCGGCGATTTTGAGGTATTATACAATAAAGGCATCGCACTTTCCCATACCGGGAAATACCCGGAAGCGATACAATGTTTTGATAAACTTATCGAGACACATCCTACTGATGCGGGTGCATGGAGCAGCAAAGGTGATGTGCTGTTTGAAAGCGGGAATTTTGAAGAAGCCCTTAAAGCGTATGATAAATCAATTGAAATAAATCCAAAGGATGAGTCAGTCTGGAATAATAAGGGATTAGCATTCGTAAGGCTCAATCGTTTCAAAGAAGCCATTGAATCATATGATAAGGCGCTTGAAATAAATCCGAAGATAGAAAAAATCTGGAGCAATAAAGGGTGTGCCCTTGCAAGAATGAAAGAAACTGAAGACAAAGTCGATTTACAGGAAATAGCTGCCTCAATACCAGGGGAAGAAACCGGAATTCCAATTACAACAATGCCTCCGGTGCAGGAAGCCGGGCCTCAGGAATCTGTTATGGAACAGCCACTTGGGACAGTTAATCCCGTGAATATGGAAACGACGGTAGCTGCCCCGGGAGAAGGGGAAGAGAATCCTGCAATTACCATAGTCCCACCACCCGTACAGGATACTGTAAAGCCTGAAGCCATTACAGAACAGGTCGCAAGGACAGTTAATCCAATGGATAAGGATAAGACAATAATTGCGATAGGGGAAGAGGAAAATAAGCCTGCGATTACCGTAATACCTCTGTCTGCGCAGGATACCATAAAACCTGTACCAGTTACGGAAAAGACCAGAGAGCCGGTCAGTCCGGTGGAAAAGGCATCAATCCTACCAGGAGAAGGGGAAAATAAGCCTGCAATTACCATAATACCCCTACCTGTGCAGAGTACTGTAAAACCGGAACCCGTTGCTGAAAAGACCGCAGGAGCGATCAACCCCGCGAAAATGGAAAAGACAGAACCTTCAACGGCAGAACCAATTACCATGGAACCGGCATCGATTCAAACTATAAAAAAAGCAGAGGAACACCTGGTTAAAGGAAATGCGTTTTTCTCAAAAGGGAAGTTTGAGGATGCAATCGAATCATATAACAGGTCTTTAAAGATATTTCCAAGAAATAATACCGCCTGGAATAATAAAGGATTGGTCCTTGCAAAGACCGGAAAGCTTGTTGAAGCCATCAAATGCTATGATACGGCAATTGGGATTGACTCAAATGATTCTGTCGCGTTAAGTAATAAAGGAAGCGCACTTTACAAAAAAGGGGATTTTAAGGATGCTATGAAGTGTTATAATTCTGCCCTGAATTTGAATCCTGATAGCAAGACCGCCATGCATGGCATGGAAATCTGTTTAAAAAAGTTAAAAAATATAAAATATTAAACATATTAAGTGCAATTTCCTGTTTACCGGGTTTTTCATCATTAATATTATGAGCATGATGACTAACTTTATAAAGTTTAAAAAATAACATTATAAAGAACAAAAAAGTTGAGGATGAAAAATGCCCAGCGTAAAAAAGGCAGGCGTAAAACAGACGCCAGTAACTCAGGTTATCGCAGGACAATCCGCAGTTAATGGGATCGCTCCCGCCCCACAGGTACAAGTTCCGGCAAAATCACCCGCAGTTAATGAAATTCCCCCTGCCAATGTACCTGCAGATCTCCAGCAACAGCTTAACCGCACCACAGGTATATCTATTCTTGACCGTACCCTGGGCGGGGGTTTGCCTTCAGGTTCGGTCGTTTATATATATGCTGATGCAAAATCCATGGCTGAAGTTTTCTTATACCAGTTTACGCAGGCCCGAAAAACCTATTACTTCTCAGATGAGAGACGTCCCGCGTATGTGCTTCGTGACATTAAGAACTTCGGGTTTAAATCAGAGGGTATTACTTTCATAGATGTATATAGTGAGTATTATATAACACCTCATGGGGAAATGGTGGATAATGTAGGAAATGAATTTGTTGATGCCAAGATAGTGGAGTTCACGGAATATAACCTGAAAAAGATAATGGCTGATGAAGTAAAGGATTTAAACCTGATCTTTGACTCATTTTCTTTTTACCTGAACCTCAATGTTAATCCTGGAATAATAAAAAGGCTCATAAATGTGATTTATGAATTAACAAAAAACCTCAACTGTGTTACTTTTTTATACGGCCTCAAGGATACGCATGAAAAGACGCTTGAAAATGAGATCTTAAAATCATGCGACGTAATATTTGATGTGGAACTTGAAAAAAATTCGGATAAAATCTCAAACAAGCTGTCAATACCAAAAATAAGAGGCAGGGTCCCGACATCAGAAATGATCAAGTTCAGGGTCGGAGATGGCGTTCAGATCGATACCACCAAAGATATCGCATAATTATTGCACAATTATTGCACAATTATTGTAAATCACCTTGCAGGTTTTGAACGCGGGACACGGATAATATCGCCGTATATTGCGCCATATTTACGCTTCAGCCCGGAGTATCCGTATTTCAAAAAAATGCTTAATTCGGGTCTGGTTGTGGAGTTGATGTATTCATCAGTATATGTCGATATCAGCCTGTTGTAACTCTTCCTGGAATTGCCATGTGCATAATTCTTTCCCGGAAATCGCCTGATATCACCATTAAATAAAGGGGAAATATGGTATAATTCGTGCAATACCGTTTCCAGCTTGTCCCTATGGTCCCCGTGATTAAGAAAACGTGGTAAATGAAAATAAACGATATACAGGATATCGTTCCCTTTAATCTGGATTTCAGGGGAGGTATATTTGGTTCCGCGGCAAATCTGTGTCTTTGAGCCTCCTTCATATCGTAACGGCCTAAGTTTTGCGACGACCCCATCCCTCCTTCGGTTTGAAGGGGATATTGCAATAAAAATACTTTCAAGCGCAATATGGCTAAAATCCGGATGAGTCTTTACAATATCTCCTACCAGCATTTTCATGCTGCCGGTAAAATCAAAACCTGATACGTTATTTTTTCCTGAATTTGCGGGCTGCATCTTTTAGCGCCTCAATCCCAGGCAGTTTTTCACCTGCTAAATAATCAATACAGGCGCCTCCACCTGTGCTGACATGGGAAAATTTACCGGAAATCCCGGATTTTTCTGCCGCAGCAGCGATATGCCCCCCCCCGATAACCGAGAATCCTGCCTGGGCCCCAGCCCTGATAAGTTCGTTTGTTCCCAGGGCAAAGGCCTCTTTTTCAAACACTCCGGCCGGCCCGTTCATTACTACGGTTTTTGCACTGCTGATTTCCTTTGAGAATTTGACCATCGTTTCGATGCCAATATCGTTGATAGGTGAATCCGAATTAAGTCTGCTGACTTTTTCTTCAACACGTTCATCATCCTTATTCAATGCAACATCAACAGGCAGCCAGATATTATCCTTGAATCGTGAAAGAAGGTCGCCGGCAAGGCCTATCTGGTTAGAATAACCCTGCTTTTCTATAAAATTGATGTTCGAGCTTCCGATATTAACGCCTGAGGCCGCAAGGAATACATTTGCGACGACCCCTGTTACTAATACTTTATCCGCGCTTCCCTTTTCAAGTACGTTTTTCGTCACTTTGATGGAATCGTCCACCTTCGCTCCCCCAAGCACATATATGCATGGACGTTCATTGCATGAAAGCCCCCTGTTCAGGGAGTCAATCTCTTTTTCCATTACTCTGCCTGCGATGCTTGGCAGTACATGCGTAAAGCCTGTAACTGAAAGATGCGACCTGTGGGAAACCGAGAAAGCGTCGTTCATGAAAATATCGCAAACAGTTGTAAGACGTTTTACCATGTGGGTTTTCGCATGTTCTTCCGGTTTTCTCTCAAGGGATTCTTCTGAATAGAAACGGCTGTTTTCAAGTAAGATTATCTCGCCAGTGTTCATTCTCATTATTGATTCCAGCGCATTTGAGCCGAATATATCATCGATATAGTCTATGTTTCTTCGCATTAGTCTTGATAATAACCGTGAATGAGGCTCCATTGTTGTAAAATCGCTTTTACCCGGGCGGCTCTGGTGGGACATGATAACGATTTTGGAATCTTCAAGTTCTTTCAGGGTAGTGATATGGCTCCTGAACCTGCTGTCGTCCAGGATTATGCCTTTTGGGTCCATAGGCGAGTTAAGATCAAGCCTGCACAATACAGTTTTTCCTTTTGTTCTGATGTCATCGATAGTAAGATAATCCCGCATAAAGGAACTTTAATTCTTTGAGGATAGCAATAAATTTAGCGATAATAGGGTTTTTGTCAAATTTCTATCTCTACACCGTAAACTTTTTCAGGATTATGTTTATGTATTTTCCAGAACACATCCTCTCCCCATTCAGGTATCAGTTGTTTTGTCCTTTTCGGGACTGTTTTTGGCCCAAGCACTGAGCCCGGTCTTTTCAGGTCGTCGATATAATCCGTTTCCATCATGAAGCGCGTGCCTTCAGCAAGGGCTTTCTGTATCGCATCTTCGCCTGCCAGGACACTTGGGAAAATACCTGCTTTTTCACAGGCCTTCACCAGCGGGAGCGAGAAATGTTTTACGACTTTTTCAGGAGATAATCCCGCATCCCTGGAAATTGCCGAGATTTCCGATAATCCTTCTTCTGTGGCACTCTCGGTGTGCAGTTGCACGGCGCACCCTGAATCCTTTGCCAGATAAAAACTATGGCGCATTATGTCGTTTGAGGCGTCCCATAATTTCTGTTCCACCTCATAATGGGGACGCCCGGATTTTAATCCGATTGCTCTGCCGTTATCCACATATTCGCATGCCACTTCAAGCCCGCCTTTCATTATCTCGACTGCGCGCGAAAGCCCCAATCTTCCGTAATATTTCGTCAATTCGGCAGGATGCACCCCAAGAACAACGAACACCTTCACTTTCTCGGCTTCCCCAGCGCGCCGCGCAATTTTAAGCACCCTGTCAAAGACCTTCCTGTAATCTTCGGGCGCGCTTATATCGATGCCCAGCGACCAAGGCGGAAGCGAAACGAGGACTATGTGCGTCCCCCCGGCGCGCACGAATTCGCGGACTGCTGAGAGACATCTGCCGCTGGGGTTGAGGTGCATGTGGTTGTCGAGGATGGGGATGGGGGGTGGGGTCATGGGATATCAGCACCAAAGAAAAGAGATTTAAAAAATCTAAATATTTTCAAATCAATATCCCATGAGAACAGTCGATTTGATATTATTCCCAAAACAATGGCTACTAAGACACCAATTAACCATTTATTAACGGATGGCTTTTCAATTTTTTCTTCTTTGACAAAACCCATGCCTTGTTTTTTCGCATAATCTCTAATAGCTTCGGCAGAATGTTCGGCGATAACCTTGAGAGCACCTTCCATCTCATTGCTTACCTCGATCAAATTGTTGAGACATTTTCCCAATTTTTCTTCCTTAACTTTATTTCCGTATTTTCGGTGTTCAGCCAGCTCATCGACACATTTTATTAATTGTTTTAAAGTTTCGACAAGTGCGACACCTTTATTTAGATTCTTTTCAGAATATATTTTGTATGCCTGCTCCAATGAGTCTGACCATTTATTTATGTTTATTTCAGCATCATCTCCGTTAATAAAAGCGCTCATTGCATCGAGAGTATCTGAGAATACATTCATAGAAAAAAAGCACGCATTACAGACATCTTTTTTCTCCCCGATAGGACAAAGGGAGGCTTTTTTATAATATATTGCTGCGTTTTTCAGATTTTCTATTAATTCTGGAATATCAGGGCTTTTAAAGATATAGAAAATCTTATACCATGATTTTTCAGGTATTTTCCTGACGCAGGATTTTGCTTTAAGTACATTTCCCTGCATAATCAGATTATCTTTCATAAATCCCTCTGCGATACTCGCCGCTTTCAGGTATTCCTCGCCAGCCTCATTTGCATCTTTGCCACTCTCTCCAAATCTTTTTCGGGATAAATTTTTTTCAGATAACGTCTGATAAAACCATGCTTTGAGCAGATGTGACTCGACAACGAGCCCTACTATAGATAAAAAGTCTGATGCTTCATTTATATGTTCCAGCGCTTCTTCTCTTCTGTTCATTTCGACCAATAGAAAACCATAACCTCCATGCGCCACCACAAGGTTCGGGTTGGAGTCAATTGCCTCTTTATACTCTTGTTCCGCCTCCTTGTTCATTTCCACTCTCTGTAGCAGTTTTGCATAATCGAATTGCACCTTTGCACTTTTTTGACTAATTTCAATTGCCAGCAGATAGTGTTTTTCCGCCTCCTGGTTCCTTTTCAGTTCCGATAGCAGATTTGCATAATTGTAATGTGCCGACGCATCGTTCGGGTCAACGGCAATAGCGAGTTTATATTGTTCTTCTGCCTCTTCGTTCCTTTTCAATTCCGATAGCAGGATTGCGTAATTATAATGCGCCACCCCATATTTCGGATCAGCATCAATTGCCAGTTTATACTTTTGTTCCGCGTTTTCAAATTTTCTGAGATACCGCGCGGCATTTGCTACACTATTATAAGCTCTTGCTTTTTTATTTCCTTCCAGATCATGAGCCGCCGCAAGCGCAAGCACATACGCAAAATCATACTTTCCGTCAACACTCTTTTTTGCTGAAAATCCAAATAGCTCCTCCGCCCCCACCCCCATCTCTCCCGCCAGCCGCGCCGCCTCTTCCACGCACTTCTCAAGCTCTCCGCGCTCGATGCAGGGCGCGAGTTTTTGCAGGAATTCGTTGGTTTTGTTGCTTTCTGGCATAATTTTATAGAATGTTTGTATCTAAGACCGGCCCAATCTTAGTTTTTTCTTTTTTCCATACCTCTTCTCTTATCTTCTCAAGTTCTCTTAAATCATCTTCATCGATGTCCAGGTTTTTCAAAGTCTCTTCCATCAATTCTCTTTTTTGCCTCTCTGTCATACATAATGCAAATCTTTTGTAAAACAATATTTCTAATAGCTTATAATATAATCGTTTTATCAAAAGGTGATCATTCTAAAGCTTAATGTCCAACTACCTGTTGATGAAAAGGGGTGGACATAGGCACCGCAAAGTCGGCCATGTATCGTTCACAGACAACCACGAAAAAGAGCAACAAAATAGACTTTAACAACGAACTAATACGAACTGAAACGAACTCATGCCATCAGGGTTCGTATCAGTTCGTGCCAGTTAGTTGTTTATATGGTGCTGTTTTTCATACCAGGGCGCGAAGAACGCAAAGCTTAGCAGCAATATTTTCGCGAACTTTGCGATGAAATTTACAATTTATTTAAAAATAAAAAATGGGCTGGAACAAAAAACTAATTCCACCCATACTGATAGTATTTGTCCATCTCAAAAGGAAGCCCGACTTCGTTCATTTTCGTTAAATCCTTAAGACCGTTCATCAAAACCTTCTTTGCAGAGATGGTATAAAGCACATCATCCATGTACAGTGATCTTCGGACAGCGCCTGGTGAATTCCAGTAGAACTGCTGGTCCTCGTATTCATCGAGGTGGGAGATTTTTCCTTTGAGCTTGAAGCCGTCCTCAGGAGTAACACCGAAAACATAGGCGCCCTGCCATACTTTCTGCCTGTAATAGCCGTATCTGCTATCATACTGCCCTGTCTCCGTGACTTCCCTGACAGGAATAACGAGCAGGTTCTTCACTTTGTCAAACAGGAATGCCTTATGGTCCCTCAGCGCCTCGGAATCCGTGCCTGCCGTGCCGATCTCGTATGTATCTATCTGCTTTGGGTTCCCGACATCTGATACATCGAACAGGGAAAGCTTAACTCCTTTTATGGATACCCCGCCCCATCCTGTATCGCCCGTTTCCTTGCCCACGCCGATTATATGTTTTTCATCATACGGGTGCAGGTAATCGGAAAACCCGGGTATCTTGAGCTCGCCCAGTATCCCGGGATTTTTCGGGTCCGAAAGGTCGATAACGAACAGCGGGTCCATCCTCTTGAATGTCACCATGTAAAGCCTGTTCCCTATAAATCTTGTCGAGTATATCCTTTCATCAGGGGCGATTTTCTCCAGGGTTCCTGTAATTTCCAGGTCTTTATCCATTATGTAAACATTGTTGTACTGCACAGAACCTTTTGCTGTCCAGAACTGTGTTGTCGTTGCGACCCTGAAATAATCATCGGATTCATCCATTGAGAACTGGTTCAGGAGGCTCCCCTGTACTTCGCCTTTTGCCCTGTATTCTATATTTCCTTTTTCGATCCCTATCTTCTGGATTACGGTCTTTTCCCTTTCCTGGGCCAGCTTTACCTCGTATTCTTCAACATTCTTTGCTGCATTCTGTATGTATTCAAGCTTTTCTTTTTCACCCATGCTGTTGTAGGTCTCCTCAAGTATGGATGAAATTTTATCCCACTTCTCGTATGAGCTCAGGTTGCTGCCTTTGATGTCGTTAATCTTTTTCTGTGCATCTCCAGGAAGCAGCGGCACAATAACATTGTAGAACCGCTCCTCACGGTCTTTTTCATAATACTGCCAGGGCAGGTTCTTCCTGTAGGTGATGTAAATATTGTCCCCTGATACGTACAGGTTGTCGGAGTAGCCCATCATGAACGACTTCGCGTTTATATCCCTATCGGATTTTATGTTGATGGATGCGATTGTATGGAATACATAGTTTTGCTCTGGATTATCAAAATAATACACATCCGGAGCAAGGATTTTTTGAGAGCCCTGCTTTATCACGGGCACATCTACCACAGTATCATAAAAATAGACATTATCCTTTACGATGAAGTAAACATAGTCGCCTATCATCCTTGATCTGAAATAATTACCATTAATGCTGTAATTTGCAACCTGCTGCGGCTTTTTCCTGTCTGTGATGTCGTACACCAGCGCATTAGTCGTTGGAGTATATCTTGGTACAGGCCTGTAATCGTATTCCTGATATACATAAACTTCGTTGTTATCTTCAGTGAAAACAAGGAGCCTGTCTCCATCGACGAACATATCTTTTGGCCTGCCCTCTATCTCGATCCTGGAAAGTATGCTTGAATTTTCAGCAGGATAAGCGTCAACAATCACCAGTTTGTCCTGCGCAAGGACATAGATGTATTTTCCATCGTTTTTTACAAAATCCGCCTCATCCACACCCTCCACCTGGACATTCGTTTTTGAGTAATCGGATGTTCCTGCCGCTCCTGAATACTGGACTGAAGTTGTCTCCGCCATCCCTTTGGACATCGCAGGAGTTGCCATCACCGGCATCGGCACCCTGACTGCGCCCATTTCATCCCTGATACCCATTACAACGTCATCTCTGCCTGAACTTGCAGCGCTGGCTTTAAGGAACTCCCGGATCTCCTGGACAGACGAGAATTTATTTATTCCCTGTGTTGATCCCAATTCGGGTATTTTTATATCCGGGGTTTTTATGTCTTTGCTTTCGTTAACTGGCTTTTTACCAGTCGTGTAGGTGCATCCGCTGAAAACCACAGCACCAATGACCAGCAAAATAAACATCATAAAGATTTTCTTTGCCATAATATCACCTGTTCGTTATTTCAATACTTGAAGTGTATATAAATAAGCTTATCTTTAACTTCAATTTCATTTGAAGTTATGGCACCATTCCCTTGGTAATCAGTTAAACTTCAAAAATGAAATTCCAGGATTTGAACCATTATTAGGCTTTATTTTTGATTTTTAAAGTCTCTAATCAGGCTTTTTCGATCGGGTTCATAGATCCAGGCCTTTTTAGCTTTCCGCCTGCAAATTGCCCGGCAATATCCGATAATATAAGCAGAGGGATAACAGTCCAGTTAAGGCCTGATATCATCCTCAATAAGAACACAAATGGTACGGGGATATGTATGGCCATTATCCATTTTCTTGAGAATTTTGTAGAGTTACTTCTGATATACCCGAATGGCAGGTTTATCAGGAATACTATCAGCATTAGCTCATTGATCGTCATGGGTCATTCTTCCTATTCTATCCATTTTTAATTTGGGTTTCCTTACTTATGTAGTTTGTGGTTAAGAAGTGATTGCCAATGACAATCAGGGTGCTGTCCTTGCAGTATGATTTGTCCATGTGGCGTTGATGTTTCCATTCACATCAACTGTTCTTGTTGCAATGGTATGCTGGGTACCGGCCAAAAGCCCTGTTGCGTTATAGTTCTTTATACCTTTGGATACATTTATCTTGAATTTTCCATCAAGATAAACCATGACTTTTGAGAAATCCTTATCTGGGGGATCTATCCATGTCCATTTGATATAGACTTTGGCATAGCTTACATTTTTCAAGCCTGAAACATTTGCGGGGGGTATGGAATCCGCTGCTGTCCTTGCTGTATTGTTCATCCAGGTAGTATTGATGTTGCCATATATATCCACAGTCCTTGTTGAAATAGTATGCTGGGTATTAGCTAAAAGTCCTGTTGCATTATAGTTCTTTATGCCTTTTGATACATTGATCTTGAATTTTCCATCAAGGTAGATCATCACCCTTGAAAAGTCTTTATCAATCGGGTCCGTCCAGTTCCATTTAATATAATACGAATTATAGCTCACATTGGAAAGTTTTGTGACACTGGCAGGTGGCACCGTATCATTGATGGCAAGCGGCAGGTAATCTTTGTTATTAATGGCAAGCGTATAGGAAATATCACATATGCCATCTCTATTATAATCGGCACATTTCTGACTGTAACCAGTACCGCTGGGATTTGCCCAGAAATTCCCCCCTATAAAGGGCCCTCCATTGATATTTTTTCCTGCCGTCTTTGTTGAATTCCATTTGTTGGATCCATTAGTTTTGAAGTTGTTTGTATTGTTGAAATAATTGTTGTATATATAATTATTACCTGAGACAGCCATATATATGCCATAATTATTTCTAGTTATAGTGTTATTTCTGATCGTGTTATTTCTGGAATTGATGCGAATCCCGGCATCGCCGGACAGACTTCCCGAGTTCACAATAGTAAAGCCTTCAATTGTGGAATTACTGGCGTTCAGTATGATTGTGCTTCCTTTTTTGCTTGCATTCACAACAGGCATCCCCCTGCCATTGTCAATTCCTTTTAGTTTGACTGACCTGTTCACATTCAAGTTCTCGTAATATGTAAGCGTATAAGTTACTCCACCGCTTACCAGGATCGTATAACCGTCCCCTGCATTGTCTACCGCATCCTGTATCTTTTTGTAATCAGCGCCTCCTGCTGCATTTACAGTAAGAGTAAACGTCGTGGTAGGAGCACCCGTTACAATTATACCGTTTGCTGCTGCGCTGCTGCCTGTAAAATATAAAGCCAGCAACAATGTAATAATTAGATGTTCTATTCCTATTTTATTAATGACCATTTGAACTCACATCCTATCCGGTAATACCTACTGATATTACATGGCACTTAATTCTTTTGTATCAAATGAGGGGTATATATAAAGCAACTTTCTGCTTTTTTGAAACTGTCCTTTTAGAGATCAAAGCGCCGAGGGGGAGACTTGAACTCCCGAGGGGCGTGAGCCCCACAAGCTTTCCAGGCTTGCGCCTTAGGCCGCTAGACTACCTCGGCTTTAACACCTGAATATACCAAAGGGTTCTTATGCTTTTGCCTTCCATCCTTTCGGGTATGTCCCGGGCTCTAAAAACACCCGCTCGGTAGAAGTCACGATACCAGTGGCAGCTTTCAATATATCCAGGGACTTCATCTGCGCAACCCCAAAAGAGATAGCCTCTCCTTTCAGGGTAAAGATGGCCACCGCATCTCCTTTCTCAATGTTGCTCTCTACTGTGAGCACACCCGGGGCCGCAAGGCTTGCACCATGGCAGATAGCATCCACGGCATTATCCCTTATAACTATCCTGGGCAGGTGCGAAAGAGCAAATTCCATGGGGTATATCACCTTTCGCAGGAACTCTTCATTCTTATTCTCTTCCCATTCGATATACGCATCCTTAACATCAAAAAGTGTCACCATTGTCCCATCTTCACGAAATGGCCCGGATTTTGTACGCCGCAGTTCCTGCATATGCGCCCCCGTACCCATGTACAATCCCATATCGTGGCATAGCTTCCTTATATACGTCCCTGCCTCGCATCCCACCAGGAACAGGATGTTTTCACCATCCATTTCAAGAAACTCAAGATAATAGATATTCCTTATCCTTGTTTCACGTTTTACTGCAGACTTGATCGAAGGTTTCTGGAATATAGGACCTGTGAATTCGCGAAAAACCTGTTTTATCTCCTTTTCGGGGACTTTGGAATGAAGCTTCATAAGACACACATACTCCTTTCCTGCGGTCAGGAGCGCATCCACTGCTTTTGTGGCGTCACCAAGCATAACCGGGAGAAGTCCGGTCACGTTTGGATCAAGAGTACCGCTATGCCCTGCTTTTTCAAGTCCCAGGATTTTTATTACCCACGATGTCACTTCATGGCTTGTGGGTCCCGCAGGCTTATCCAGATTTATCACCCCCTTTTCAATATATTCTTTAATGGGGCGCTCACCCGGTCTTTTACCGAAACGTTCATCGGTTGAATCCTCTGATTTAACCAGTGTTTCTCTTTTTTTCTCAGAAGGTAACAGGTTCATGCCAGAAATCCAACCGCTTTAAGTACAATTTCGCTGATTTCTTCAGGATTCCATTTACTGGAATCTATCACAAGGTCGTATATGGACAGGTCTCTTATATCTATGTAATAATAGCTTTGATACCTCACCCTTTCACATTGTTCCCTTTCCAGTGTTTCTGCCATGGCTGAAGAGATGGGTTTACATTCTCTTTTTGCAATACGCTCCGCCCTTACTTCGATCGGGGCTTTGAGCCAGACCTTAAGATCCGCATCCACAAGAAAACCCGAAAGCCTGCCTTCAAGAATGATATTATCCCTTTCAGCAGCTATCTTTTTTTGCATTTCATCGATTTTCCTGTCGATGCCATCCTCGCATTTTGCAAGCAGACCGAACTCTTCAAGCGACATGCACCTATCCTCTGCACATTTCCTGAAAACGTCTCCCATTGAGACAAGTTCAAGTCCCAGCCTGGCTGACAGTAACCTGGAAAGCGTGCTCTTGCCGCTTCCGGGTGGACCGCTGATAGTGATTATCAATCAAATACCGCCTATATTCAATGCTTTTCTTGTTATCTGGCTTATAGGAAAAGAACATACGAAATACCAGAACAACCAGTATTGGATTTCCCAGAAGACTTTACCGGTTAATTTCTGTTCTCCCCAGAAAGGGAATACCATTGTGGCGTCGGGCTGCTGGCTGATTATAAGGTATATCCAGAAGAAAATCGGCATTGATATAATGCTTATATATAGCATCGGTTTGAACTGCTGCTTCATCAGTTCCATCTGGTCACCCATCATTTCTGTTTGCTGGGCCTGTAATTTTTTCATTTTCTGGGCATTGTTGGCCAGCTGCGCTTCCCTCATTTCCTTTTGCATGCTTTTCGTCCGTTCCTGGACACGCCTCATTAATGTCCAGTCCATTGTATATTTCTGGATAAGAGAAGCATACAGGCCTGTAATTGTAGCAAATATAAATATTAAAATATACAGCGGAAATATACTGATCAAAGGTTTGAACAGGGAATCCATAAGTTGTCCTATAGTGCCCACAAAGCCCTGGATAAACATGACACCCAGAAGAAGGAAGATTCCCAGGCCAAGCGCTATTTTATTTAACGTTTTCTTAATCATACTTCTCCAATACTTTTTTAATATTTTCAAAGATAGCCTGAATATCCTTTCCGCCGTCAATCTCTTGCAGGATACCTTTCTTCTTATAATATTCTATCAGGGGCTGGGTCTGTTTCTTATAAACAACCAGCCTGTTTTTTATTGCCTCAGCCTTGTCATCATCTCTCTGGTACAATTTCCCTCCACAGCGGTCACATATCTCATCCTTTGCTGGAGGATTGAATATCAGGTGATAGCTTGCGCCGCATGAGCACATTCTTCGTCCTGACAGTCTATTTATCAATTCCTCGTCATCCACATCGATGTTCAGCACAACATCAAGCTTTTTATTGGATTCTGTAAGAATCATCTGCAAGGCATCCGCCTGCGGTATGGTTCTCGGATAGCCATCTAGAAGGAACCCGCCTGAACAATCCTTCTTAGATAACCTGTCCTTTATGATAGTTATCAAAAGCTCATCAGGCACAAGTTCACCTTTTGACATATACGATTTTGCTTTCAATCCGAGATTCGTGTTATTATTGATATTCTCACGCAGTATATCCCCGGTGGATATATGGGGGATCAAGCAATACTCTGCGATTTTTTTGGCCTGGGTACCTTTTCCTGCACCTGGGGGCCCTAGTAAAATAATATTCATCTTAATCGGTTCACGTAATGGTTAAGTGTATATTAAAGCTTATTCAAAATTGCCGGGCATAACATCCTCCGCCCTGAAGAGCTGGAGTTTTTACCCCTTGACCGATAAGTTAAACCCTTATCATGTATTTTATATTATTATGATTGTTGTAGGGATCGACCCCGGACTTGCAACTGTCGGCTTTGGTGTAATTGAGACTTATGAAAACAGCATCATTCCTTTAAGCTACGGCTGCATCCGGACTTCAGGAGATAAAAGAACCCCGCAGCGCCTGCTGGAGATATATACCGAAATAAATGAGTTGCTTGAGAAGTATGCGCCCGACAATATAGCGGTCGAAAAACTGTTTTTCACAAGGAACGTTACCTCGGCGATGGGTGTGAGCGAAGCAAGAGGCGTCATATTTCTTGCAGCCCAGCAAAGGCATATTCCTTTATTTGAATATACTCCTGCCCAGGTGAAGCAGGCGATTACCGGTTCGGGCCGTGCCGATAAGAGGCAGATGCAGGAGATGATACGGAATCTGCTCAAGCTTGATGATATACCCAAACCTGATGACGCTGCCGATGGCCTTTCGATCGCTTTATGCCATATTAACTGGCAAAAATAAGCTTTTTTTGTTAATTTCTGGAGGTAAACCCACTCCCATCTTCCCCCAGCCCATATACAATCGTATGTGTTATATATTTATCCATTAAAATAATAATCATAATTATGATTATAATAATGTTTCAAATAATTTAAAATATATCAAAACGTATAGACATCTATGAAACGATTTAACAATAATAATGGGACGGTGCTATGATATCACATATCTGCGGCGAGGTAGCGCATCAGGGCGAAGGTTTTATTGTAATCGATGTCGGGGGTATCGGATACCACGTGAACGTAGGCAAGCCGACATTGCAGGAACTTGCGGATAAGAAAGGGAAAGTAAAACTTTTTACGTATCTCAATGTAAGAGAAGACGCACTTACACTGTATGGATTTACCAGCGAGAACGAGCTTGAGATGTTCAAGCTGCTGATAAGTGTGACAAGAATAGGGCCGCAGACCGCTTTAAACATCATGTCCCAGATACGGCTTGAAGAACTTGCTGTTGCCATAATCCATGAAGATGAAAAAGTCCTGACCCGTATTTCCGGGGTAGGGCAAAAAAACGCCAAAAGGCTTATCCTTGAGCTTCGGGACAAGATAAAAAAGAAAATGGAAAGCTTCAAAGGATATCCCCAGAGCAGCATCAATTATGATGCTGTGAGCGCCCTTACTGCGCTTGGTTTCCCTGAAAAGAGGGCTCAGGAAGCAGTGGAGGCCGTATCGCAAAGAATGAAAGAACCTACAGTAGAGGCGCTGATAAAAGCCGCTCTCTTGAAAATAAAGGAATGATTTGTTGCCCGAAATTGAAAAAAGGCTTATCAAGCACTTCATAAAGCCCAAACCTGGCGAGTATGTACCAATAGCGTTCATCGAAATAACAGATGAGACCGTAGCCTGGTCTCCTAAGTTAAACAAAAGTGTCTATATCACCCCTGGAATGGTGGATGCGGGCGAACTCAAGCGTATGCGAAAGGTTCATGTGCTCAAGGTACTGAACCAGCTTTCAGGCAATGTATCCACCATCGAGTTAAATGATGAAGAAAAGGACCAGTTCGAAGACGTTTATAAGGAATACCTTGAGAAAGGCGGCCAAATATTATTCGGGCGCAGGAAAGCTGGCAGGAAAACAGAATCTTTTTTTGAACTTTCCGGGCTCAAGGACAGAAAGAAACAATTCGAGGTAAAAGGAATGCTGCTGTCTGAGAGGTTTGAAGGGGATTGATATCACGAAGCTGCGCGGTTTGCAGGTTGCATTCTCGTTATAGTGTGGGTACAATGATTGACCCAAAAATATTAATAATACGAAGAATACGAATAATACATATGGAACTAAAAATTAATTGGAATCATAAAAGATGCAAACATGCGATTGAGCGAATGTGGCTGCGAGGGGTATCGATGGACGAAGTGAAAGATGCTATTATCAAAGGGAAGAAATCAATGCAAATGAACACAGGTTTAATAGAAGCGTTCTACAGGTTCTTTAGCATCGTGTATGATGAGCAAGTACTGAAAAATAAAGAAATAAGAAAGATATATCCGGTTACCGTAAAATTGTGGTGATAACATGAATAAAGAAATTCCGTATAAATGCAGTTGTGGAGGCGAATTAAAAAAATCAAAAGTTGAAGTGGAGTTTTTTGGGATCAATTTTGGATTGAGAGATGCGGAAGTTTGTACTTTGTGCGGCTCAGAATATCTGGATCAGGATACAATGAAAGAGATTGAGGCCGAGGTTAAAAAGAAGAATATTTTCGGATTGGAGCGAAAGGTATCTGTTACAAAATCCGGGAATTCCCTCGTGATAAGGATTCCTCCGGAGATTGCGGAGTTCCTTGGTATTCATTATAAATCTATAGTCCAGCTTTTCCCGGTGGATAAAGATAAGCTGGAAGTCAAGATAGTGAGTTGATGTATCTTATTATATAAGGACGCTGTGCGGTTTGCAGGGTCGCCTCCCTATGATTCGGGGCGCGCCGTTCTCATCTGCCTGCGTCACTGGTGGTACGGCAGGGGCATGATTGTCCTGGCGAATGGACGATAATCCTTTCTTATGGTTCGAGGCACGCGTCACTACCCCCGACCGAGGTCGGGGGCATCCACGCGCAGGTGCATGAGGATGCTAAAGTTCATTTGTTTCTCTACCTATTGATAAAATAAAAGGGGGCACTGGAAATCGAATTATATAAAAGCAAATTATTATCTAATAGTAAGCACTATGGAAGTAATTATTCATGAGAATTTATATGGATGTCTGCTGCCTGAACAGACCTTTTGATGAACAAAGCCAAGATAGAATAAGGATTGAATCCGAAGCGGTATTGGCGATATTAAACAGATGTCTGTATGATTGGGAGCTCGTAGGGAGTGAAGCTATAAATTATGAAATTTCTAAAATCCCTGATGATGAAAGAAGAACCGGCGTTAAGGTTCTTGCTGCAATTTCAGGACATAGAGTGACTGTTAATGAAAGCATATTGAAAAGGGCTTCTGAACTTGAAAATATTGGATTGAAAGCATTGGATGCCCTGCATCTTGCATGCGCTGAGAAATCTTCAGAGGTTATGCTCACAACTGATGATGAGATCGTGAAAAAGGTTATGGTGGATGACAGCCTGATTAAGGTTAGAGTTGAAAACCCAGTCAGATGGCTGATGGAGATAACCGAAAATGAAAGCTAAAACCATCAATGAAATAAGAAAAGAGGGACTGGAAGTGCTTGCAAAAGCCTTGGGACCAATAGGGATGGTCAGGTTCGTCCAGAGTTTTGATTTAGGAAGGGGTGACTACACTAAAGAGCGCTCTCAATGGTTATCTGAGAGTCTGGATGACATTTTTAGAGAAATTAAGGAAAAGAGAACCAAGGTTAGGGGAGTGTAACCATATTTGCTGAAACTTTTGGTACAACTCATGCTATCTTATGCAGTTTTGTCAGTGCCCTATTTTTGCTTCATAATAGCCACTATACCCCGTACTTGAAAGTTACATGGCTTGATAGCGTTTTTTGCCTATAAGACTTTCCCGCGATTTTTTAATGCGTGGAAGAGCCCAATCAATGACTGATCTTTCTGCCAATATAACTTTCATATAAAGATAACATTTCCGCTTTCTGGTTAGGGTTCATTTATCCTTATTAAGACCTTATCGGAAGGGAAAGCACAAATCTTCAATAATTATCCATAATAGCCTTCACTGCGCTCTTATATTCGATCTTAAGAGAATAGACATTATGGTCACCTTTTACATCAATCCTCAAAATACCAAGCCTCGTATTCATAAGGCCAACCATGGCCGATACTCCCCTGTAATTAACATCAAAACCTTCCTTAATAAGAGATTCATAGACATCCTGGGTGGTATAGGGCTTGCTGCTAAGGAATAATTTCAAAACGGATTTTCGTATCCCCGTTTCATCCCTTACCAGATATTTTGTAAGCCGTGTCTTGATTTTTTCGTTTCCTTCGACGCTCAGTGAGACCACCATTTCCCATTATTCAATTTTAAGAGTTTATACCTTTGCATGGTTAAAATGGCGTCTTTTCAACAATCATTCCGTTCTTCACAGGATATCTCTCTATCACAGAAACACTGCATCCTGCTTCTTTCAGTTCCTGAGCCAGGTCCTCAGCTATCCACCAGGCAGTCTCAACAGACCCAACAGGCCCAACAGACCCAACAGACCCAACAGACCCAACAGACCCAACAGACCCAACAGACTCATTTGAGAGGATGTACATATCATCTGTCACTCCTGCATCTCTCAATATATCAAGGCAGTTACCCGCAATAATCCCATAGACGAGCGTCCCATCCTCTGTTATCTCATCAAAATCCCGGGCTGTCATCCTGGCAGTCCTTTTTAATCTTTCCCTAAGCTGGACGGCATCTTTGAACGAGGAAGAGCAGAAATGAACCTTACTGCCCTGTACTGATTCTGCCGCCTTCCTGCTCCCTGATGCCGCAGAGGATATATCATTAAGAGGAGCAAAGCCGCGTTTCCTCAGTTCAGTTGCGTTTGTTTCTGAGAACTCAAGCTCATTGAGGTTCAGGAAGCCCTCTACTTCTTCAAGTAATAATAAAATACCTCTAAAATCATTAGGTATAGACGGGATTTCAATACCTGCACAGAGGCCAAGTTCGCGGGCTGCAATAATGGATTCCCTGTAATGCGTGCTGCCTATATTTGCCAGCATATCCTGGGGAGGATGGAACCTTATCTCGTCAAGACCCGCTTTCCTTAGCGATCCAAGCATTTCCTTATCAGGCGCGAGCGCTGTGTAAAGGTGTATGTGGTGGGATTTGCCGAACCTGTTTTTTAGAAGTTTGATATAATGATTCACGCGCTCCAATCTTAAAAGCGGTTCCCCGCCTGTTATGCCTGTCCCCAGCGCATCCATCGAAAGGGCTTCCTCGATCACGTCCTCATCTTTCTCAACAGGTCTTTCATTTGCGAACACCACGTCCTTCTCTTTTCTTTCATATGAGACAGGACAGTAAAAGCAGTTTTTTCCGCATACGCCTGTTACAAACAGCACCATCTTTGCACCTTTATAACAAAGGCGGCAGCCTTCAGGGAGGTAATTGAAAAATGAACCCGAATTATCTGTTTCCATTATACCTGCATGTATATAATATTTTAAGAATTAATTGTCTCCACTGTTCTTTTGTGCAATTCCTTATTTTTAGTCCCTATTATCGATAATCCCGTCAATCTAACGTCACCTGCTATGGGTTTCCCTTTAAGGTCAGTGAGCAGCCCGCCTGCCTCTTTCAATATCAGGGCAGATGCCATAATATCATAGCCGCTGGCAAGACCCCTTGTGTCAATAACGCCATCAAGCGTACTGTCGGCCACAAAACACATATCCAGCGCAATGCTTCCAAGCGCCCTGACTATGATTGACTTTTCAAGTTCGATTAACCCGGCCGGGACATCCGGCACGCCGTAGGAATACACAGAGATCACAGGTTTCTGTCTTGTACCCGGTTTTATACCTGAGATCTTTTTGCCATTTAAGAATGCGCCGTTCCCTTTCTCTGCGCAATAGGTATTTCCCTGGATATCACAGATAACAGCCATGCTGATATCCTCAAAAGTTGCTATACCGGTTTTCTCAGTATAAGCAAGCGAAGTGCAAAAATATGGGATACCGCATGTGGCGTTTGTGGAACCGTCGATAGGGTCAAAAACCAGCATGAAACCTGGATCATTACCCACAATCCTGTCGCCAAGTTCCTCGGATATCACTCTTGCAGACATGCCCCTGCCCAGAAGAGCCTTATCAAGCGCATTCTCAGCCGCTATATCCATCTTGCGCGTGATATCCTTGGGGCGCTGCACTATCATTTCACCATAATCAGCATTCTCCATTATGAAAGATTTGATAACGTCCCTTATTTCATTACCGATATCAATCAGGGTTCCGATTTCCATGTATTTCTCCGAAAAGTGCCATTATGGCATCAGCCGCTTTACTTGCAGCCTCGTCAGGCTTAGTTTTATCACTTTCGATCACTATTTCTGGAATGAGAGGTTCTTCGTAAGGGACATTCACACCTGGAACTGTCGCACCTGCCTGTGCTGATTTCTTATAAATATTCTTTGGGGAAAAAACGGCTTTCCTTCGCGCTTCACGTTCCATGCAAACAGGAAGCGGGCACTTGATAAACACTTCGGCAAACTGTGGTATTATTTTACGGGCTGCGTCCCTGTACCTTCTCCTGTTGGCGGTCGCATCTATAAAAACATTGGTCCCGCACTCAGTAAGGAGCTTTGCCATATAGGCAAGAGACGCATAAACAATATCCCGCTCATCATCCGTATATTTCGGGGCCGGGGTAAGGACCCTTCGTATCTCGTCAAGCTGGAGTATCCTGACATTGATTCCTTTTTGCCTTATGATGTTGGCAGCACGCGAAGCAATGACCGTTTTACCGCTTCCCGGAAGACCCGTGAACCAGACTGCAAATGCCATTTTATTCCCGCGACAGGTACGAATTCACATTCATATAGTCAAATTCTTCATTGTCCAGTATGTTATAAATATAATTAAAGAGCTTTTTTCGAACTTCATGTTCGAGATTTGGATACCATACCGGGCTTGCCACAACAAGGCTCCTGAAAACGTAGAATGGTTGTATGACTTTCAGCATTTCATTATCATGGGTTTTTTCAAGGTAATTCTTAAAGAAAAGCTCGTACAATTCACGGAACGGCCCCGCAAGCTCACCATATTTTTGAAGGGAATAGAAAAGATAGTTCATTGTGATGGAAGAAACGTCATCCGCGGCCTCTCCCCATTCCCCGCGGCTTCTGTCAAGCACCGTAAAGTCCGCACCTTCGCGAAACATTATGTTCCAGGGGTGAAAGTCCCCGTGTGCCATGCAGAGGCGATGCGTCAACCCCTTTATCTTATAGCGCCAGTCAACGCATTTCTTTTCTATCCGGCAAAGGTCTTCCTGGCTCACAAAGTCCAGGTTGTCGGGGTAGCTGTCCGTAAGCCCCATGATACATTCGCCGTGCCCCACAATATCCCTGATTTTCCGGAGGTATAGCTCCCGGTCGTCGTGTTTATTCGCATGGATTTGAGCAAGATAAGAGGATAGTGCCTTTGCCCTGTCAATGTCGAGCTTGAGAAGCTTCCCTTCCTTCTTTATTCTCTCAAGGTCAAGGAAATACTCCTTCCCTTCTATTTTTTCCATTAATATGAAATACTCCTCAGCCTTGCCTGCCGAGAGCAGCTTGCCTTCGCCTGTGAAGTATCCGACATCAAGAGAGCGCACATGACCGGGCAGTCTATTAAAAACCGAATTCTGCCATATCAGTATTTGCGCCCTGTCAGAGAAATGATCATGCCCGAAGCCTTTCTGCACACGCATGGTTGAGAGGACAACTGAACTCTTCCTGCCTTTTGTTTCAAATTCTATAAGATAGGGCTTTCCATAGCCGAATCCTTTTATCCCCTCTTCAACTTCGACAGGTATGCCGCCAAGTTCGCCGATCCCTGTAACCCTTGCACTGCCATATAGTTCTTTTAAGTAGTTTTCGACGGCTTTGATACTTAACTGCATCTTATGTCCCCATCTCCCATGAATGCAGGTATTTATCCTGCTCTTCTGTCAGGGTTTCAATCTCAATGCCCATTGCCTCAAGCTTAAGTTTGGCCACACGGCTGTCGATCTCGACAGGGACCCTATAGACCTGGTTCTGAAGTTCTCTGCCTTTTTCTGCTATGTACCTTACTGCAAGGGCCTGGTTTGCAAAGCTCATATCCATAACCTCTGGCGGGTGCCCGAACGCGCTTGCAAGGTTCACGAGCCTGCCCTCTGCAAGCAGGTATATCCTTTTGCCGTCTTTCAGGACGTATTCCTGGACATCGTTCTTTATCTGGTTGACCTCTTTTGATAGCTTTACAAGTGCAGGGATATCGATTTCCACGTTGAAATGGCCTGAATTGCACACTATCGCCTGGTCTTTCATTAACTGGAAATGTTCCTTCCTTATTGCTTTTATATCGCCTGTGACTGTGATGAAAAGGTCCCCGGCTTTTGCAGCTTCGTTCATCGGCATGACACGGAAGCCATCCATGACAGCTTCAAGGGCTTTTCTCGGCTCGACTTCCACAACAACAACATTGCCGCCGAGCCCGCGCGCCCGCGAGGCCACACCTCTGCCGCACCAGCCATAGCCTGCCACTACGATTGTCTTTCCTGCGAACAGGATATTTGTGGCGTTCATTATCCCGTGTATGGTGCTCTGCCCCGTACCATAGCGGTTATCGAACATCATCTTGGTCTCTGCATCGTTTACAGCTATTACAGGGTATTTCAGGGCACCCTCAGAGGCCATTGCACGCAGCCTTATGACACCAGTGGTTGTCTCCTCGCAACCTCCTTTTATGTCCTTAATAAGCTCCCTGTGTTTTGAGTGGACAAGCGCTATCGTATCAGCGCCGTCATCAAGGGTTACATGAGGTTTGACCTTGAGTGCTTCTTCAAGGCATTCATAATATTGTTTCTCATCCTCACCTTTTATCGCAAAGACTTTTATACCCTCAGACGCAAGCGCTGCAGCTACATCATCCTGTGTGCTCAACGGGTTTGATGCCGCAAGCGCGATATTCGCACCTCCTGCTTTCATCGCATGGATAAGGTTTGCGGTTTCAACAGTAACATGAAGACATGCCACCACGTTGATCCCCTCGAGCGGTTTTTCTCTCTCGAATTGTTCTTTGATCTTGTGAAGCACAGGCATGTGCCTTCTTGCCCATTCAATTCTCTGCTTCCCCTCAGCAGCAAGGTTTATGTCTTTTATTATGTAATCTTTCATCAAAATCCCTTTAATATTAAACAGGTGTCAAATATCTGAGATACTTATTAATTGTTTCTATCATCATGCATTCCCCGGAAGCCTGACATGCACGGTCGTACCTTCCCCTACTTTGCTCTCTATCCATATCTCACCTTTATGTGCATCAATTATGCTCTTACATATGTAAAGCCCAAGTCCTGTGCCGCCATATTTCCTGGTTATGGAGGCATCGGCCTGGTAAAATCTCTGGAACAGGAAGGGTATCACCTCTTCAGGAATCCCGATCCCCGTATCTGCCACCGTAATATGAATCCTGCTCTCTTCCTCCCATGCCCTGATGGTGATTTTGCCTTCAGGATGCGAGAATTTTATAGCATTGTCTATAAGATTCAAAAACACCTCTGTCAGCCTGTCCCTGTCTCCTGCGACCATAAGGTCAGGAGGCACATCTTTTATGATGGTAATTTTCTTTCTCTCGGCCTGTACCTTCATATCGGCTATGGAGGCTGTTATTATCTCATCTGCTGACCTGGGTCCAGATTTCATCTTAATATCGGGCTTGCCTATCTGCTGAATGCTTAAAAATAGCAGGGCATCAATCAGGCGTGTGAGCCTGTCGGTGTTCCTGATTATGGCTTCAATTGCCTTGCTTTGGACTTGCGGGATTTCTCCAAGTTTCCTGTCATATATCAATTCGCTATATCCCCTGATAGAAACAAGCGGGGTCTTGAGTTCGTGGGATACGTTTGAAAGAAATTCACTCTTCATCCTGTCGAGGGACTTTAGCTCGTTATAAGCTTCCTGGAGCTTTTTATATGCCACCATGGCTTCCTGGTACAACCTTGCATTCTCAACTGCCACACCTATCTGGCCGCCTATTGCTGAAAGGACATCAATATCTTCTTTCGAAAAATCCTTGCGCCTGCAATTTGCAAGATTCATAGCTCCTACCACCTTGCCTTTAGCCATCAGCGGCACGCCCACGACAGAAAAAAGCCCTTCTTTTTCAAGATACGGCAGGAGGTCCCGGCTGGGATAGTGGTTTATATCCACGTACAGGGGTCTTTTAGCCTTGACCGCGCTCCCCGCGATTCCGTCGCCCACCTTTATCTCAGAAACGGCTCTGGTGAAATTCCGGGATAGGCCTTTAGAAGTCTTTAATTTCAGTACCTTGCCATCTTCTTCGAGCAAATAAATGGCGCCTGAGCATGCAGAAGTCACCTGGATGGTTTTTGCAAGGGACTCCCTGAATATCTCATCCAGGTCAAGTGACTGGCTTACCACCCTGTCTATTTCAAAAAGTATTTCAAGTGTCTGGTCATGGCTTTTAAGTTGTGAATATAGCCTTGCATTCTCAACCGCAACCCCTATCTGGCTTCCGATGGATGAAAGGACATCGATATCGTCCTTTGAGAATATCCTGTGCTTGCGGTTCGAGAGGACCATAGCTCCCACGACCTCGCCTTTCGAAATAAGGGGGACTCCGGCAAGTGAAGTAATACTATCTTTTTTCATGAGATGGAGTAGCTCAGCATGCGGATAGTTCTCTATGTCAAGAGTTACAGGTTCTTTTGACCTGACCGCCAATCCTGATACGCCCTGCCCTACTTTTAACTTTGAAGCAACCTTTGCAAGCTCAGTTGATATACCGATATAAGCTTTTAAACTCAGCGTTTCCCCGTCTTTTTCAAGTAAGTAAACCCATCCCGCATCCGAAGAAGTTACTTCGATGGTTTTGGTGATTGCCTCTTTTAGCATCTCATCAATATCAAGATACCGGCTCACCACCCTGTCTATTTCAAAAAGCGTCTCAAGTGTCCTGTCATGATGTTTAAGCTCTGAAAATAGATGGGCGTTCTCAATTGCAAGCGATACGGAGGCTGCAAGCTTGCCTGCAAAATCGATCTGGGTTTCGGTAAAGTCAAAAGAAGCAGAATGGTAACTGAAACCGATAACGCCTATCACCTCCTCTCTTACGATCATTGGGACTATAAGGGCAGATTTAATCCCGAATTTATCCACTATCTCTGGATTAATCCTGTCATCACAGTGAGCATCGTTTATAGCGACCGGTTTTTTGGTGTGGGCTGCAAGCGCTATATGAGAAACCTCCTCATCCGTGAACCTCATCCCGATCATCTCATCAGGCAGCCCGTACAGATACCTTATCACCCAGTAATTGTCCTCACGCATCAATATCCCTGTCGCTTCTGTGGCCAGCACCCTGCCCGACTCAACTGTAATGCGCTTTAGTATCTCATCGATGTCAAGAGTTGAATTTATTGCGGTATTGATGTTATTAAGAGCATCGCTTAACTTTTTTGCCTTTTGCTCTTCTTCGTAAAGACGGGTGTTTTCAATAGCTATTGCCACCTGGTTTGCAATCGCCTGGCAAATGCCGATTTCCCCCTCTGTGAATTCCTTGACATCACCCAGGCTGCTTAACTGCATGGTTCCCAGGGATTTATTTCCAAGAACAAGCGGCACTATAAGGATTGACCTTATATTCAGTTTCTTTGCCATTTCTTTTTCTTTTGGAGACAGATCTTCTTTCTGCGTATCTGAAACCAGAACATATTGCTTTTCCTGATATGCCTTATTCATTATCGGATAGTCGTTAAGATATAATATTTCTCCTGTAGCTGGTTTTAGTTCATCACCCGGACTATATTCTGAAACTATAGTACCCTGCTCCTTTCCTTCCTCTACGAGCATGATGGAACAGTAGGAGACGCTGACTATCCTTACCGCCTCCCTTACTGCAATCTCAAGGACTTTTTTCAGGTCAAGACCGCTTGAGATGCTCTGGTTTGTTTTGATAAGCGCGGACAGCTCAAGATTTCTCAAGTTTAGATCCCTTGTTCTCTCTTTTACTTTCTGGTCAAGACCTTCATATACTTCTTTCAATTTTTGTACCATCACATTAAAAGACTGTGCAAGCTCCCCAATTTCATCCCTGCTCTCAGGCTCTATGCTGACTGTCAGGTAACCTTTCGATACCTTCCTGGACGCGTTTGTGAGACGGATAAGTGGATATGTAAACCTCCTGCCAAGAAAATAAGCAAGAATGGCTATTACTACAAAATAAAATAAACCGAGTGCAATTGACCTCTCTTTTAATTTTGCCGCAGGTATCAGTGCTTCCCGTGAATCCATTTTTACTACCAGTCCCCAGTCCCCGGAAGGTATGTAGGTATATGCTGCAAAAGCCTCGTCACCGTTATAATCAAGCGCCTGTATTGTTCCGTTCTCCCCATTTGCGGCAAGGACAGCGGGCCGCGCCAGGCTGGAATTGACGGAATAATGCAGCGTCATGGGGGCGCTTGAATTCTTTCTTAAAGGGTTCAAAAAAACGACTTCACCATCTCTTTTCTGCACAAGAAGTGCTTCACCGGTTTTCCCAAGTCCCGTATAATCGCTTGTAACATCGTAGATAAAAAGAGGATAAACCCTGATAGCAACTACGCCGATGAATTTACCTGTGCTTTTATTTAACACAGGGGTCGATATTATATACCCTGTTTTGTTATTAAAGTAACTTATATTTCCAAGATACAGTTTTTCCCTGGCTTTTATGAAATGATCTTCTCCAGAGTAGTCCATACCGATCAATCTGCTTTCCGTAGAAGCTAATACCATACCATTCGGGTCAAGGGCTGATATTTCAAAGAATTCAGGGATTTCTTTTTTTACCCTTAAGAGATTTGTAGTAATATAGGCTGCATTCCTTTCTTCTACTTGTTGCATGAAATTAGTGGAGGCAATCTCACTTGCCTGCTCTTTCCTGAAACTAACGACTGTTGTGATGTGAGTTTTTTTTGCCTCGGCAAGTGCGCTCAGGTCATCCATTACTGTTTTTTCAAGCGCAACCGCTTCAGCAGAATAATTGACATAGCTTATTATAGCATAGGGGAG
Organism: Candidatus Methanoperedens sp.; assembly: GCA_012026835.1. GTDB lineage: Archaea > Halobacteriota > Methanosarcinia > Methanosarcinales > Methanoperedenaceae > Methanoperedens. Next base: position 26,512 of record VEPN01000010.1, on the reverse strand, counting down.
GAGAGATATTATTATAAGAGATAATATTAATTTCTGGCTTATGTTGAGGCTTTTCAAGGTTCGACCATCTTTTTGACCCTTTCAACCAGGTCTTTTCTCCCGAAAGGCTTGGTGATGTAGTCGTCTGCTTTCAGGACATGCAGCCCCAGCATTTTATCAATGTCCTGGTTCCTGACGGTGAGCATGGCTACAGGCAGGTCTTTGAATTTTTTCTTAATTCTCTTGAACACTTCCCAACCATCCATCTCAGGCATCATTATGTCAAGAAGTACGGCATCAGGCTTTTCCCTGTCCAGCTTTTCCAGGCACTCGCTGCCGCTGTAAGCTGTTATTACTTCATAACCTTCGGTTTCAAGTACAAGCTGTACCAGGTCCACGGTATCAGGCTCATCATCTACTACCATAATTTTTTTTGTCATGTTTGTTTATCTTCCTTTCCAAAAAATTCGTTTTTTAGCCACCACCAGTACTTAAAAGAAACAGCCATAACTATGATATTCCCGGCTATGAGCAGGATGAATAAAGTATCTCCGGAACTGCCGTCCGGGGCGTATTGAACGGCAGGTATTGTTAGAATTAACGCAAAAATAGCCAGGTAGTATAAAAGATAATATTTTGGGAGACCCATCCCTTCACCCATTCTTGCGCTCAGATGCATCAGTACTGCATAAAAAACCAGTATGCCCAGGATGCCTGCATAGAAAAGGACTAAATCGATCATCATTTTCCTCTGCGTGTCATGACATAATCTAATCTTATGCTTGTCAATCCAAGGATTAACCCGCCAAGAGCGAAAAGCAGGTTCTCCCCGGAGAAAGAAGGATACAGGTACTTGAGCAATATAGCAGCATACAGGAGAAGAGCTATCAGGAAAAGATAGGGGTATGTTTTCCTTTTAAAAGTGCGTTCATAAAATGTTGCTATGCCGTAGGGCAAAATAAGCAATGGAACCATTGAAATTATCCAGAGTATTTCCATGAGACTCATGGTTTTTTACCACCGAACATTTCCCTGAATACATCTACTGGCGGCTTTCTTGCTATACCCGCAAGCACGTTCTCATATCCTTTTAAGGCAACTTTAACTTCTATTCCTTTATCTGTTATTTCAAACTCTCTTATCTCTTTATCATGGTCAGAGCCGCGGGATTTTAAAATGCTGAGGGCTTTTATCATATGTCCCTCAACTTCCACCTGCCGCAAAAGCACTACAGTATCCACGGAACCTGAGAGGGTTTCCTGGGTCAGCCGGATAGTCCCAAAAAGCTCAGGTATCTCGCTTGTTAAAAGGGTCGTAACACCCTGGGATGAAAAATAATCCACCAGGGAATGAACATAATCTCTTCTTTTTATGGAATCGGGCAGGGCTGTTTCCAGGTCCTCGATGCCGTCAAATAAGACCCTTTGTATGTTATATTGTTTTAAGATCTCTTTTATCAGCACTGCATGTTCATCAGCATGGAACAGGGCGGGGGGAAAATAAAGGAACCTGACAAGCCCTTTTTTTTCGAGCTGTTCAAAATCCCATCCGAAAGACCTGGCATTTCTCTTTAGTTTTTCAGGCCATTCCTCAAGTGAAATAATTAGACCCGTTTCCCCTTTTTTTGTTCCTTCATATATGAATGAAAGACCGAAAATCGTTTTTCCTGTGCCCGGGCTGCCTGAGAATAAGATTATATCGTCCTTTAACAGGCCTCCTTTTAACATCCTGTCCAGGCCCTCTACGCCCGTGCTTGCCCTGAGGGTTGAAGCTGTCTTGAATTCGGGCCCAGGCAGCAACCTGGGGAAAACTGAAATCCCGTCATCGCTCAATTTATACGTGTGCCTTCCGGAAATATAACTCCTTCCACGCATCTTGACCACTGTCAGGTAGCGTTCGCTTTTATCTCCTTCTATTGTCTCGGTGATGTGCAGGACGCAGTCCACAAGGTAGCTTAGCGGGTTATTTTTCAGGGCCTCCATGCTGAATTCACCGGTAATAAGAACGAGGAGGTTCCAGCTTTTCATCCTGGTGAGGAGTTCATAAAGGAATAAGCGCTGTTCGAATTCGGTCTCTTTTGATTCCGCAATAACAGTTATCGGGTCGATGACTACCCTGTTTGGCTTGTACATCCTGATCTTATCTTCAATGAATTTTATGACCTCAGGAGCGCCTGCCTTGAGAAGGTTTTCCTCAATGTTGAATAATTTTATTTTATTCTGTTCAAGCAAAGAATAATCGAAAAAAGAGTAATTGGATACAAAGCTTTCCATCATGGCAACAGGTTCGGAAATGGCTGAAATGAAAAGACATACTTCCCCTTCGCGGGCGGCATTGAACAATGATTGCATTGCCATTGTGGTTTTACCCGCCCCCGCGGTGCCTGCAACTAAAACTGTTGAAGGATGGTTAAATCCTCCCTTAAGGACATGGTCAAGGCCTTTTATTCCGGTAGGTACTGTTTTCATATTAGGAACTCCACCATAAGGAAGTTACTGAACACACAATATGTATGGCTTTATTCATTACTTATAGGTTTTTGCAGTTGTCAGGTTATTAATAGGTGGTTACCAAGACCCCTATAAAACCATTGGTAACTTTTTTTCACCCCCTTATGTCAAATAGGCTACTGAAGAAAGATTTTCTATAATGGTACACATCAAGCACCGCATCCGGGCATTCTTCGTATTTCTGGACGTAGGGATTCCTAAAATACATAGCAACAGGCTCGTGAATTCCCTTCTTTACAAGATAATAGATAAAGTGAAAAATATGAAAAATCTCTCCCTGGAAATTTCATTGTGGTAACAGAAACCACTGTCAGAATAACAGGAAAGATGTGAATAAAAAACTAATCAATGCCCGCCCGCTTCCGCATGCGCCGCCGCATACCTCTCAGTTATCAGTGCGCGCTTGATTTTGCTTCAGCTTTCATCGGAAGCAGATGCGAGCCCGCAGCTTCGGGCATGGATGAGAGGCCGGCTGCACTTACTTCTTTCCAATTTTCACTTTTAACTCTTTCAGGCTTTCAACTCTCACAATGCCATTAACAGCATCAAAATGTTCCCTGTCAAAAGATACGAGTAGTTCTATCCCCTGCCTGCTCATAATAGAGCATATGAGAGCATCAAAACTTGGCATAGGATGGAGTTTGAATATTTCCAGTTCACTGAGTATATCATCGATATCGCTGACCAGCACAGTAACATCCTTGGCTTCAACCAGACCCAGCGTCTTATCGATTGCTGTGGGAAGGTCTGTTTTTTTCCACAGCACATACTGTAGCTCAAGAACAGTGACATCGCAAGTATAAAGATTCAGGTTAATCTGTTCAGTATCGATTATTTCGGTTGCCACCTTATGAAATTCATCCTCTATATTGAAGTAAGCCACCAGGGCGCTGGCATCGAGGAAGATATCGTATTTCTTCATAGGTTGTATTCTCTATCTATTAGCTCTTCTGCGCTCACTTTTGAGAGGTCTCGCCCGCCGCGGATGCTTCCTTTAAGTTCCCTGATGGATTTGACAGGCTTTCTGAAATAAATCCGTATTTCCCCGTTTTTATCATACCAGACCACCTGCATTCCCTGTTTCACAGAATAGGCTTTGCGGATGTCTTTCGGGATTGTGGTCCTGAATCCATGAGCTATGTTTGTTTTGGCTATCCGGGTTTTTGGGGGAATTTTTGGTCTGGTTTTGGCCATGATCTTCTATCTTTTTTGGTGCATATTAATATTTGTGGTTGGTTTTTGATTTGCGCCATGAAATGATTGATATGGTTGGGAATTTTTGCCTGAATTTCCTATAGCGAAGCAGCGCCGATATGAAAAACATATAACAATTCGGGTGTGGTCACCGCAAAGGGCACAAAGAACGCAAAGTTCGCAAAGATTTTTCCCGCTATGCTTTGCGAACTTTTCGAACTTTGCGGTGTTTAATCCCATTAATGTGTGGAATACTTCAGAAGACCGCCGAATATATGGACTTCCTGTAATGACTATAATTCACGGTTAGTTACTATAGTTACTATGGTATAATAAATACCTGATACATACAAATAAGAATTTTGTCCTCCTCATAACATATTAAGTAATGGAAAAATATATGAACCGGCTCCTATAAAAAGTATCTGGGGCAGGATAATGAGCAGGATTGTAATAGCAGTAGGCGGGAACGCAATATTGAATCCCTCAAGAGGAAACCCTCTGGAACAGCAAAGGATTATCGATAATACAGCATCGGAGATCGCCCAGATAATCAGGGAAGGACATGATGTGGTACTTACACACGGCAACGGCCCTCAGGTGGGAAATCTCCTTGCGATGCAGGAAGAATGCGGTCTTGTGCATGCCCAGCCACTGGATGTCCTGGGCGCACAGACGCAGGGGATGATCGGATATCTTCTCCAGCAGTCCCTTGATAACAGGCTTAAGGAATCAGGGATTAACAGGCAGGTGGTAACAATACTTACGCAGGTGATCGTGGATGAATTCTGTTCTTCTTTTAAGACCCCAACAAAACCGATAGGTCTTTACTATGATGAAGAAAAAGCGCAAAAAATGATGAGGCAGGGGATAAAAATGATAAAGGATAAAAAAGGTTTTCGAAAGGTCGTTGCTTCACCTGCACCAGTCAAGATCGTTGAAGAGAATATCATCAAAAAGCTCGTCCGGGAAGGGGCAATAGTCATTGCTGCCGGAGGCGGCGGGGTCCCTGTCATCGAGAAGGAAGAGAAACTTCTGGGGGTAGAAGCCGTTATCGATAAAGACCTTACGGCAGGCATGATGGCATCTGCTGTCGGGGCTGAGGTTCTCCTGATACTTACAGATGTCGAGCATGCATCACTGAATTACGGGAAAGAAAACCAGGTGAACCTTGGCGAAATATCAGTAACTGAGGCTGAAAGGTATGTAAAAGAAGGACATTTCGGGAAAGGCAGCATGGAACCAAAGATACTTGCCGCACTCAGGTTTATAAGATCGGGGGGCAAAATGGCGATTATTTCAAGCCTTGATAAGGCGCTTCCCGCGCTTTGCGGCGGGACTGGTACAAGAGTCGTTTGAAGCTACTTCTTTCGAGCTGCTGTAACTTTATTCAGGTCGGCCACAAGTGCATCTGTGTTGATGCCGTGCGCCATCGCACCTTCTTCTATGCTCTCAAAAGCAGATACGTGGCACCCCACACAGTGCAGCCCGTGCCTCATGAATACCATCATGGTCTCAGGATACTGTGTGACGACTTCCTCTATTGTCATTTCTTTTGTTATGGTCATGATTTACTCCTTTTTATTCGTATATTCACGAACAGTAATAAAGCTTTCTGGACTCTATAGATTTAAGGTTATTTTAACACTTAAAGTTAGTGTCCACAAACCTGCCGGGGTAAATTCGACATTTTAGCCGTCATAACTTCCATAGGACTTCTGGGTTCTGTCAAGTTATCGGTTGTTAATATTATAATATTAAATAAATCACATCATATTTTTCCATATTTCACAACTCAAAATTCACCGCCTGTTTTCTTTCTTTTTTTGTGGTAATAGTATGCCATTATGCCAATCGCAATCCATGCTCCTGCAAACATTATAGCATTAAGATTCAAATAAAGAGCAAGGATAAAGCAGAACAGTATCCCGAGTATCGGCGGAATCGGGTATAGTGGTACCTTGAATGTACGGTCTGCATAAGGCATTTTTTGCCTTAGTCGCACCGCACTTAGATTGATGAAAAAGAAAGTCATCAATGTCCCGAAGTTAAATACCGAAGCAAGCCATTCCAGATTGCCGCGAGTAGCAATAACAATTAGTGCAATTACAACTCCGCTTATCAATACCGTAAAGAAAGGAACACCATTTTTCGAAACCTTTGCAAGCGAACGTGGGATCACATTCTGCCTTGCCATCGCAAAGAGAGCCCTCGAACCTCCAAGGATAGATGCCATCACTACGGACGCCGTTGCAAACAGTGCTGAAATAGAGATGAATTTCAGCAGGAAAAAATTATTTGTTGCTACCCTCATTGATACTTCAAGCGGTGCGCTCGAAGAGCCTATAATCTTCCAGTTCAACAGCCCAACCTCAACCGCCGAAACACCGATATAGAGCAAAGTGCTTACTCCAAACGCAAGCATTATTGCCCTTGGTACTGTTTTTTCAGGATTCTTTATTTCTTCTGACAGCACTGTAACCGTATTGAAACCTATAAACGCAAAGAAAATTACCGCTGCGCCTGACATCACCCCGGCAAAACCCCTGGGAAAAAAAGGATGATAATTGGAAAAATCCCCGCGTGAAATTATGAAAAATCCTCCTACAATTATGAAAAGCACAAGTGCCGTAACCTTCAGTATCACCAGTAAATTGTTTGCGCCTGAGGCTTCTTTTACTCCTTTGAAGTTTAACAGCATGAAGAGCAAAGGCAGTGCTGCCCCGACAATTATTATTACGCTCTGCATGGCCGGGATTCCAATAAAATATGCAAAGTATGTTGCGAATCCGATACTAACTGCGCTTGCTCCCACTATATAGTCAAATGATTTAGTCCAGCCAACCAGGAATCCCCAGAATTTTCCGAACGCCTTATCTGCATAAATATAGGAACCTCCGGCTTCGGTAATGAATGAGGATAGTTCGGCAGAACTCAATGCCGTAAGGAATGCAGTAGCCCCTGCGATCACGAATGAAAGTATGACAGCAGGCCCTGCGATCCCTGAAGCAACACCGCTAAGGACAAATATCCCTGCGCCAATTATTGCGCCGATACTTACATTCGTAGCCCCTAACAACCCCAGGCTTCTTTCCAATTTAGGCATCTATACCTCCCGGTTCTTTCCTATCAATTATTTACGCTCCCTTAGTGCGTTTTTGGCTTGGTGTTTACCCTATTAAATTTCCACAGAGCAACCCCTCATTAAAGTAATTACTTATTATAGTATTTAAATCTTGTATAACGAGATAGTAACCTCGCAAATAACGGTTTCAAATATATCCTATTAATCTCTGCTATACATTTATGCACTCTTGGCTATACAAGTAATAGCAGAATCAGTACTCCGCTGTAGATTAATGAACCGGCTACGAAGAATTTAGGCTCGCCTCTTTCTGCACCCGGGACTTCATCCTTGATAACATTGAACAGTACCGCACCTGCTATAAACGCCAGTAATACCGCTGCTTCTGATTGTCTCTCCGGGAAAAGGACGGATAGAAACCAGCCTATAAGTGGCATTATACTGAGTATATACCTGCCGTACCTGTTGAATAAAGAACTATAGTGTATCTCCATGGTTCTATCAGCCCCAAAAAAATGAAGAATCAGGGCAATAGAGAACAGTACTGCTCCGGGTAAACTCGTCCGGACCTCAAAGCGCAGGTTGAAGGCTATCAGCAGACTTACAAGGGCAAGCATGCTGAAATGGAGAATAAATATTCCTTTTGAGGCTGCAACAGAATCTATATGCTGTCCGGCCTCTGCTGCGATATGGCGGCGCGAATGTATTGCAGCATGTTCTAATATGAAGAACACAAGAAAGCCTATGAATGCGATCCCGAAGATTGCGACCTCCGAGGGAGGCATTTTTCCGAGATATTTGTATATCAGCAGCTTGAGATGTTCCCCTGCCTTCTGTATTGAAGGCAGCAGATCGAAGAATATGTAGGCTGCCGCAACACCACCTGAGAAGGAGATTACTGGTTTCTTATACCGCTCTGAGAAGCTATATAACCTGGGAGCTGTAAGATGAACAGCTGAGAAGACTATAGCTATCATAAGGGCAATTAGTATTACCTGTTCTGGCATACCCCCTCATTTTCCCCCTCGGTGCCGATTACAACCGGTTAATTCAGACAGTTAGAACCCCTTAAACCTCACAACTTCCTGCACAGGTCGCCTTGGGCTCCTGAATTTATTCTGTAGATGCTGCGCGTCGCTATAGCCAAGAGCAATTCCGAATATGATTGATAGTTCATCCGGGATTTCCAGTTCTTTGCGGATCAGGTCAGGATAAGATACCAGGCTAACAGCAGGGATTGAGCCTATGCCATGCTGCTGCGCCGCCAGCATAATGCTCTGGGCAAGCATCCCGATATCAAATATTGACCACGGCGTGAGAGTACGGTCCATGCACAGGTAGATGACCACCGGTGCCCCGAAAAACCTGTAATTCGCCTCAAAAATAGCCTGCCTTGCGGATTTTTCATCTGGTCCCATGCCAGCAGCAGTTTTAGAGCGCTCTGCTGCCAGTTCCTCCATACGTTTCTGCAGGGCAGGAGGCCATTGTTGTGGCCTTGGTAGATCCGATTTGCCGGTCACACCATTATGAAAATTTTCTAAACAGGCAACGCGCAGCCTGTTCAAAACATCCCCGCTGGCTGCAAATATCTCCCATGGCTGTGTATTGGCCCACGAGGGCGCGCGGGTTGCAGCTTCCAGGATTTTAGTAATTATTCTCCTATCAACGGGATCGGGCTTAAACGCCCGGGTGCTGTAACGGGAATACAGGGCATCTGTAACATCCATAAAAATTACCTCCTCACTATTGACCTTCTATCGTCCTTTGGCTTAAAAGTATCCCAGAATATCAAAGCACGTTTTAGAGCAGGCAGATGCCTCAATAATGACGAACCACTGCTCGACCAGGAGATTACTATAAGAGATTAAATTTTTTTTATTTCCTTTGGGGGTATGATTGAGCGCGCCACATTATAAACGAAAATATAAATAGCCAGAAGCGATACCAATCCAAATATTGTAGTTCCAAGCTGGTAATTGTTGCTCGTAAACCTGTACGGCATGGTGAACGCAAGACCAATAAGACCTATGTTCTGGAGCCAGAATTGTATCTCTGCCAGGCGGAGGCTATAGAGGTCAGTTCCAGCAAATACTGGCAAAAGATGATATCCTACCCCAAATATCATCATCGATACAAAGCCTATCAATAATACATGGGCATGAGAGGGTATAAGTGGTAATGAGGTCAAAACCATTACCACCCCCATTGTGCTGCCAATCATTAAATAAATCAGGCTTGCCCAGGCGAACTTCAGTGGTACTTCCATTTTCCCTTCGGTTAAGTCTATTTGCTTATACCAGCCCTGCCGCCTTATTCAATTCATCAAGCAACTGGTTAATCTCAACCCTGTGCATCCTGCAAAAAAATTCGATTTTCTCAGATGGAAGCCTGCCTGCATATTTAGGCATTCCGTGCATGATAAATACCTCTCTTGTCTGAGGGTACTTCTCTATTACTTCATTTAGCTTGTTATCCTTTGTTATTTTCTCAGACATTTCCTCACCTTTCATCATTCAGCCAAACAGCTCCTTTAGAGCTTGCCCTGCTGTATAAATGCTGCCTACTCCACCCAGATATTGTGCAACTCTCAATGCTTCGGTAATTTCTTCTTGGGTTGCTCCTGCTTCTATTGCTTGCTGCGCCAGTGACTTCACGCCATTAACTGCTCCATAAGATGCATCAAAAGCCATAGCTATAAGCAGCTTGAATTTCCGGGGCAAGGCACCATCTGCAAAAACAAAATCGCCGGAGTTTTCAACGAACTTCAGCAGTTCAGGATCTAATTTCTCGTAAATTTTCAGTGGATTCTCTGTCATATAATCACTCAAATTCAAATGGAATCAAATGCATATTAAAATATTGTCAGCCCTCGAGCTTCAATATTTCTGCATTCTCCGGGTCAAGTCCGTTCCATTTCACCTTATAACCAAGAACATCAAATATCTGCTGGCTCTTTATTCCATATTTCCTGAGAATTTCAAGGGCTTCGCTGTGCTTTTTCACTCCAACCAGTTCGTTCTGAACGGCTTTAAGGGTCTGATTATTAACAAGCTGGTCTCCAACGAGCAAATAGCCATCCCTATTATTTTGTTTATTCACAGCTTTCAGGGCATCCATGCTGACACTGTATTTTTCGGCAGTTTCACAGAGATTGACTACGCCTTCCTCCAGAGGGATTTCAATATATTTGAGCTTCTCAACTTCTGTGGTAAGCTGTTTCTCTTCATATTTTCTCAAAACCTTGAGTATCTCAAGGTATGGTATTTTTCTATTATAGAAGATAAGATTCTCAGTTTTGAACTCCGAGCCTGAACATGCAAGATTTTTATCGACAAGAAGTATCATGTTTTCTTTTTCTTTCAACTGGTTTATTTTCAGGATCTTATTTTTGAGATATTCAGGCGTCCAGAAGCCGATAATTTCGACATATATCCTGCTGCCATTTTTCTCAAGTGAGAAATCAGGGATAAAGGCATACTGACCTGCCTGGAGTACGGCAGGTTCTCTCCTGACCGACCAGCCGTTGAAGCCGAATGTTGAAAAATCTTTTTCGATTGCACTGTCAAACGTCCCTGAATCAGATACAGTTTCGACACTGAAAATCCGCCTGGTATCATCCAGGGCAAAATCATAAATCCTTTTTCCCTGCATTGTTTTTTTCAGGATGCTCGATTTTAGACTCCACCTGCTGCACTTCATAATAATGGGTAGCAGTTTTGCCAGCGCTGTACCGTATCTTTCAGTCAGCTTGAATAAGGAAACCGGTCCGTCCAGGTATATCTTGTTCAGTTCGATGGAGTACATCAGTCCAAGCTGTTTAATTTTCCTGAATACCTGCTGGTAATTATCTTCTATCTGGAACTCCATTCCGGTTGCCTTGAAAAGGAGGGTCTGTGTCAGGGACAGGTTGTACTGACGGAGCAGATTTTCTGAAGTTACGGCCTGGAATTCTTTTATCATGAGATTTTCTTCCTGATCCGCCCAGAGAGCTTTTTCCAGTTCAGCAGGATTAACGGATAGCTTCCTGGCAGCCCTATCTATAACCACTTTTCTTTCTTTAATATCTGAGACTGCGCCTTTACATTCCTCAAAAACCGTTCTTCTGGCATCGGTCGGTTCGATAGGAGAATCCAACCTGATAACGCATCTCCTCTCAAGTATCTGAGCCAGTCCCCGGATTAACCGATAGTTGATTTCCTCAATGCCTTCGATTTCTTCAATGAGTTCCCCGTATGTTTTCCCGACATGCCTCTGGAAAATATCTATAAGCGAGTCGGAAATCTCCATGTGTTCAGGGTCAAGAGCAGCATAAGCAGGCTCTATTTTTCCCCTGTAACTTTTTGTGACGAGAAGGTCGCTTGTGAGCATTTCCTGAACCTTTCTTACCTCAAGTATTTCTTTCTTCTTTTTGCCGTATTAACCTCACTGGTCTCTGCTGATACGATTTCGTACAGGATGGCTTCCTTTCCTTCTTTCTTCCTGAGTATCCTTCCCAACCGCTGAATAAAGGCTCTTTCGCTGCCTGTTCCGCTAAGGATTATACCGATATCGGCATCCGGGACATCTATTCCCTCATCCAGAACTTTCGATGTGATAACTGCCCTGTATATGCCTGACCTGAATCTATCAAGGATTTCACTTCTCTCCCTGCCTGCGGTTCTGTAAGTTATGGCTGGTATGAGGAACTCCTTTGAAATCCTGTGGACAAGCCTGTTATGTTCGGTGAAAATGAATATCCTGCTATCCGCATGCCTGTTCAGAATTTCCCTGAAACTACCAATTTTCGAGATGCTGTTAAGGGCGATGTCCCTTGCCTTGTTCCTTGCAAGCAGAGCTTTCCTTGCATTCGGATCTCTTCCACTTCTGATTACTATATTCTGGAAATCCAGAGGAGTCCTGATTGTTATGCCGTATTTCCTGAGATAATCGGTAAAAATCCCCTGATTCAGGCTATACTCTTTTTGTTCTTCTTCTGTCAGTTCTACTATAACCTTTTCAAGTTTAAAGGGCGAAAGGTGCTCTCCTGCAAGTTCTTTCACTTTTCTCTCGAAAATCTTTCCGCCTACAAGACGGTTAAGTTCTGTGTGAAGACCATCTTCCCGTTCGTATGTAGCCGTTAATCCCATTCTAAAAGGGGAAGCAAACATCTCTGCTATGTGCCTGTAACCTTCAGCAGCGAGGTGGTGAACTTCATCAAAGATGATGAGGCAAAACCTGTTACCCAGCCTGTCTGCATGAATGTATGCAGAATTGTATGTGGATACGGTTAAGGCTTTTATATCCTGCTCTCCTCCTCCAAGGATTCCAACGTCTGTTCCAAACTCCTTCTTCAGCCTGGAACGCCATTGGTCAACCAGGCTAAGGGTCGGAACAACAACTAATGTCGGAGTATTCAGCAGCGAGATAGCTTCTATCCCGATGATTGTTTTTCCGCTCCCGGTTGGTAATACCATGACACCGCGTTTGCCACTGATAACCCATGCATCAAGAGCCATTTTCTGGTAGTCCCTCGATATTATGCAGCTTTTGAGTTCAGGGCATGGCAGCAGGTCAAGAACATTATCTGTATAACTGATGCCTGAATTTTTCAGATAATCTATAATATCCCTGTAGTGCAGAGCCATTGCCCTGAAGGTTCTTGACCGTTCATCCCAGGTGGAATTTGGGACGCGTACATCTCCCTTGACTACAATTGTGCCCCTGTTAAAGGTAAGCTCCATGATATGAACAGAAATAGGATTTGCATATTAATAAGCGTTGGGAGAGCGTACTGAAAGTGATGTAGCATACTGAAAGTGATGCGGCCATATTAGAGAGGGCTTTGACTTAAGGCTCCTCTTGAATCTTAATCCGGTTCCTGAACCCTGCACTCGTTCTAATGATGAGTCCCTTCCACTACTTTTACGCCTTTTTTTAGTATCATCTTTTTAATCTCATCTATATGCGGGCATTTCGGGTAGCCTGTGTCCATAAGCATGCATGAACTCAAATGTACCACATCCACGCCGTGCTTCATGAGGCTATCCACAAGCCTGAAAACACGTCTTCCCGGACATCCTCCGCATGTGAAAAAACCGATTATCTCGGTATCAGGGCCGTACTCACTAAAATGCACTTTTCTTTTATTGAACGACTTAAAACACGCAACTCCCGGACAGGTCTCACTTACGATATCGCATCTTACTACTGCGATCCTTGTAGTCTTATTGTCTTTTTCATCCTTTTCCATCAAAGCCCCGAAACGCTGTGCTGCTTCCCTCACATCTTCAAGGGTCACAATTCCTTTCCCTTTCTTTTCTACAGATGTCTCTATTCCCATTTTTGCCATTTTGCGGACATGTTCAGGTACTTTTTCAAGTTCCCCTGATGCTTCGGTAGTCCATTCCATTGTTATCACTTATCCCTATATTCGGTATAAAATATATTTTCTTCCTGAGAGCGTACTATCCCCATACTCTTCCAGATATTGTATATGAACATAAAAACAGAAATCGCTTCAACCGTTCCGAATAATATAACCATTGTCCGGGCAAGGGAATAATCCAGTTCTTTAAGCATATACATTCTCATGAACGGATATGAAAGCGACAGGCCGATGAGACCAATGTTTGCAAGCCAGAACTGTATAAGTCCCAGTCTTTCACTGAATAACGGATTTCCGGTATACTGCGGAAGCAAAAGATAAGCAAGGCCAAAAAGCAAAAAAGAAACCCACCCTATAAGGGCAAGATGGGAATGCATAAAACTATATCCCGGGCCAATGGTTATCAGAACTCCAAGAATTGTGCTGATTGCAAGGTATATAAGTGCTGCTTTTATGAACAGGCTCGAAAGCTTATCCATCAGTGCTCCCGTATGTCGTAACTTCCATGTCTGCATCCACAAGATAATCAAAATGGATCAACTTATCCCACCCCGCTTTCTGGAAAACCCCGCCCACACAGACGCCAAATATCCTCCTGTCAGGTTTCCCGTCAGTAACTTCATCAATCAATTCCTTCAGACCCCCGACGTCAACTTCCATCTTGGGCATGGCAAGACCTCCCAGGAGAACGATAGTATCAGAAGACGGGTCTGCATTATCCCCAAGCTGCATGCCATAAACAGTCATTTCTACCCTTACAGCCATATCCTTTCTCAGGTTGGGTATAAATACCATCTCTTTGCCTGCATCGCGCAGAACATAGCCAAGCAGCTCAGCAAACGGGTTGCACCATCCGGGGCAGCCTATGAACGTTATTTTGTCCCTGCCGCGGGCAAGTTTCCTGAACGCTGTAAGCAAGCCGCCGATACCTGATGCTTTTTCTATAGGTTTCATACATGGTATAGATTGTTTGATGGTAATATAAGGGTTTTTTTTATTGCCCGGATGACGACATGACAAAACAATTCCTCATTCACTAAATTTGCGTTCATCAATGCCGAAGCCCTGAGGGTTCTCGATTGTGCACACGTATGCCCAACAGGGCATACGTCAAGGGTTGCGCTCCTTGAGGAGGCACGTCCACGTATGCCGGTGCGCTGGCATATGTGTGCACGCAATCGACTGGCGTGACAGTCGACGTGGATACTCTCAAAAGAGGCGTGACTCTGTGCGCTTTCATCTGCGGTCAGATTTTTGGTAAAGGTTGTTGCTAATTTTTTCTGGAGAGTAACATTATTAATAATGATGCTCTGCCGCGTTAAAATAGAAATCTTTAAAGCTAAGCATTTCTTATAAAAATTAAAAACGATAGGTCATTATTAATCATTTTGTTCGTTAGTTTACGAACCAAAATGTTTAATATGGCACATAGACATTATATTATATAATAAGGAGAACTGAATGTTAAATAGCAAAGCACAGTCCTGTTATCAGTGCGGTAAATGCACGTCGATATGTCCTATGCGGCGGGTTTCTAAAACATCCCCGCGCAATTCTATTTATAATTCAAACATCTACGGGCTTGAAACAAAAGACATCTGGACATGCCTGACATGCGGTCTCTGCCCCCAGGAATGCCCGCAGCAGGTGGATTTCTTAAGTTTCATAAAACAAGAAAGGGAAGGGAAAACTCCGCTTGATATCGCCCATCTTGGCGTTTTCACAGAGCTTGCTGAATTGAGTTCCAGGCTTAACGGGAACACCAAAATGGAAAAAACCGATTCAAAATACGGCTTTTTCCCGGGATGTGTGGATTCTCTGAGCTTGTTTTTGCACGATGTAAAAACTGATTTCGGGGAAATCACGACTTCATCTCTCAAACTCCTTGACAAAATAGGCATCAAACCCCGGATGGTGCAGATGAAATGCTGCGGCCATGATATGCTGTGGCAGGGGAAAAAAGATGTTTTTGACAGGCTTAAGAATGATAACACCAAATATCTTAAGGAAAGCGGTATCGACACCCTTATAACAAGCTGCGCGGAATGCTATCGCACGTTATCAAAGGATTACGACCTCGGGATAAAGGTCGTCCATATTTCCGAACTTATGGATAAACTCGGCCTCAAGATAAATTCTGAAGTTACATATCACGACCCTTGCAGGCTGGGCAGGCACATGGGAGTTTATGATGCTCCTCGCAGGGCATTGACGGCAAATGGCGCAAAGCTTAAGGAAATGGAGCATTCAAAAGAAAATGCACTATGCTGCGGGGTCAGCAGTTTCATGAACTGCAACGAGCAGACAAAGGCCCTCAGGATAGCCAGGATGGATGAAGCCGCTGCTACCGGCGCTAAGACGTTGATAACTACATGCTCAAAATGCCTCGCGCATTTTAACTGCCTGAAGAACGAAAAAGACACGGCAAAGAAGTACGATCTTGATGTGGTTGACCTTACTGTATTCCTCGCACGGCAACTGGAGGCTGGCAAATGATTAAGACAAGCGAGCTTGACCCGAATTTCAAATACGAGATAGCTAATGAACCAGGTGGAGAGAACATCAAACGCTGTTTTAACTGTACAGGATGTACGGTCGGATGCCCTGTCACTGAAATAGATAAAGGCTACAACCCGAGAAAAATCTTAAGGAAGGCATTGCTTGGCATGAGAAACGAAGTCCTGACTGATGAATCCCTGTGGCTTTGCGCCTCATGTTATCTCTGCTATGAGCGCTGCCCCCAGGATGTGAAAATAACAGAAGTTATGGGTGCGATAAGAGCAATTGCCCAGCGCGAGGCAAAAGCCGGGAAGATCAAGCTTGCCAATCCAAAACCACTTTTTGATAATCTTTTTATCGACTCTGTTAAGAGCAATGGCAAATGGTATGAAGCAGGAGTCAGCGGCATGTTCATGCTGAAAACAAAGGGCATCGGCGGTGTTATCGGTTACGCCCCGATGGGAATGGAACTATTCAGGAAAGGAAAACTCAGTATCCTGCCCCATAAAATCAAAGGAACCGACCAGATAAAACGCATCTTTGAGGAGGTGGAGAAATGAAACTCGCATATTATCCCGGCTGCACACTCCACGGTACTGCGCGTGAGTACGACGCCTCGACAAAAGCCGTAAGCAAAACCGCGGGCATTGAATTGACAGAAATTGAAGACTGGAACTGCTGCGGCGCACTTGAAGCGATCTTTGATAAGGAATTATCAATGGGCCTGTCTGCAAGGAACAACATGCTTGCGCAGAAAACCGGGCTTGACCTTGTAATACCATGCAGCATCTGCTCGCATAATCTTTCACGGGCTGATAAAGCAATGAAGACCGATGAAGTATTCAGGGGAAAGATAGAGAAAGCGCTTGGCAATAAATACAAGAACAATGGGTTTAAGATCAAACACCTTCTGGATGTTATGGTAAATGATGTGGGAATAGATTCGCTGTCACAGAAATTCAAGAAATCACTTAAGGGCATCAAAGCAGTACCTTACTACGGTTGTCTTCTCGTCCGCCCTTCCGAAGTATCAAAATTCGATAACCCGGAAAATCCCCAGTCACTTGATAACCTGATAAAAGCCACAGGTGCAGAATGCCTGCCATTTACCCAGAAGACAAAATGCTGTGGAGGGAATCTCCTTATGAGCAAACAGGATTACGCCTTCATACTTACAAAGAAATTATTCGACGAAGCAAAAGCCGCAGGGGCCAATTGCATGGTGGTCGCCTGCCCCATGTGCCATATGTTGCTTGACGGCCAGCAGTCAATGGTCGAGAAGGCGCATAATACTGTCATTAATATGCCTGTCCTCTATTTTACCCAGCTCATCGGCCTTGCCATGGGTCTGGGCGATAAAGAGCTTGAACTTGATAAGAACATGGTTTCACCAAAACAGCTTCTTGAATCCATAGGCAAGGAGACGAAGGAAGAAAAGAAAGTGGAGAAACCGGAAACAAAAGCAGGCGCGGAACCTGAAAAAGAGGTGGCTAAATGAAAGGCTCAGTAGCGGTAGTCGGAGGCGGTATTGCCGGCATCCAGGCAGCCCTTGACCTTGCAGACAGCGGATTCAAGACGTATCTCATTGAATCCAGACCGAGCATAGGCGGGGTGATGTCCCAGCTTGACAAGACTTTCCCGACAAACGACTGCGCGATGTGCATACTTTCGCCCAAACTCGTTGAGACAGGGCGGCATCCGAATATTGAATTGCTCTCATACAGCGATGTTAAATCCATCTCCGGCAAAGCCGGGGATTTCAAAGTGAAAGTAGTTAAAAAAGCGCGCTATGTGGATGATGCAAAATGCACAGGCTGCGGCACATGCACTGAGAAATGCCCGACAAAGGTCCTGGATGAATACAACGCGGGAATGAGTAAACGCAAAGCCATCTACATACCTTTTGCCCAGGCCATCCCGCGGGTCGCCACGATCGATGCCGCAAAATGCATGTATCTTACAAAAGGCAAATGCGGCGTCTGCAAGAAAGTATGCGGGCCAAAAGCAGTGGATTATGAGCAGAAAGATAAGGAAATCGAACTTGATGTCGGGTCTGTCATCCTTGCAACGGGTTTTAAGCCTTTTGACCCCTCGGCGCTTTCGCAGTACAGGTTTGACCATCCTGATGTTATCACTTCGCTCCAGTTCGAGCGTCTCCTGAGTGCAAGCGGCCCGACACAGGGTCATGTCACAAAACAGTCTGACGGCAAAGTCCCGCAGAAAGTCGCTTTCATCCAGTGCGTGGGTTCGCGCAATCCCAGGATAGACAGGAAACACTGCTCCTCTGTATGTTGCATGTATGCCACAAAAGAATCCATAATCGCAAAAGAGCATGATCCTGAACTTGATATTACCATATTCCATATTGATATACGGGCATTTGGCAAGAACTTCGAGGAATTTTACAACAGGGCGCAGAAAGAATACGGTATCAAATACATCAATTCCCGTCCTCCCGAAGTTATTGTGGATGCAAAGAACTCTTTATCAATGAAATATGAGGATTTCAATTCAGGAGAATTAAAAACTGAAAATTATGATCTGATTGTACTTTCCATCGGTCTTGATCCGTCTGATTCCACGCAGGGCATCGCCCGCAGTTCAGGTATTGCACTTGATGATTTCGGGAATATCGCCACAAGTATCGCAAATCCGGTTGAAACCAGCGTTCCGGGGATATACGTCTGCGGTGTTGCGCAGGGACCAAAAGATATACCCGACACGGTTGCCCAGGCAAGCGCAGCTGCAAGCAAGGCGGCATCTCTTCTTTCAAAAGAGCGGGGAACCCAGATTAAAGAAAGGAAATTCCCTGAAGAGAAAAAGCTCTCACCAGATCCCAGGGTAGGCGTGTTCGTATGCCATTGCGGGATCAACATTGGAAGCGTTGTCAATGTCCCGAACGTGGTAGAATACGCAAAGACCCTTCCTTATGTTGCGCATGCACAGGAGATGCTGTATGCATGTTCCTCGGATTCCCAGGTCACGATAAAAGAGGCGATTGCTAAAAATAACTTGAACCGTGTGGTAGTGGCATCATGCACGCCGCGCACTCACGAGCCTCTTTTCCAGAATACCTGCCGTGAGGCTGGACTTAATCCATATCTTTTCGAACTTGCCAATATCCGTGAGCACTGCTCCTGGGTGCACATGAAAGAGAAGGAGAAAGCTACCGCGAAAGCAAAAGGGATAGTGCAGATGGCTGTTGCAAAATCCGCCCTTTTCCAGCCCTTATACAAGCAACAGGTTTCACTTATCAATAAGGCGCTCGTGCTCGGGGGAGGCGTAGCCGGGATGACTGCTGCGCTTGATATCGCAGAAAACGGTTATAATGTGACACTTGTTGAGAAAGAAAAAGAGCTTGGCGGAATGCTCAGGGAAATGACGGAATTATATAATGGAAAGAAGCCAGAGGAAGTACTGAAAGGACTCCTTCGCAAGGTAAGTGAAAATAAGAACATCACGGTTTTAAACGAGGCAAAGCTTGAAAAGGTTGAAGGTTACCTTGGCAACTTTAAAGGCATTGTCAATGCCAGAGGAAAGGAGATACCTGTTGATTTCGGGGCTGCCGTTATCGCCACTGGTGCACGGAACTTTGAGCCTGCCGGATTATTCGGTTACGGGAAAGATTCAAACGTCATAACGCAGGCACAGCTTGAAAAAATGCTTGGCAAAGGCACAAGCGCCAATACTATCACAATGATACAGTGCGTCGGGGCCCGCAACAAGGAAAGGGAATACTGCGGAAGGACATGCTGTACGGATGCCGTCAAGAACGCCATACGGATTAAAAAGGCGAACAGCAAAGCCAGCGTCTATGTGTTGTACCGCGATATGAGGACATATGGGGTCAATGAGAAGCTGTATGAGAACGCAAGAGACCTCGGTGTGATTTTCATCAAATACGATGTTGAGAGACAGCCCATAGTGCAGAACGGTTCGGTGGTGACGGTCCATGATTCCATGCTGAACGAGGATATTGAAATAGCGTCTGACCTTGTTGTTCTGAGCACTCCGCTGGTGGCGGGTGAGAACGAAGAAATAAACCAGCTTTTCAAGATTCCTCTTGATAAGAACAAATTCTTCCTTGAAGCACATCCCAAACTGCGGCCTGTTGACTTCGCCACTGACGGTGTCTTCCTGTGCGGGAGCGCGCAGGCACCCAAACTCATGGATGAAGCAATATCACAGGCGAGTGCCGCAGCATCTCGTGCCTGTACCATTTTATCCAGGGAGTTCATTGAAACTGAGGGTGCAGTCTCAGTTGTGAACGAAGCTAAATGCATAGGCTGCGGCACGTGTGTTACTATGTGCCCGTATAATGCGCCTTCATTGTATGATGCGACCGTGAAAGCAGAAGAGGTCACATACACCACAAAGAAATCAAAAATAAACCCGGCTGCGTGCAAAGGCTGCGGTTCATGCGCCGCCGCCTGCCCTGCAGGTGCTATTATAGCACAGCATTTCTCATCAAAAGAGATAGGCGAAGCGATAGATGCCTTCGATAAGGGTGTTAAGAGCATTTCAATCGGGAAAGACATGGTTGAGGTGACGGTATGAGCGCGGAAGTGGCTGCTGAAATACCAAAAGGGAACGGCTGGGAGCCTAATATCCTCGCTTTTTGCTGTAACTGGTGTTCATATGCAGGTGCAGACCTTGCAGGCGTGAGCCGGTTCCAGTATCCTCCCACAGTCAGGATCCTGAGGGTAATGTGCTCAAGCAGGGTCGAACCCGCCTTCATCCTGAAAGCATTGAAAGACGGAGCAGACGGAGTGCTGGTGGCAGGCTGTCATATCGGCGACTGCCATTATATCGACGGCAACAAGAACGCAGAAATCAGGATAAATAATACTAAAAAAGCGCTTGCAAAACTCGGCCTTGACGGCAGGTTGAGGCTTGAGTGGATATCTGCCAGCGAAGGATTGCGATTCTCAGAAGTCATCCGGGATTTTACAGAAGAGATTAAGAAATTGGGTGAAAACCCTGTCAAGGAAGTGAAGAAATGAGCGATATTAAAGGTACTGAAAATAAAAGTACTGTTGCAAAAGATAGTGATGAAAAACGGGTTGGAGTATTTGTTTGTGAATGCGGCGTAAATATCGGAGGTGTTGTAAATACAAAAGCTGTGGCCGAATACATCGGAACACTGCCTGGCGTTAAAGTAACGTCCGTTAACAAGTTCACATGTTCAGACTCAGGCCAGGCTGATATTCAGTCGAAGATAAAAGAATACAACCTTAACCGCGTTGTTGTGGCTGCGTGCTCTCCGAAAACACATGAACCAACATTTCGCGCATGCATCGAGCAAATGGGATTGAACCAGTACTTCCTTGAATTTGTAAATATCAGAGACCATTGCTCATGGATACACATGTGGGAGAAGGAGAAAGCTACGGAAAAAGCCAAAGACCTTATTCGAATGGGCGTTGAGCGCTCAAAGCTTCTTGAACCGCTTCAGGCAAGCGAAGTCCCCGTTACAGATAAGGCGCTTGTTGTGGGAGCCGGCGTCGCAGGAATGCAATCGGCGCTTGACCTTGCAGATATGGGTTTCCAGGTATATCTTGTGGAGAAGGAGCCTTCAATAGGCGGAAGGATGGCACGGTTTGACAAAGTGTTCCCTACGAATGACTGTTCAATATGCATCCTTGGTCCCAAGATGGTGGAAGTAGCAAGGAATAAGAATATCAAGATAATGAGCTATTCGGAAGTGAAAGCTGTTGATGGATACGTGGGCAATTTCAATGTTAAGATCGAGCATAAGCCCAGGTACCTTGATGTTACAAAGTGTACAGGCTGTGCAAAATGCAGCGAAGTATGCCCTGTTGAAGTGCCTTATGATTTCAATGAAGGATTCGGTACGAGAAAAGCAATATATGTTCCTTTCCCGCAGGCAGTACCGCTTCGCGCAGTCCTGGACAAAGAGAACTGCATCAACTGCAAGGCGTGCGCAAAAGCATGCCAAAGCGGTGCTATAAATTATGACATGCAGCCTTCATATACTGATTTGAATGTAGGCGTCATAATTGGCGCAGTGGGCTTTAAGACCTATGACCCCGAACCCAGGCACGATTTCGGATATGGGTTATACGATAATATCATTACAGCGATGGAATTTGAGCGGCTTCTTAACGCCGCAGGGCCCACCGGCGGTCACGTTGTGCGGCCATCGGATTGCAAAGAGCCGATACGTGTGGGATTCGTGAACTGTGTCGGGTCACGCGATAAGGCAACGAACATTTACTGTTCGGGCGTTTGCTGCATGTACACCATAAAGAATGCGCAGCTCCTTAAGGAAAAGCGCCCTGAGACAGACCATACTATAATGTATATGGATATCAGGACACCCTTCAGGGGATATGAAGAATCATACAACAGGTCGCGAAACCTTGGAGTGAAATTCCTGCGCGGAAGGCCTGTGGAAGTTAAAGAAGACCCTGTTACAAAGAATATCAAGGTTCGGGTTGAGGATACACTTGCCGGGGAAATAAGGAACCTTGAATTCGATCTTATGGTGCTTGCGACTGGCATTGTCCCGAACGAAGGGATCGGCCAGATACAGCAATTATTGAAATTATCAAAAGCAGCAGACGGCCTGCTGATGGAAGCGCATCCCAAATTAAAGCCTGTTGATACCACTATAGATGGCGTTTTCCTCGCTGGCTGCGCTTCAGGGCCCAAGGATATTCCTTATGCCGTTTCCCAGGGCAGCGCATGCGCAAGCCGCGCCACTATTTTATTGAAGAACAAGAAAGCGATAACAGAGGGCATCACTGCTGTTGTGAATCCCGATGTGTGTGTGGGATGCCAGGTTTGCATACCCATGTGCCCGTTCCAGGCTATCAAAATGGATGAAAAAGAAGGCAGAGCCAATGTTGTAAAAGCTCTGTGCAAAGGCTGCGGAACATGCGTCACGGCATGTCCGACCGGTGCCCTTGAGCAAAGCCACTTCAAGAACGCCCAGATACTTGCACAGGTCAAGAACGTGTTCAGGTTCCAGGAGGTGGCGGTATGAACGACAGCATAAGCGACGGCATAAGCGCAGAAGCTGCCGCAGCGCCAAAAACCGACGGCTGGGAACCCAAGATAGTAGCGTTCTGCTGCAACTGGTGTTCATACGGTGGCGCCGACAGCGCAGGTATGGGAAGATTCCAGCAGCCTGCATCTGCGAGGATTATTCGCGTTATGTGCTCAGGGAGGATAGACCCGCTTCATGTTTTCAATGCATTTCTGGAGGGCGCGGATGCAGTGCTCGTAACAGGATGTCATATCGGCGACTGCCATTATGTTAACGGCAATGATAAGACAAAAATAAAATACAAGTACCTTGAAAATGTGGCGCATGAGCTTGGCATTGAAAAAGAGAGACTCCAGCTTAACTGGATATCGGCAAGCGAAGGCGAGAAATTCGCAAATTTCATCCGGGATGTCACCGAGCAGATAAAGAAGCTTGGCCCGAGTCCCTTAAAACCTGCGGGGGTGGTTTAATGCAGAAAGGTGAGATGTACGTTGGCTGGTCAACAAAAGAAGATGTGAGAAAGCGCGGAGGGTCAGGCGGCCTTGTTACTTCAATGCTTGCTGCAGCTCTTGAAAAGAAGATGGTTGACGCTGTTGTTGTATTAAAAAAGATAAATGAATTCGAAGCAGTTCCGGTAATAACATCTGATGTTAATGAAGTATTGAACTCTGCGGGTTCGTTGCACTCTGTCCCGAGCAACTTTGCAAAGTTGATTGCTAATAAGAACCTGAAAGTCGCACTTCCTGCCAAGGGATGCGATGTGCGCGGGATTATCGAGCAGAGCAAGCGCAACGCGATAAATCTTGATAACACGTTCGTAGTTGGATTGAACTGCGGCGGGTCGATGCATCCTGTTGTCACGCGGGAAATGCTCGAAGTGATGTACAAGATAAAACCCGAGGATGTTCACGGTGAAGAGATCGAGAAGGGAAAGCTCATATTTGAGACAAAGGACGGAAAGGAGCATGCAATAACCATCGATGAGCTTGAAGAGAAAGGATACGGAAGGCGGGAAAGCTGTCGTTATTGTACAATAAAAATACCAAATAATGCCGACATTGCATGCGGCAACTGGGGTGTTACCGGAGACCTTGTGGGAAAAGCCACATTCGTTGAGATAAATTCGGAAAAAGGTGCAAGGCTTCTTCAGAACGCTATTGATGCCGGATACGTGCAGGTTCAGAAGCCGGATGAGAAAGGAGTTGCTATCCGTGCCAAGATAAAAGGAACTATGGAAGGGCTTGGCAAGAAATGGAAAGATAAAGTATTTGTCCCGATGGATAACGGCAGGCTTGAGTATTTCAGGAAGGAACTTGAGCACTGTATAGATTGCGGAGCATGCAAAGCAGTATGCCCGACCTGCTCATGCGGCGATATTTCAAAATGCACCGAGTTCCATTACCGCGGTGACGCTTATAAGATGTCGATGTATCATCTTGTTCGCTTTTTACATCTTGCGGACTCGTGTATCGGGTGCGGGCAGTGCAGCGATGTGTGTCCCGTGGATATCCCGCTCACAAGACTTTACAGGCGCTTTGCCAATACCGTGCAGGAGCAGTTAAAGTACGAGCCCGGGATGGATCAGCGAAAGCCGCCATATTTTGAAGCTAAACTTGAGGTGTAAATCATGGCTAATGTTTATTCTACAATTTGCCCGGGCTGCAATTTCGGCTGCGGCCTGTATGTCCGGGAAAATGGAAAGCTTGAAGTGGACTTCAGGAAGTCCTCTCCTGCCAACGCAGGAAAGCTATGCAGGTTCGGGATGAACCTGCCGCGCCTTTATGCGCCTGTGAAGTCCATGGTGGACGGTAAGGAAACAACTCTGCAGGAAGCCGCAAAAGAGGCGGCAAAAAGACTATCAGGGAGCAAGGGTTCTGTTGCATTCCTGTCGTTTGGCAATATAACATGCGAGGAGCATCTGGCATTCCAGAAGCTTGCGGAGTCATCCCTGTATAGCGGTGTTGACTTTGAGGCATTGCCGAAAGACACGTATCAGACTTTAAGTGTAGGAATACCCTACGATGAAATTGAAGCTGCAAAGCATATAGTGCTTTTCATTGATCCCTATGAGCAGTATCCCCTGATTGTCAGGCGCCTTCTTTCAGCTAAAAAGAAAGGAGCGAAGATAACTTCTGTCTGGTGGAAGGATATGCCTCTGGCTGATGAGAATATAAGACCTGCCGACGTTTCAAAATTGCAGCTTACAAAGGATTCACTTGTTATCACGGATTTCCATCCGCTTTCCGATGTGGAGCAGATAAAGAACGTACTCTTGCTTGCAAAGAATGCAGGGGCAAGAATAACATTCCTTAAGCCTTTTGCGAATTCAACTGGCGTGTATATCCTCTCAAAGGATGCAAAACAAAAATCGCTGGCAACGCTTGTGGAGGATATCAATAAAGGAGCGATAAAGACATTATTCTGCCTGGAATCTGACCCTGTTGATTTAATCCCGGCAGAGACGCTTGGGAAATTGACAAATCTTATCGTGCAGACAGGCAGCGCAAGCGCCATCACGGCAAAAGCGCACGTCGTAATAGCCCACGAACCGCTCTATAAGAAGAGAGGAACGCTCATCAACAGCGAGGGACGGGCTCAGGCTCTTGGCGGCGCGGGGACAAGCGGGCTTGAGGCACTCGGTGTAATTGCAGGTACGAAGTTTGAGTTCGATTCCCTGCATGAATCTGTCAGGAAGGCGCTTGGCATTGCAGCGGTTGATGAATTCACGATCCCGAAGTATGATAGGCCCCCTTATGGCGCGATACAGGCCGCGCCGAAACCGATCGATACAAAAACAGCGCTTGTGAGCATATACAACCCCTTCTTGTGGTTCGGGCTGGCTGACGATAACGATTTTGTGGAGCTGAACCTGAATACCGCAAGGGCGCTGAAACTTATAAAGGGCGCGACGCTAAAGATAAAATCCAACGGCAGTGCAATAGAAAAGCGGTTCAAGGTCGCGCCGGTGCAGGAAAATGTATTGCTTGCAGGCAGGAAGTTCGGAATAGAGAAAGGAATGCTCACGCCGGTTGAGATTTCGAGGTGATGAAGATGGCAGAAGCAGTTAAGAAAGCAGTAAAAAAAGAAAAGCCTGTAAAGCCCGATGAAAACGCTTCAAAAGAAGCTGCGAAAGCGACATTGCAGGCTCTATCAAAGGGCGATACGCCAAAGGATAAAGCTGTAGCTGTTAAAGCGCCATCTTCTGTCCAGGCTGCGCCAAAAGCTGAAGAAAAATCAGTGGAAGCAATCAAGAAAGCGCCGCTGGTAAAGACTGAGGATGTAAAAGTGGAAGCTACTAAAGATACCTCCAAACCTGAAGCCAGGGCAAAGCCAGAGGCGCCGAAAGCGCAGGCCAATGCTGAAGTAAAGAAAGAGGCCGATCCGAACAAGGAGTTCGTGGACGGCATCATGACTGAGATGAGCCTGAAAGGTGCATCAAAGAAACGGCTTATCAAGAAGCTGGGCGAACAGTACAATTTTGATAAGCAAAGGGTGCTGTTCAAGCTCAAGCGCGCGCTGATAACTGAGAGGTATGCGGCGGCGCATGCGGAAGGTGGAGCAGCGCATTAATCTATATTCCTCCGCATAACATTTGATAGCAATCTATAAACCACAGAGTTCATAGAGCAAAACAATAAATCTCTATGCTCTCCATGTCCTCAGTGGTTGATTACTCTGTTTGCTCATTTTAAAAAATTGAATACAAAATCCTAAGTTTGACAGGTAAATAATATGATAGTCCTCAGCATGTTTGTTATTGATGAAATACCAAAAAAACTGAGGACATATGATATAATCCCTAATGAGAATATATGCTTTCCGATTGGAACAATTCTTGCTGTAGGAAACATATATGAAAAATTACAACT
>VEPN01000001.1 GCA_012026835.1 Candidatus Methanoperedens sp. | reverse complement strand
AAATGATTCACCTCTTGGTGTTATTGTCATTTTAATACCCCCATTAAATAATCTGTTTAATGATTCTTAAAAATTACGGAGGCTTTAGAATCACGCTATCGATAATGGTGATTTCAGAAATATCGGAATACCGGATAATGAAGTGGAATCCACGATTTACAAAACGATTAAAAATCCAGATGAAGTACGGAAATCTTTAAAAGGTCAAGGCAGCTGCTATTATATTACAGTTGGTACAAAACTAATTAAGGCAGTAGTAGCCAGTAATGGATATATAGAGACTTCGCATCCAGTCAGTCCAAGTGATCCCGATGTTGAATGTAAGTGATATTATGTCCAGTAAGTTTTCTATAAATTTACGTTTAGATCCCGATGAAATGCTTTTGCAATATCCAAATATAGAATACAATATAGATACCTTTGCATATGGAGGGATGTACGGAGGAATTAAAATTGAGATTGATGGAGAGGCTCTTGAGAAATTCAATGGCACTCAATGTATTACAGAAGATCATTATGTTGAAGAATATCTATGGTTCTTCTATTTAGATATTTTAGAATCTATAATTAAATTAATCAACAAAGAAGATTGTGTATTTGGTTTCGTAGATTCAACAAATAGTATCAAGCTTCAATATTACAATAGATACGTTCTATTTACTTTTAGCTATGGAAGTGATATAAAATCAAACATTGTAGACATGCCAATACTACTAAACCAATATATTGCAGAAGTTCTTAGATCGTCCTCTGAATTTATAGAATCTCTTCTTAATATTAATCAAAAGGTAAAGGAAAGTAAAGAAGTAAAGCAATTAATCGAAAAGTATAATGAAGCTGAAAAGGCCTATCAAGAGTATATCAGGAATCAAGGTAAGGATTAATGCATTACAAATTCACTATTATTTGTGTCCTCTAATTCTCATTTTTGCATCTTTTCCAGTAACAATTATTTCTGGCAATTCAATCAAAGAATCTTCAGACCTTGGAATCATCTGGCAGGAAGGTACGAATTATGAGAGGCTGAACGCCTATGGCAACCTGCTGAAAAATTATGCTGATGGCAGCGGCGCTATCTACTATAAGATCAGGGAACTTGAAGGGAAAGGCGCTGCTGTCAAGAATATGGAACGAGTCTATGAGAATGGTGGCGAGTTGAAGAAGACGCTGAATGTGATTGAGAGAACTGAAGATAGCGGAAGTGTTATTAGGTGGCTGGAAGATGGAACAAGTACATGGGGATGGACACATATCAAAAGACCGGAACGTTTGGACCAGATAACTTCGAAATTCGGACCAAAGACTGAACAAGAAGTTCAGGAAATGATTTTTGAGACCTTAAAATCAGGTGAGATTATTAAATCCAAATCTTTAATAGGAGACAAATACCAATATGCAAAGAAGTTTCTAGCTAAAGACGGTTCATTATTTGAATTCAGTGTGGTAGTAAGTGATAGACCCATAGGAATCGGAAGAGGTAACGTTATAACAGCGTTTCCAGGAGTTTAAAATGGACCAGGCTTACTTAGAAAAAGTAGAAATTGTTGATGTTGAAATTCTTGATATACAAGAGATTACGGCGAATGTTACAATCAAGGTTAAGGGACATGAACTAAAATGTTTCGTAAGCAATTTTAACCGTCAAAGTCCATTCTTCGCAGGGGAGAAATGTGATGTTGTTCTTTCACTAATGACCACGGAACATGAAAAAATAAACTCTAAAGAAAAAAATATTGTCTCTACTAAGCAATTTGAAGACCATTGTATTTTATCAGGTGAAATAAAGAATTTTATTCCAAGAGCTATTACTTATTATGATGAAAAAACAGGTTCTTACTATTCAGAAGATACAGATTATAAATACGGGATTGTGGATTGTGGAATATTTATTGCAGTAGAAGTACCAAAAGATTCCCTCATGAAAACAGGCGACTATATAAAAGCAGAAGGGCGGTTAGATATTAAAAAAGTTAAAGATTAACTATCCATGGTTTTATATTAGGCACGATATTACTGTGGACATGGGTCTGGCAAAAGTGAGTGCACGGCGAAATATTAGATGGATTTGGAAATCTTTTGAAGAAGATAATGAATGTACTATCAACAATACGCCGCCCGCACTCAATGTCACCGAACTTACCGACAACCCGACGCTTGAGAATCCCGCCTACCGCATCAACGGCACGATCGAGCCGGGCGCCGTCCTTACCTTAAACGGTTCAGCAGTACCCCACAGCGGAAGCTTCGAGTACACAATGAACGTGACCGAAGGCACCAACATAATCACAGTAACAGCGACTGACGCAGCAGGGAACACAGCATCATGGACAAAGACAAGGCTTGTGGATACCGACAATCTCCCGGATTACTATGAAACCAATGTCACAGGAACCGACCCGCTGAACAATGATTCCGATTCAAGCAAGACAGCAAAGAACGAAGCGGGCAATGATATTAAGGACCACATAGAAGACTTTGATGATGATGCGCTTGCAACCTATGCCGAATACAGGCTCGGATCAAATCCCTTCAAGGCAGATACAGATGGCGATACACTTGAGGATGCATATGAACTTCTTGCAACAGGTACATCGCTCCTTGTACCGGACACAGACGGCAATGGCATCAACGATCCTGCTGAAGACCCTGATAATGACGAATTGACAAACCTTGACGAGCAGGCATTGAGAACCAATCCAAGAAATCCTGATACAGACAGGGATGATATCTCAGATAAAGATGAAACAAAATCATATCATACAAATCCTTTAAACAAGGATACAGATGAAGATGAGCTTACCGATGATATAGAAATCGCACTGGGAAATTCCAATCCTCTTGTCCCTGATACCGACGGCGACGGCATCCCCGACGGCAGGGACTCGTTCCAGCAGCAATTCACGAACACATCAATCGGCGCGTCCATACAAATCCTGGGAAGCGGTAACCTCCAGAAAACAATGGAGATCAGGAAGGATGAATCACCATACGTACCTGTCGCCATGCTTTCAGGCATCGTAAGCGACTTTATCGATTTTAACGCTTCATCAGGCTTTGAATCAGCAACCGTACGGGTCTATTATAACGAATCCAGGTTGAACGGTTCAGATGAATCAGGCCTGAAACTGTATTATTTTGATGAGGCTTCAAACCTGCCTGTAGAAGCCCCAGGCCAGCAAGTGAATATAGTTTCCAACTACATCGAGGCACAGACAAACCACCTGAGCATGTGGTTCATTGCATCCAATACTTACTGGGCGGACCAATCGAATGTCCAGTGGAACCACCCTGACATAATTTACTCAGTCGGAGATAAGATTAACATCAAAGCAGTCGTCCATAATACGGGAGATGCCGCTGTTAATGATAATGTGCTTGTTGACTTCTATGCAGGCGACCCTGATGCCGGTGGCAGTTATCTTGGAAGCGCAACCATAACAGGCGGCATCAGCCAGGGCGGCTCAAAGACTGCCGTCCTGTACGGATACACTATCTCGTCGTCTGCCGTCGATATTTACGTCAAGGTTGACCCGCTGAAAAGCATAACAGAAAAGAGCGAATCCAATAACAAAGCCTACAAGACCTTAAGCATCGGCCCCCAGAACTTCGACTCTGACGGCGACGGGCTGACAGACGCCGAAGAGACCGGCGGGATGCAGATACTGGATCCATACCGCGCAATTTACACAGACCCCTATGACGATGATACTGATGACGACGGCTTGAGCGACCGCGAAGAGATGGGTACGATAGCGTACTACTCCAGCGGCAAGCCGTATTACAGCATCAAAAGCTATGCCGACATAGCACACTCTGACTCATCTTTCAAAGATGATCGAAAATTCGTTATCTATCGCCGCTTTACGTGTTAGCCTAACAAACGGTTAGTCCTATGCTTAATTGTTTTCTATTTTATCGTCTATTAAAGCATAGGTTTGATAGCATGCCAAAGCGGGTCTGGCAAGTCACTCAATTAACTACTTTACTCATCATGTTTATACATAGGTAAATAATTTACCTCAAAATCAATGATTGTATGATCAATTTTCTGATTTAAAAAGTTAGTCCATACCTAATTTAATTTACAAATAGCTCTACAGACACGGTTTTCCCGAAAATTTTTGGAGAATTTCATGTTTCTTTGAAAGATGAGTTAGAGTAGCCGATAAAAATGAGTTGGCTCAACGCATATGTCAATATCTTGATGATATCAACAAAATGCCTGTGATTTTCAAGTGGAAATACAAAATGGATGAGATGCCCGGCAAGATTGAAACATTGCAATGTTAATTTGGAATCTGTATACCAGGTGCTTCA
Source organism: Candidatus Methanoperedens sp. (assembly GCA_012026835.1). GTDB lineage: Archaea > Halobacteriota > Methanosarcinia > Methanosarcinales > Methanoperedenaceae > Methanoperedens. The sequence continues at coordinate 136,306 of VEPN01000001.1, read as the reverse complement.
TACTTCATCTTCCTCAACAACAGCCTCCCCAGATACGATGTCTTGAGCATTACCGCCCCGTTCCTGCATAGTTCATGGCAACAATAACATCTTATGCATTTCTCCTGGTCGATCAACGGCTGCGGCGAAAGTGTGATTGCAGAGGCGGGGCAGCTTTCAATACAGATTCCACATCGTTTGCAATCATTTTCAGAAATCGTTACTTTTGAAATATTTTCAGCGGATTTAAATATGAATTTTCCTAAAAATGCCGGTAATTTATAGTACAGATACCTTGATTTCTTAAAATCCAGCCTGACATCTTTTATTTTTTCACCCGTCACCTCGATTTTACCAAGTTCCCCGATCCCCAGCCCTCTCTCGTTCGCGAAACGTGTTGTCAGTATATCCTTATGCGGGAATCCCATGATCTCAGAGGCCGCGGCATCCAGTGCCACGCAATCCCTCGATGAAAGTATGACGTTGGATGCTATCGGCGTCCCGTTTGTGGCTCCTTCCCCTTCCATGCCTACGATGCCGTCCATCACTGCAAGCTGCGGCTTCAGGGCTGAATATATATCAACCACGGCCTGGCTCAGGCTCTCCTCGGTGGGCGCCTGCCTGTGTATTGCAGCCTTTCCCGAACCCGGGATAACGCCGTAAAAATTCTTGACTGCGCCTGTATATTTTGTAAGCTGGTGCGTCTTCATCTTGGGCATGGAAACAAGCACGTCGCAATCGATGGCAGGTTTTGCGATGTTGGCAGTTTTCAATACCTGGCCATCGATATTTACAGAATATGCGCCTGTTGACTCAAAATTAATGAGCTTACCCCCGTATTCTTCGCAGGCTTTCTTTATCCCCGACAGCTCAAGGGATTTCGCAGTGTAGCCGTAGGCGCCCGAGCTATCACCCACCCAGGGAATGCCGCCTGCCTCTTTTACTATTTCTGTCATTGCACCTACAACTGCGGGATGCGTGGTTGCGGCGCGCTCAGGCGGAAAGCCTATGATGACATTTACCTTGAGCATCACGGTGTTGCCGGGTTTTACTATTTCCCCGATACCACCGATGAGTTCAAGGCTCCTGAGAATGGCGTTTTTGACTCTATGGTGTTCATAGTTATCACATTTTACGATTGAAACTTTCATTTATTATCCTCCTTTTTTCACTAATCTTCGGGATATCAAAAACAAGCCGGACCCGACAGTGAGTTCAGCCAGAATCAACAACCTCAATACCGGTTGCGTGGATTCATAAATCTTTATCATGAAATTGCTATACCATGCAGGCAGATATTCCAGATTCCAGTAAACGTATTGTTTTCCCAGAAAGATCGCCAGGGATGCATCCAGTATCAGGAATATTGACAGCCCGAGAAGAACGGCGCTTATGATTTTTCCGGTTTTGGTCACTTTATTACCCCGTATGATATTCAATATTCAAAACTTTCACCAGCATCCAGCACTTTTACAGTTTTTCTTATTCTATCATCCCTGATGCAATTTATAAAATCTGATGGACTTCCGTTCGTACTGAAAACAGGAGGGATATTTGCTAATGTGCCAAAATGTACGGGTATCACTAATTTTGATTTCAGGCTTTCGGCAGCAAGCGCTGCTTCCTCAGGGCCCATTATCATGTTTAATCCAAAAAATCTGTTCCCGCTTATCGGGAGGAATGCAATATCAATATCGAACTTTTGTCCGATTTCATTCATTGAATCAATAAAACGCGTATCCCCGGCAAAATAGATAGTTTTGCTTCCTTTTAAAATATATCCCGCGCACCTGCCCTGGTGCATGGCCGGGACAGCCGTTATTTTATATTTCCCGCGTCCTGTTGATTCCCAGTATCCAAGTTCATTTACCTGGAACCCCATCTTCCTTACTTTCGATGAGGTCCCCTGAGGCATTACCACACTTGCAGATTTACTTATTTTACCAAGCGCATCGAAATCACAGTGGTCAGGATGCGTATGAGAAATCGGGATCAAATCAATTTCCGGCAAATCTTCTATATTCATTGATGGTAAAATTTTTCGTTTCACAAAAGGCAGATTTATTGTGAAAAAAGGGTCTGTAAGCATATTGAAATTTTCATCCTGGATTAAGATTGTTGAATGTCCGATATATGTAATTCTCATTTTCTCCTCTTCATATAACTAAATAATAAAACACAAGTATTGTCAAAATATATTGTATAAAATGGAATAGTGCCGGGGCGACAATATTGTTGTATTTCTGCATGAGCCATCCTGAAACAATACTCACAACTATGCCCATTATGAATCCGCTTACTCCAACATTTAGATAATGATATGCCCCGAACATCAGGGCAGATATTATGATTGCCAATCTCCAATCCACAAATTGCCTGAGATGTGTAAACAAAAATCCCCTGTAGAAAAGTTCATTGGAAACTGCAGCCAGAAAAGTCAGGAAAAACATTATCGGGAAAAGTTTTGAAAAAGGGCCAGCGATGTTTCCGAAATAGCCCTGCTTCAGTAGCTCAGCCACAGTGAGGGCACTTGCTGCGAGAAAATTTATGCTTGATGGGACAAATACAATCAGAAGGTTACGTATTACGGAATATAGGATGGAAACTGCCAGCATCCCAGCCAGAGCATTCTTAAGATTTTTGCTGGTTATACCGATTCCTTCAAAATCGTTGTTTTTTACAGCGTATATAACCGGAAGTGCAAGCCAGGCCAGTATTATCCCAAATGCCTTTACCGGGCTTTCAGAAATTCCAGAAAGCAGTGGAACTGTTGCTATCCAGACGAGTAGTCCTGCTATCAGCCACTTTATAGAGTTTGTATTTTTATCTCTTTTCATTACCATGTATTTTTATCTCTTTTGAATGAATATTTCAAAGCATGTTCCGGACAGATGTCGATGCATTTTCCGCAGAGGATGCACTCTCTATCATAAATCCGGTCTTCATTTTGAACGTAAATTTTTGCTGAAACCCCCATTGGACAGTTTGTTTCGCATGTTCCACACTGTTTGCATTTTGTTTGATCTCCCTCTATCTTCAATAGACCCCACTTTGAGAAATATGCAATAAGTGAACCTGGCGGACATAGATATCTACAAAAATTTCGATGCCCTAATGGGAACGCAAGAAGAAGTCCTAAAGTAATGACTGATATGTCTTTCATCATCGAAACCTCGCGGGTCGGGAAACTTGCATTTCCCGCAAGCAGGCTTCTTACGCCAAAAAATATCATTATGGCCGCCACTGCATACTTAAGATACAGCCATTTATTTTTTTTGAGGTTTGTTTTGCCTCTATAAAGCCCGACCAGGTCAAACAAGCCCGGACTCCAGCAAACCCAGGAGCAGAAAGCCCTGCCGAAAAACAAGGGCGTTATTACGCATCGAAGCAGCGTAAATATGAGTGCAGCCCCTGCAATACCCATCCCGATTTCCAGAACAGCCACAGTCAGGCTCAGTTCCACTGTCCCCATCACATAGAAGAGATAAAACCAGAACGCTGTGAAAAATAGCATTACTGCGATTCTTTTTTTCTGGAATGCCATCAATATCGCCCCATCATTTTATGTTCCATGCTCTGCAATCTCACCGTCTTTAAGCCATATAACCCTATCAACGTAATTTCTATCCTCAGGCTCATGCGTTACCATCAATATCGTAAGCCCCATCTCACGGTTGAGCTTCCTGAAAAGCTCAAGTACCTGTCCCGACGAGGCGCTGTCCAGGTTCGCGGCAGGCTCGTCCGCAAACAGTATATCAGGCTTGTTGATAAGCGCCCTTGCTATTGCGACCCGCTGCTGTTCTCCTCCTGACATCTCGCGCGGGCGGTGATGCAGCCTCTCCCCGAGTCCTACTTGTTCAAGTACTTCTCTGGCAGCCCTGATATATTCCTCTTTCTTCCTGCCAAGCGCCATTGCAGGCAGATATACATTCTCAAGCGCTGTAAGTTCGGGCAGCAGCGCATACTCCTGGAAGACATAACCGAAGCGCTCAAGCCTGAACCTTGCCTTGCGCGATTCGGACAAAACCAGAAGGTTCTTTCCATCTATAATGACCTCACCGGATGTTGGAGTATCAAGCAGACCGAGCTGGTGCAGCAGGGTTGATTTGCCGCTTCCGCTTTTGCCCATTATGGCAACGAATTCCGCGGGTTTTTTGGAAATATCGAACGAGACGTTACTCAGCGCCTTCACCCGCACCTCACCCATGACGTAAATCCTGCACAGGTCCCTTACCATGACAAATGCCCCACCGCCAGTTCCGGCATTTCCTGTCATGTTAATTACCCCACATCGCTTCTACTATGGTTTCGCGCACTGCCATTATTGACGGTACAAGCCCGGCTATCACTGCCGCTATTACCAGGCTTATTGCGCTTATGGAGACCCTTTCAGGCAGTATCAATAATGAAATTTTCCCGATGGAGAAATCCAGAGGGTGTGAAACGAACCACGGCACCACAAGAGAGAACATAATTAGCAATCCCGCGACAATCCCGCACGTAACAATGAACATCGCCTGGAGAAAATACGTATTTATGATTACAGATTCTTTTATTCCAACAGCGCGAGATATGCCTATCTGTCTCCTCTTGCTGATGGTATTCATATAAATAATTATAAATATCGTTACTCCTGCAACGAACAATCCTATACCTGAGATAAGCATGGCAATTACATCAAAACTTTCTGTTATGTCCCCGACCATGGACGCATAATTCTGCCAGGGCTTAATAGTTTCACTTACCCCGAGCCCAAGGAACTGTTTTACGTACCTGTCTTCATTTCCGATGTCCCATGTCCTTATCAGTATCTGCGATGCCTTATCTTCCATACCCAATATAGATGCCATCTCTTTCTGGCTGACATACGCAGTAGCGTCAGCTCCCCGGAAGTTGACGCCAAAGATGCCTTTTACCCTGTAGCTGCGCTTAACACCATTATTGAAAAGCACATCGATCGTATCCCCGACTTTAACACCGAGCGAACTATCCTCGTCATCGCCGCCATACCCTCCCGAAATCTCTTTCCCGAGCATGATCTCGTTTTCATCCTGCTTGCCCAGGTATTCGCCGTCGATCATGAAATTATGGATCGTCGTGACCGTAACTTCATCATCGGGATTTATCGAGTGCACGCTCCATGCGCCGCTTTTATCCTTGTAAGAGAGCACGGCACCAGTTACGTACTGGGCAGAAACTCCTGTCACGCCAGGCACGCTGCTTATCTTTTGCTTCAGGGAATAAACGCCATCGACGTATTTTTCATCTTTTTTTGGTTCAATCACAACCGTACCGTACATCGTATTGATCATCTGCTCGTTGATCGTGTTTGTAAGCCCCAGGAAAAGTGATGAGACGAAAACCGAATTTACAAATACGAGCGCCATAATGAATATCGTCAGGACAAGTGTGCCCTTGTTGCCCTTTGTTATTGATTTCTGCGCCAGGAACATTGAAAGCCGAATATCGCTTAACATTACTCCTCCTGTTTTTGAGTTACTTCCCGCTCCTTCAACTGATCTGTTTTTTCCGCCGGCTCAGATAGTATGCGGTCGCTCCACCTGTTATCGCAAGAATCCCGATGGGTACAGCGATATCATTCCCGTTCCGGCTGTACACGTACTGGCTGAGTACCCATGTCTGGTTGTGCACGCCGAGATCATCTTCAAACTCCACAGTAGCCGAATACGGGATATCGCCGCTTTCGGCTGCAAGGAATGTGAATACTGCGGGGGCGTCATCATTGGGCTTGATCTTACCAAGAAAGACTGTTTTATTCCCTTCAGAAGGGACGGCAACTATCACCCTTGCAGATTTTGCATCGCCTGTCCCTGAATTCTCAATACGCATGGTCACTGTTACAAGATCGTCTTTTGCCGGGTTCTGGGGTTCGGTCTTGATGTTAGCAATTGAAAGTTTTGCCCTGCCAAGGACTTTGACGCCAACCTGGCTTTGCGAGCTGATATTTTTCCCGTTTTCATCTTTATATTCCATCTTTATCGGGATTGAGTACGACGAAATATCCGTTTTATCTTTAACTATGAAATTATAGTTCATCCTGTTTGATTCGCCCGGGTCAAGTGCTTTTATGACCTTTGTATCAGCCCCACCAGTAACAAACGGCAGCCCGGCTGTTGCGGCGCCGACTGTGATATCACGGGCAATGCCGGTTCCTTCATTTGAGACTGTAAATGCAAGCTCAAAGGTATCCTGCGGGCTTATGAGTTCGGGGTTGATGGAAATATTGGATACGGCAAGCTGCGGATTTCCCCTCACCAGGACTTTGACGGTTTTATTGGTTTCACGCATCAGGTCATTGCTTGACCAGCGCGCCCTGAAGTCGATATCATATGAACCAGTAGGTGCGCGTGGATCAACATGTAATTGGAAGATTTTGGCTACCGCACCGTTTTTAATGATATTTCCAATACCAATGATCTGATCATTTTCGTTCTTAAGTCTGATTGGCGAATCCGGAAGGATCGTAAGCGTAACATCTTTTGCATCGGTGTTGTCGCTGTCGAGATTGACCGAGAGCGTAAGATCATGTCCCGGCTCAACAGGCTGGGGCGAAATACTGTCTAAGACAATTTCAAGTTCGGCATTTACAGGTGCAATTACAAAAACAAGCATTAGCAGAGCAGTAACAATAATCCTGGAAAGGAACATATTTCTTATATTTACCATAATTCTCCTTTGTTTTGAACGTCAATAACTAATAACTACTATTAATGATAGTAGCTATGTTTAAACATAGTAATAATGGTATTTAAGTTTTATTGTCTTACGAAACTTTTATTATGAATAGTAGCTTGATAACTGAATATAATGATAGGAAAAAATAAAAAAATGTCTCTCAATGCCAGCGAATTACTGGAGGTACTGGGCCCGCTGGAAAAGGAAATCATGGAGATAGTCTGGAACAGGACAGAAACCTCGACCCATGATGTACTCGAAGAATTGAGACAGAAGCGGGATATCGCGATGACGACTGTGAGCAGCACGCTGAACAGACTGCATGACAAGAATTTATTAAAAAGAAGGACAGATAAAGGTGTGAGGGGGCTGTGCTATTATTATTCTCCTCTCTTAAAAAAAGAGGAATTTGAGAATATGATAACTTTCAGGGTCATGGACAAACTCTTGAAAGATTTCCGTGAACCTACGACTGCATACTTCATTGAGGAACTGGTAAAGAGCGATCCGGGTAAATTGCAGGAACTGCGGAAAAAGATTGAGGAATCATTGAAAGGATATGAATCCAGATAGAAGAAAATTATGTTATGATTTTAAGGCCTTCGTACTGCTGGCCATACCTGTTATCATAACCCTGTCTAAATTATCCGGGCACGAATTTATTGAGGGAAACGACTTTGAAATGTTCCCTTTCGACCTGAAAATATTGTTGTTAGCTGCAGGAACTATCGTGGGCATCTTATTTTTTTTAATGAAATATTCCAGATTCAACGATATGACTGCCAGAATCACGAGTCACAAGGAATTCCCTGAAGTTTTCACTATTATAGAAAAACTATGCAATAAACTCAAAATGGATATTCCCCAAGTCGGCTTCCTGGATTCGAGTATCCCGAACGCCTTTGTGTACAAGCGCAATAAAAAACCCGTCCTGGTACTGACCATTCCCCTTATTGAAATATTAGATAATAAAGAGCTTGAAACCGTACTGGCCCATGAACTCACCCACATCAAGAACTGTGATCTTGAACTTCGTAAATTTGGCCTGCTCGTGAGGTTTGCGTTCTTCCTGAATCCCCTCGTTCACCTTATAGAGCCTTTCATCTCAAGAAGCAGGGAGTACCTGGCTGATGAAACCGCTGCATGGATCACGAGCGCTCCGGGTAAACTTGCCTCAGCGCTGTTAAAAGTTGAGGATTACACGTTCTCTTATAATACCAGGAAATTTCCGGCTTCTGTTCCGCCCGATGTTTTCTTTTTCGAGTGCCGCTCGTGCGCGCCTTATATTTTCAGCAGGTGTCCTTCGACCGAGAACAGGGTCAGGAGATTACTTCTTATGAAATCACAATAGCTCGTCTATCTTCCTGAAATCTGCCCGCGTGGTCGAATCAAGGGAAAGAGGAGTAACTGAGATATTCCCTTTTTTCATTACAGCTTTCACATCAGTGCCCTCTTCTGCATCCCTGATAAGCTCCCCGTTTATCCAGTAATACGGTCTTCCTCTCGGGTCATTCCTCTTTTCCACGCCTGTCAGGAATATCTTTCTTGCAAGCCTTGTGATCTCGATTTCGGTATCCATGGTCGCATGCCTGGGTATATTGATATTGAGCAGGTCCACTCCATCCGGAAGCCCTTTTTTAATCACGTTTTTTGCTATCCTGTTCACTATCTTTATCCCGACTTCAAAGTCGTAACTGTAAGCGCGGTGGTCATCGAATTTATCCCCTTCATCCAGTACCTGGATGGACGCCGCTATTGCCGGTATGCCGTAACTTGCAGCCTCAAGTGCGGCGCCGATTGTCCCGCTTGTGGTAACGGCATCTGTGCTGATATTCTCACCCACGTTAAAGCCAGAGAGCACAAGGTCGGGATGTTCTTTCATTATCGAGAACAGGCCGATAATTACTGAATCCGTGGGTGTCCCTGCCACAGCATATGCCCTGAAACCGTTCACGCAGGCAAAGGAGACACGAAGTGGTTCGAAAATTGATATTCCACGTCCGACACCGCTTTTCTGGGATGATGGCGCGACAACAATTACTTCCCCAAGGTCTTGCACACTATCATAGGCGGCTTTCAGGCCTGTGGAATACACCCCGTCATCATTGGTTAGAAGAATCTTTGTCATCTGTATCTCATAGGCTTCAGTTAAAATAAACCTGTGGTAAATTATGCAGATTTTTTCACGTAATTGGTTAACGCAACTGCATAATCTGCGGCCTTATGAAGTAAAGCCTGTATCTCAGGCACTCCTTGAAATTCTCTCCTTTGAAATCGCATGGCTCCAGATCCGTTGCCGTGCATTTTTCTTCAGAGGAGAACTGGCATTTTTCAACCGACATAACTGAACCTCAAGTACAAGATATTAGAACAATGTATTATCTTTTTCGGTTTTCGACATTCTCATTCTGGTACGCGCCTGAATAGCCTTTCTCCACTTCCTGGCCAAGCCTGAAAAATAGGAGTTGCAGCAGGCGTGCGTTTTTCTTGACATTGAAACCTTTTTTATTATACACTACGAGGAGGCTTTCGCTCCTTCCGCTGTAACCAGCATCCCATACGGCAGTCTCGACAGTAACGCCGCACCGCAGGAGACTTGAGCGCGGTTTTGCTATGGCTGCAAAGTTCTTGGGGATATTTACGATCTCGTTGAATATTATTTTGTAGCTGCCTTCAGGAAGGTGTACCCAGCCATCAGGGCCAAAATCAATGTTCCTTGTCGCGGGAAGTTTTCTCTCTGAATTGTCAAACGCAACAGAGCCTGATGTCTCGTGTACTTCGATGCTTTGCAGGGTCAGTTCTATGCCATTTGGTTGTACCTGGATATCCGGGTCTATCATAAGCTCTACAAGTTTTTTATCAACAAGGGAAATAAGTTCGTTATGGGACAGCATAGGCTTCAGAATAAAGCGTATATAGTATAAACATTGCCCAAAGGCAAATATTAATCTGAATTGAGGTCAATAAATAAGCAAATCTACTCTATAATGTTCCAACACATAATGAATTGTGATCCCGATGACAACAATTGAACTTTATTATTCAGACACCTGCCGCGACTGCCACCAGTTAAGGACGCTTATAATGGAGATCATCCCTAAGGATATGAAATTCAAAGAGATCAACATCTCCTACCCCGAAGGGCAGCGAAGAGCTTCAGAACTGAATATATTATCAGTCCCCACGATTGCGATCGACGGCGAAGTTGCATTTGTGGGGAGGACATCCAGGGAAGAGCTTTTAAGAGAGATAAATTCAAGAAAGTGATCTTAAGAAATTCTCTACTATCTTTAAACCATGCGGCGTGAGCACGGACTCCGGATGGAACTGAAGCCCGAATATCGGCCTTTTCTTATGCCTCACTCCCATTATTATGCCATCATGTGTCCTTGCCGTAACTTCAAGGTCGCCGGGCAGCTTCGAGATGGCAAGGGAATGGTAACGCCCCCCGATAAGCGGATTGGGCAGGCCTTGATATATGCTGTTGCAGTTGTGGGTAATGAGCGCTGTTTTCCCATGCACCGGCCCTGAGGGCGAGTGGCTTACCTCGCCCCCGAAAGCAACTGCTATTGCCTGGTGGCCAAGACAGACACCAAGGAGAGGGACATCCGAGCTCCTGATTATCTCAAGACAGCTTCCGATATCCTTCGGGTTGGCGGGATGTCCCGGACCAGGTGATATGATTATAGCGTCAGGTTCAAGCTCCTTTACTTCTTTAAGAGAGATAGTGTTTGGCACAACAGTAGTATCGGGCTCGAATATGGAAACATAGTCCACAAGGTTCCACACAAAAGAGTCCTTGTTATTCACGAATAGAACTTTCACGTTCCTCCTATAGCCTTTATCATGGCCGCCATTTTGCGCTCGGTCTCGTTATATTCATATTCTGGGTCGGAATCCGCCACTATCCCTGCCCCCGCCTGCACCATTGCAGACCTTCCGTTCTTGATTATTGTCCGTATCACGATAGCAAAGTCCGCATCCCCGTTCCATGAATAGTAACCCACGCCCCCGCCGTATATGCCCCGTGCATCGGCCTCAAGATCGTGTATTATCTCCATGGCGCGTATTTTGGGGGCGCCGGATAACGTTCCTGCCGGAAAGATGGCGCGTGTGGCATCGAACTGGTCGCATTCATCCCGCAGAATTCCGGATACGGTGCTCTCGATATGCTGTACATGGGAATACTTCAGTACTGACATGAAATCATCCACTTTTACAGTACCCCCTTTTGAGACCATACGCACATCGTTGCGCCCAAGATCGACCAGCATCACATGCTCTGCCCGCTCTTTTTCGCTCCCAAGCATCTCTTTTGCGAACTCCTCATCTTCTTTTTCGGTCTTTCCGCGCTGGCATGTCCCGGCAATCGGGTTGATTATTACTTTCCTCTTATGGACTGAAAGCAGGGTCTCAGGGCTTGCGCCTATAATGCTTGTTCCATCAAATTCAAAAAGGTACATGTAAGGGCTCGGATTGACATTCCGGAGTGCTGTATAAAGTTCAAGAGGCGACTGGTTTGTAGTTACCTCATATCTTCGCGAAAGCACAACCTGGAAAATGTCGCCGTCGATTATGTGCTTTTTTGCCTTTCTCACAGCATCTTCATATTCCTTTTTTTCCATGTTGCATATTATTCCAGAGGGTTTGTTTTTATGGGGAGATGCAGGCTTTGCGGATTTTATCAATGATGCAAGTTTATCGGCATCTGCCTGTGCAGTTGCGTATATTTTACCCGCATCGTCTCCGTTCAGCACAAAAGGCGTCATGACTATATATTTACCATCTGTCAGGTGGTCAAACACCACGGTTTTTGTGGTAAGCGCGAACTGTGCATCAGGAATATTGCTTTTTTTTACCGGGATGTCAAGCCAGCAGTCATAAACCATATCATAAGCGCAAAAGCCGATTGCCCCGCCAAGAAATGTCTGCCTGTCAAAACCCGTACCTATGAATTTCAATCCCGAAGCTGCAAAAGCCGACCTGAGAGCATCCATAGTATCAAAGCCGTCCTTGATTTTACCCGCTTTTCCAGCAAAATCGCATACCTTTGAAAGTGATGATTCGATAAATCCTGTTAATCCTGTCTTTTGCTTGTAGTCAAGCGTTAATATGCGGTCCTTGATAGTGATAATCACATCTGGTTCAGCCCCGACGAATGAGAAGCGCGCATGTTTTTTTTCCTTCTCCACAGATTCAAGAAGGTATGCGCATCTTTTATTTAACGAGGCGTACAGGTCAAGAGGCGAGCATGCTGTTTTTACCTTTGCCATCAACTGGATTATTACCGGCTTTTCCCTAGCAAGATTAATAAATTCCGATTCACCAATATCAAATTTCATTCTTCCTCGCATTATTGATAAAATCAATTACCTTCTTTTCATCTTTTTTACCATCTGTCTCAACGCCTGATGCGGTATCTACCGCATATGGGCGCACAGTTCTTGCGGCATCCCTGATGTTATCAGGATTCAAACCCCCTGCCAGTATCACGGGCATAACTGCATGCATGACGACCTCTTTGCTTATTTCCCAGTTGTGGGTAACCCCGGTCCCGCCGGTTTTTCCTCTCGTGGCGGTATCCAGGAGAACTGCATCCGCTATATTTTGGAGTTCTTTTATTTGTTTTACCAGCATCATTACATTCGCATTCGCAGGGACAAGAATGGTCTTAATGAGTTTCACTCCGGTATTCTTGATTTTCTTCAATTCTGAAACCGGAAGGGAATTATGCACTTGGACTGCACCGGGATTTGTCGCATCAATCATACGGACAGCATGGTCAGCATTTTCAGGCATTATAACGAGCACGGATGTTACAAAGAGGGGCACTTTCGAAATCAATCCTGCTGCCGCCCCAAGAGTTATTTTCCTCGGGGTTTCCACAGGCACATCAGTAATGAAACCCACGGCATCAGCGCCAGCCTTTAATGCAATACCCAGGTCGTGTTCAGTCTTGATACCGCATATTTTTACTTTCATTTCTGCCTTCCTAATTACAACCGGATTTAGCTATCAGCATCATTTCATTTCCGTCCTTCATGAACTCATAACCCACTTTTTTTATGGATATTTGCAGGTGGTTAAATTCCTTATCATGCATTAAACGGTCTATATGTAGCGATTTTTTCCCTTTTAAGTTCACGATCGGAAAAATACGGATTTCTTTTGATGTAATTCTTAGAAGTTCCCGGATGACCTTCCTGTGAAAATCGTAACTTATATGGTCTTCGTACAGGAACAAAAAGTGTGAGACCAGGGAAATAGTAAATTGTTCCTCTTTGAAATCTGTTGAAGGGTATATAGCGGGTATGTATCTTTTTGTTCCGTATTTTTTAAAATCTTTGATGAATGATTTATATGCCTTTTCCCTGTGAGTTTTTAGGGCGTGTACATCCCTGAAAAAATTCCACACATATAAATCAGCAAGAGCCGGAAGCTGTTTTATCACAATACCAAGATCATCCCTGCATTTCTTTTCTATCTCCGGTGGGCTTGAAGTGTATATTTGATCTGATGCTGTCACGTTGTATCCTTTTGCACTGGCTTCAGCGCAGAAAGAACTTACTCCTGATGCGACATCGAGGATATATTCATTTGCAGACGAACTACCCAGGTCGAACATTTTATGATATTCTTCAAATGTCCGTCCTATCAGAACAATATTTTTAAGGTTCAATTGTCTGTCCATGTACTTCCACGTACTTCCATGTACTTCCACGTACTTCCATGTACTGCGAATAAACTACAAGAACTTCTCAAGCTTTTCAGGGTCGCCTGCTACTCTCACGAAATTCTTCAACTTATCCAGGGCTGCGCCGCTATCTATGGATTGGTTGGCCATTTTTATCCCTGAACCCAGGTTTTCCACTTTGCCGCTTACAAGTAACGCTGCACCCGCATTAACGATTATTATGTCCCGTTTTGCCCCATTTTTCCCTTTTAATATATCCACAATATCCCGTGCGTTCTCTTCGGGGGTGCCGCCTGCTATATCAGTGATAAATGAGCGTTTGATGCCAAGTTTCTCAGGTGTGACAGTGTATCGTGATATCTTGCCGTTGTTCAATTCGACTATTTGCGTTTCCCCTGAGGTGGATATCTCATCCATGCCGCTGCCATGCACTACAAGTGCCCTTTTTGTCCCGAGGATGCTGAGAACATTTGCTATAGGTTCGCACAGGGAATTATCAAAAACCCCGATTACCTGCGCTTTTGCGTTGGCCGGGTTCGTGAGGGGGCCGAGGATATTGAACACTGTCCTGAAACCCAGGTCGCGCCTTATCTGTGCGACGCGTTTCATGGAAGGATGAAATACAGGGGCGAGCATGAACCCGATTCCGACTTTTTCGATTGTCTTTTCCACGTCCTGCGGAGGGAGGTCTATCTTTACTCCGAGTTCCCTTAGCACATCTGCACTTCCTGATTTTGATGTGATGGAATAATTGCCGTGCTTTGCAACAGGGATACCGCATGATGCTGTAATAATTGCGGATGCAGTGCTCACGTTTATGGTGCCTGTTGAATCCCCGCCTGTGCCGCAGGTATCAACAAGGACTCCCTGCACCTCAGGATTGATAATGTTGGCTGCTTTTTTCATACCGCGCGCAAGTCCGGCGATTTCAGGAGGAGTCTCGCCTTTCATCTTCATCAATGTTAAAAAAGCGGCTATCTGTGAATCTGATGCATCTGTAAATATCCTGGATATCGCATTTTCAGCTTCATCCGCTGTCAGGTGCTGGTTCAAGGTTAGTTTTTGGATATATTCTTTCATAATTATCATTGTACATTTTTGTACATTAATGTATAAACGAGTACATTGTATATAAAAGTTACGTGATGTTTTAATATGAGAAACACATAAGAGGGTGCATGAAACAGCAGGATGCATATAAAATACTTGCCATATTTTTGATCTTTACAATGGTTTTTTCAATATTTGCCTATATGTTCAGCGGTCCCCTTAATGATACCACGCAGGAGGAGAACCCGGAAACACCGCAGGAGAAATATGATCCTGCTTTGTGGAATGTTCACCAGGATTATCCCTTCGATTCAATTAATGATGCTCTGAATTTAACACCAGTCGGTGCAGAGGCTGCCAGTTATGCGGACCTTGAAAGAATGTCACCACAGATGGTACAGTGGACCAAAACTGAGTTGCCTGTAGCTGAGGTGGATTCGCTTTATAATTCGAATACCACAAGAATATATTACTCGAGGATCCGGGAGAATAGTAACGAATCGTTCCTCCTTCTGAGCACAATGTACCCTGAAAAGAATGATTTTCAATATATTGTATATCCGAATACAGGTATTCTCAGAAGGATGGATACAAATGCTATTAATATCCTGGGCACTCCTGTTATTTATGCACCTGATGATAGGATGGCCAATGGCGTGGTAGATATTATTAACGCTGCCGCAAGCATGAACAAGACCAATACTTCCTATGACCGCTTTGCAGGACTGCTCGATAAAATAGACCCCGCTCCGTTCCAGATGATAAATTCAAATGTAAGTTATGCAAAACAGTTTTACATGGGTATAAGAGAGATCAATGGAAGCTACGAACGGACAACCGCTTATCTGAATTTGAATTCAAGCACCATGAAAAAGCTCGACCAGTTAAAAACCAACGGTTCGCAAAACGGTTTTGCACAATATAACATTACGAAGAACGAAAACTACACCATAGTCCGGGTAGTTACGCCTGACCTGTTAAAATTATTAACAGAAGAAATTTCTTAAGCGCAAAATATATAGCACACCATGCTGTAGAAGAGCCGATACTTTTAACAAATGAATAATGAAGGAAAATAATCCTGAAGGAGTTAATCAATATGGCACAACCAATGTATATCAAATTTGAAGTTCCCGCTGAATTAGCCAACAAAGCATTAGAAGCTCTTGAGATGGCACGGGATACTGGAAAGATAAAGAAAGGAACCAACGAGACCACTAAAGCAATCGAACGGGGAGTCGCTAAACTTGTTATAATAGGCGAAGATGTTAACCCACCCGAGATCGTCGCTCATATGCCTTCACTGTGTGATGAAAAGAACACTCCATATATATTTGTCAAGAAACAGGTAGAACTTGGAGCAGCGGCAGGATTAAGTGTGGGCAGCGGGGCAGCGGCAATAATTGAACCAGGAAAGGGTAAGGAATTAATCGACGAAGTTGCACAGAAGGTCCAGGCCCTGAAGAAGTGAGATAATGGCAGACGAAGAAACCGGATATCCTGCCGAAGTGATTGAAGTTATCGGCAAGACAGGAATGCATGGTGAGGCCATGCAGGTGCAGTGCAGGATACTTGACGGGAGGGACAAGGGCAGGATTATCACAAGGAATGTGATCGGGCCAATAAAGAATGGCGATATCCTGATACTGCTTGAAACCTCACGTGAAGCAAAGAAACTGATGTCAAGGTGAAGTCATGGAAAAAAAGAAATGTTCCTTTTGCGGCAGCGCCATAGAACTGGGCACAGGCAAGTTATATGCCAGGAAAGACGGGACTGTGCTATATTTTTGTTCATCGAAGTGCCAGGGCAACTCAAGTCTTGGCAGGATACCCCGCAAGGTCAGATGGACCGAAGCCGGGCGCAAAGCCAGAAGCAAAACAGCGAAATAGGGTGAAATCTTGGAGCGCACCTATGTTATGGTTAAGCCCGACGGCGTGCAGCGCGGGCTGGTCGGAGAGGTGATAAATCGCATTGAGAAGCGCGGGCTTAAAATAGTTGCACTGCGAATGAACATCATCTCCCGTGAATCAGCTTTAAAGCATTATGCTGAACACTCCCAGAAACCTTTTTTCAAATCACTGGTTGATTTCATAACATCAGCGCCGTCGGTTTCGATGGTGGTGGAAGGCAAGAACGCTGTGGCTGTCATGCGTGCAATAAACGGCGCCACCAATCCCGCCAACGCAGCAACAGGAAGCATACGCGGGGACTTTGCTCTTGATACCGGAAGAAATATTGTCCATGCCAGTGATTCACCTGAATCAGCAAAAAGGGAGATTGAAATCCATTTCAAGGAATCCGAAATAGCGGGATATTCGCGGATAGATGAGACCTGGGTCTACGAGACCTGAATAAAGGTTTGGGCTGTGGAGTTCTGTTTAACTAAAAAAAACTTCGGTTGATTTTAAAAAAAGTTTCTTTGAACTTAAATACTTTTAGTATAATCTAATGACTATGGCACAAAACCTGCGCACTCCCATCGTGTGCGTTATGGGGCATGTAGACCACGGTAAGACCTCGCTTCTTGACAGGATCAGGGGAACAACGATAGCGGAGCGTGAAGCTGGCCTGATAACCCAGCATATCGGCGCGACCGAAGTACCGCTTGATATAATAAAACGTGTATGCGGGCCTGTTTTTAAAGGCGATACAAAAGTACCGGGGTTACTTTTCATAGATACTCCGGGGCACCGGGCTTTTACGACACTGCGGGCCAGGGGAGGTGCGCTTGCGGATCTTGCAGTGCTTGTTGTAGATATCAATGAGGGATTCCAGCCGCAGACCATAGAAGCGATAGAAATCCTGAAAAGGTTCAAGACCCCGTTCATTGTCGCTGCAAATAAAATGGACAGGATACCGGGCTGGAACTCGCATCCAGGACAGCCATTCATACTTTCCTACCCCAAGCAGGCGGAGCATGTAAAAGCTGCGCTTGATGAAAAGATATATGTTCTCATCGGAAAGCTCTATGAAATGGGTTTTAGTTCAGACAGGTACGACAGGGTACGCGATTTCCAGAGAAATATTGGCGTGATACCCTTAAGCGCAAAGACCGGGGAAGGGATAGCGGATCTTCTTATGGTACTGATGGGCCTTGCGCAAAGATTCCTTGAAAAAGACCTGGAATACAGGGCCGTAGGGCCAGGAACCGGGACTGTCCTTGAAGTAAAAGAAGAGGTGGGGCTTGGCACCACCCTTGATGTTATACTATACGATGGGGAATTGAATGTCGGTGACACTGTAGTCGTGGGGAGCATGGGTATCCCGATTGTGACGAAGATCAGGGCTCTCCTGAAACCGCGTCCTCTTTCTGAGATGCGCGCCGAAGAAAAATTTAAGCAGGTAAAGAAAGTGGTTGCGGCATCGGGTGTCAAGATTGCGGCGCCAGGGCTTGAAAAATCACTTGCAGGTTCGCAGATACGTGTTGTGAGCGATAATGTCAGCGAAGTTTCGGCGCAGATAAAATCGGAAATAGATGCCGTGCGGATCGAGACCGAATCAAACGGCATATTTATAAAAGCCGATACCATCGGCTCGCTTGAAGCGCTTGTAAATGAGTTGAAAAAAGAGAATATACCGATTCACAGGGCCGACATAGGAGATATATCAAAAAGGGATGTTGCTGAGGTCAAGACCATTAAAGACCCGCTTTTCTCTGTGATAGTCGGCTTTGATGTGGATTTGCTGCCTGACGCGAAAGAAGAACTTACAGGCTCGGATATCAAGTTGTTCATAAATAATGTGATATACAAGCTCATTGAGGATTATAAGAAATGGGTGACAGAGCAAAAGCAGATTATCCAGAAAAAGCGCTATGAAACCATCATAAAGCCTGGAAGGTTCATGATATTGCCTGACTGCACGTTCAGGCAGAGCAAGCCCGCCGTTGTTGGTGTACGGGTAATGGGGGGAGTCATCAAGACCAACCTTGAATTGATCAAGGAAGATGGTTCGGTTGTAGGGATAATTAAAGGTATCCAGGAACACAGCGAGAACCTGAATGAAGCCGCAGCAGGAAAAGAAGTTGCTGTTGCAATAGACGGGCCAATTGTGGGGCGGCAGATAAAGGAAGGGGAAATCCTTTACATAGACGTGCCTGAGAAACATGCGAAAATCGTGGAACAGGAACTTTTTGAAGCCATGAAGATCGAGGATAAGGAGGCACTTATGGCTTATATGGAGATAAAGCGCAGGGGCAATCCATTCTGGGGGAAATAGTTCCGAAACAGGATTTTAATGGAACAAACAAATTTATCCATATACTGATATAACATGAAAATCATAATATTGACAGAGATTGCAGAGTCTTAATCACAAAAGATAAAATTATTATATTTATTGAACTTATTAACCATGTACATCGATACCTATACATCGCGCTGCATGATCTTCAGGCAAATACCCTTCGGTTCAAAAGTGCTGGAAATCGGGTGCGGCTCAGGCAGGCTTGCGAATCTGCTGACAATCAGGAAAAAATGCAGGGTGTACTGTGTTGAGAAAGATTCGGCGCTGGCAGCCATCGGAAAGAACAAATGTGCAGAGATGCTCAATATTGATGTCGAAAACACGGCGCTGCCTTACGAACATGGGACCTTTGGAAGCATTATTCTCGGAAATGTCCTTGAACATATGAAGGAACCTTCAAAGATCTTGCCCTACCTTAAGAATTACCTTTCCAAAGATGGTTTTTTGATATATTCCGTACCAAATATTGTCAACTGGCATTCCAGGCTGACCATTTTTTCAGGGAAATTCGAATATGCGGAAAGCGGAGTTTTCGATAAGACCCACCTGCATTTTTACAACCTTAACTCTGCAAGAAAACTTGCGACAGATTCCGGATACAGGATCATCGGGCTGGATGTTACGCCAAGCATCTATCTTTACAAGGAGAAATTGAATTTCATGTGGTACAGGCTTGCATTCCTCTGGAAAAACCTGTTTGCGGATGAGTTCATCATTCAGGCAGCGAGGGACTAAGAGTACATGGGGTTATAGCCCTGCCGCAATGCCATTACTATCTGCTCTATGAATACCTCAGGCGGCTGGGCACCGAGGAATGACGTATCTTCATTGATCACTATATGAGGAGTGCTCATTATGGCGTACCTCTGGACAAGATAGGGAAATTCTGTCATTTCGATGACATCAGACCTTATCGACTCACTTTCAATTGCGAACTGGTGTGCTATCCGTGCCGCTTTCGGACAATACGGGCATGTAGGTGAAACGAACACCTGTATATGGACTGGCTTTTTTATTTCCGCCAATTTTGCCTTGATATTGTCGGGTAAAGAAGTCGTCCCCCTGGAAACATCTATAATATCCTCAATGAATGCAGCAAATTCATAACCCGACGGGATACCATAATACCTTATGCCGTAATCCATTTTTCCAACAATTGCGACTGCCGGGATTTTTTTGATGTTGTATTTGATATCCTCATCGCCATTTATGACGAAATCATAGACCTTCGTCTTGATCTTCGGGGATAATGATGCAACCTCAAGAATTACTTCCTTAGTATCTTTGCAGAACTGGCATTCATTTTCCTGGGTAAATACGATGAGTTCCACTTCGCCTGTCAGCTTTTCAAATTGTTTTTTCAGGAGCGTTTTTTGAGCATCCGAAAGAACCATACCTCTCACTCAACCGACTTAAGAAGTTTTTCCATTCTTTCAAGGGATTTTTTGGAATCCCTGAGTTCAGTAAGCATCATGTAATTCAAATAAACGGATATCAGGCCGAAAATGATTACCACTATTATAAGAGTATATATCGCCCATTCTGAAGTCGAACCAAACACACCATCCATCATTGCCATAATCTTTTTCTCCTATTTATTAAGTTCCTTTATCCTATCCAATGACAGTATTAATTCAAAATTCTTTGCTTTGTAAAATTTCTTGGTATAAGGCGGTTCCTCGAAATGTCTTATCTCGCTCTCAACAAGACCTGCATTTTCAAGTTTTTTAAGATGCAGGTAAAGTAAGGGTCTGGATATCCCGACATATTTGGCAAGCTCTGAAACATAGCACTCACCTTCAGCAAGGACGGACATAATACCAAGGCTATGCTCATTTCCAAGTGCATCGAGGATTTCCGCAAGCCTTCGTTTATCCACCTTTTCACCGGTTACTAAAAGAAGTTGAACATATATAAAATATTATTTTGGTTTGGGCTTTTTTAAAAAAATACCGGATGTTTTCATCCCACATCCAGTATTTTTATGAATTCCCCGTGCCAGCCGTGATACCATACTGCGCCTGTGTAACCGCTGACACTGAGCATTCCACTGACCTTGCCATCCCGGAGCACATGGATGGTATAATATCCATAGAAAGCTTCTGCATCTTCCGCGTTTGTTCCTGGAAGTTCCTTGTCAAGATATACTTGTGCATTTTTTAGAGCCTGCTCTTTGGTTACTGAAGCCGCAGCCTCTGTTCCCGAACTCATAGGTCCGTATTTTGTGTTCCACATCATATTCGGCCCCATCTCCGGAGCTATAGCTCCCGTATATTTGTTGACCAGCAGTTCGAAGGCATGTACACCTGTACTTTTCTCTTTAACCTCTGCATAGAAGTGGTTGCTGAATTCCATGACCTCTGTAAGCTCAAGATCAGCATTCCCTGTTGAGTTAAGGTATTTCTCCACTGATTCCTTTGCCTTTTCAATAGTTACAGGAGTGGCATTTCCATCATAACCGGCGGCATCAGCCCCATAACCGCCGCAGCCACCGCTGCCGCCCATCATACTGTTTCCGTTACCCATCATACTCCCATAGCCGTTTCCGGTTCCATAATTTCCCATCATTCCGCCGTTTCCCATCATATTACTAAAGCCGCCCATCATGCCATTCAAGAAACCCGCGTTAGCAGGTACTGCCACGGCATAGCCGGCTCCGAGCACAGCAAGGACCGCTGCGATTGCCACGATTATCTTTAGATTCATATTTTTTCACCTTTTTATTGTTTATTTCATGTGTAAGTTTTTCTTACATACTATACTTTATATTACTATGGTATAAAGATTTCGATTGGAAAAAAGCTATTAAGCCCATTCTGCATCTTAGGTGACAGAAAACAGACAAACAGAGGAACATTATGGTATATGATGTAGTTATAATAGGAGGGGGGCCGGCAGGTCTCACAGCAGGCATTTATGCAAGGCGGGCGATGCTGCAAACGCTCCTTCTTGAGAGAATGGGAATTGGCGGGCAGATAATCGTTACCGACCTTGTTGAAAATTTCCCCGGGTTCCCTGAGATATCAGGCGCAGACCTGGCGGCAAAGTTCGAACAGCATGCCCTGAAATTCGGGCTTGAAACAAAGAACATGGTTGATGTCACCGGAATTGAGGACAAAGGGAAAACAAAAATCGTGAAAACAACAGACGGCGATATCGAGACAAAAACAGTTATTATCGCATCCGGCACGACTCCCAAGAAACTGGGTGCAAAAGGAGAACTCCAGTTCACAGGCAAAGGAGTGTCTTACTGCGCCACATGCGACGGGTTCTTTTTCAGGGACAAGACTGTGGTAGTAGTGGGCGGAGGGGATTCGGCGATTACTGAAGCCATTTATTTAACAAAGATGGCAAAGAAAGTTTATATTGTCCACAGGCGGGACAAGCTTCGCGCTGAAAAAATCAACCAGGAGCATGCTTTTGCAAATCCGAAGATCAGCTTTGTGTGGGATTCGGTTATTGAGGAAATCGTAGGAAAGCAGGTCGTGGAGAAAGCTATTATCAGGAACGTAAAGACAAAAGAACTTTCAGAAATAAAAACTGACGGGGTGTTCATATATGTCGGCCTGATACCAAACACAGGTTTTGCTGATGTCGAGAAAGATGAGGGCGGGTTTATTGTTCCATACCCCGGCCAGGCAACTTCTGTAAAAGGAATCTTTGTGGCAGGGGATTGCCGTGTCACGCCACTGCGCCAGATAACCACGGCAGTAGGTGACGGGGCCATAGCCGCGGTGTCGGCTGAGAGATATATCGAGGGATTGTGAGGCCTATCAGCTTCTGATCCGGTTCACTTTATAACGGTGGGGTCAAGAGGTAGAGAAAACTCAGACCCTTAGGGCTGAGATGAATCGTACCCCTTGGAATAGCAGCTATAGGAATACCAAGAAAGATATATAGTTTCGAATTACATAACGTCTTGTGGAAATACAGAACAGAACTAAAGGATATAAAACGGTTCTGTCAAGTCTATGGCTGATTAACTTTGTTGTCAAAATTCGTCTGCTACTTTAGGTGTTAGATGCAAATTATTCTATTTTTGTACTTCAATAGGATTATCTTCGATTATATCAGTAACATTAGCGACTACGTATTCTGTACCATCAGTTCCTTTAATAATTCTATATCCCTCTAAAGTACCTACTGTGTTAGGCGACATAACCACGGGTTTTTGGGTCTGAACGATAGCTTTACGGTACGGTTTCAGAGCGACTGATGTCAATATCATCAATACGAGTAAAATCATTGACTTTATTATTAATGACCCCAGAATTACAGATGACTTTAGAATTACGAATTCAGCTAATTCAGGTACTGCCTCTGTTAATGCATATAAAATAGAAGAAACAAGTAAACTAACGAATATAGCCTGATGATAATCCACCTGACTTGCCCTTAAATATTCATATTTATTTCTTCTATCTTCAAAAACTTCTCGCTCAGCCTTTGATAATTTGTTAATATAAATCACCTAATATTCGTATTTATCTATATGCCAATATAGAAAAATGATGTATAAATATTTTTACTTATTCTGACTTGCATTCTGAATCAGCGTTATCCACTTATTTTCTCCCTCTACTTTGATACCACAAGCTTCCGCAGGCGTCTTGCCTTCAAGACCTTCATGGGTTCTTATGAAATTGTGGAATATCTGATAGCCTTTCAATATCGGTGTATCTTTCTTTTTCAGTCCACGCATTACTTTTTCCCTATCTCTAATCTCTCCATTAATTCTCTCCATTTTGTTATTGTTCATGTCGCCATCAAATTTTATTGCGTTGATATGCTTTGAGCGGGGGCTTGAATTTTGATAAAATTTCCGATTAAAAGCATCGTGATAGGCTCTTAGTCCATCGGTTATCAGGACGTTAGGTCTTCTTCCTGCAATTTCCTTGCCTTCGTGGAATAGGCTTTGTGCATCGTGTTTAAACTTTGTATCAGCGACTTCCTGAGCAATCCAATAGCGTGTTTCATCATCCATCAAGGCAAAAAGATATTTCATATTACCACTGAATTTAACGAATACTTCATCGGCTCTCTATGTGTCACCAACTTGTGGTTTCAGCTTGTCAACATACTTTTTCATAAGAAGTGAATATTTTTCAATCCAATTACTGATAGTTTGATGTGAAACCTTAACGCCTATGAATTCAAGTGATTTCTGCGTATTTCTGAGTGATTCCCCACTAAAATACAACTGCATAGCTGTTGTTACCGCTTGCGGATTGTGTTTCATCTTCTCAAAGCCAATATTGAAAGAGAAATATTGGTTGCAATCATTACAATAGAATTTTTGAATATCCCCGTGCTTATTATGTCTCAATCCATCTTTTACAATATTGGCTGAACCGCAAAACATACAATCAGAAATCGTAATCGGGCTAATCTTTCTAACCTCGACTTCTTTTCGTATCGCAAATGAAATCTCGACCGCATAGATGTGTTTGCACTGGACGCCCCTTGTTGTATGGTCTGGACATGTGCATTTCCAGCCTATTTCTGTGTATTTCACATCATAAAGAGTATCACTCGACTGAGATTTTACTTTATACAAATTATCGTTTATTCGTATTATTTGTCCATTCTTTTCAGCTATTGCTTTGCCTCTGTCTTCTCTTGTGCCGATAACTTCTGGATAGTTTATATCGTTTGACATTTTGATTAACTTCTTGTTATTATACTACTTTACAATAAGTAGTATTGTATTAGATACTACTTAATACTTTTGGTATATACCACAAGTTTTATAAAGGTAAATAACTAATATGAATCTGGTGATAAATATGAAAACACCCACAACCGAAGATATAAAGCGGGACGCTACTTCTATAAAGATAGACCCAAATTTATGGAAAAATGCTAAAATGGAGGCTATTAAATTTGATATGACAGTATCAGAACTTGTTGAAGAGGCTATCAGGGAGTGGATAAACAAAAAGGAGAAACAAACATGAGTCCAGATGTCCTACAACAATTGCTTGATAAATTCGATGAACAAAAAAGAGTCATACAAACCGAGCGTAAAAGAATTGAAGAGCACTTTTTAAATTTAAAAACAGCATCCAAGGACTTTAAACCTGGACAGATGTATGATGAATTTTTATTGTTGTATAGTAATCTTTTCACCTTATGGGATATTGTTACGGACTATCAAAAAATGGTAGTTATGCAAAGCCAATTGGCAGAACTAAATGTTAATCAAAGTTCTGATGTGCCAACTTCACAAAAACAAATATCAGCTATGATGAAAAAATTAGAAGAACTTGAGCAATTTCAGAAACATATACTTGAAACTGTTGCAAATAAATCAGCGTCTAAAGAAACAAAACCACCTGAGGGGATGTATGAATGAATCGAATAGATTCTCAAAGGTTAAATGTTCTACTTGATTTGAATGTGAAATTCATCGATGGATATAAAAAGTTAATGATTTTATTAGTGGAATTGTCAAATAAAAATAATATTCCTTTGCCACAAAATAGTTCTTACCTCATATCTGAATCAAATCGCTTAACTCAGACTATCAAAAAGAGTAACTATCCAAACCAGACAGGTAATTGGTATGAGTATAAAAACTTCACTAAGTCAAATTTACTTTTTCTTGAAACAATGAAGGAATTGTTAAATACGTTGATGGATTATTCGCAAAAAAACGATATTCAATTACCTCTCGAACTATATTATTTACTTTATGAAGGGGATAAGTTGTATCAAAGTTTAGTATCTGACGAATTTTTACAAGAAGATTCATCAGACACAGACTTGACAGAACCTATAAAACTAATAATCATATAGTCTATAGTTGTCAGTACCACGTAATATTCTGCCCTAAATATAGAAGGTCTATCTTGGTTGATGGGATAGACACCCGATTAAAGGAACTAATACTTAGTAAACAAAAAGAGTATCAGTATGAAGTTTTGGACATGGAGATAATGCCAGATAATGTTCACCTTTTGTTGGATGTTAACCCTAAAATCGGAGTGTTTACAGTAGTTAATCATATCAAAGGATATACCTCTCACGAATTAAGAAAAGAATTTCCTACATTGACAAAGAGATTGCCTACTTTGTGGACACATTCAAAGTTCATATCTTCGGTTGGTGCTGTAACACTCGAAGTTGTGAAAAAATATATTGAGGAGCAAAAGGGAGTATGAAGAAAGCCTTTTCGTTCAGGATATATCCTAACAAGAATCAAGAGGTTAAGTTAAACAGAACACTTAACACTTGCAGGTATCTCTATAATAATTCATTAACAGAAAGAAGAAGGCGAGCAGAGCTTAACAATCTGTGCAGAAATTTTGATGTTTTTTCTTGGGGTAAACCTGAATGGCTAACATATGAAGATCAAGCCAATTCACTAGCCAAAAACAAGACACCAGAGCAAAAAGAAGTATATTCACAGGTATTACAAAACACACTTAAAAGATTAGATCGGAGTTTTAAGAATTTCTATAATGGTTTTGGATATCCAAGATTCCAGGGCAGGAACAGATATAACTCATTCACATATCCGCAAAGCGGTTTTGAACTTGAGAATGGAAAGCTCAATCTTTCCAAAATCGGAAATATCAAAATTGTCCAGCATCGAGATATCGAAGGAAAAATCAAAACCTGCACCATCAAGAAGGATGTTGATCAATGGTATGTCATACTTTCAACTGAAATAGACAGGGAGATTAGAAAAGTGCCTGTGGTGTCAAAGACAGGCATTGATGTGGGATTGAACTCATTGCTCACCTTGAGCAGCGGAGAACAGATAAAACCCCCAAAATTCCTGAGAGCCTCAGAAAAGAGATTAACAAGAAAGCAGATACGGCTTTCAAGGAAACAGAAACGAAGCAATAACCGAAAGAAACAGGTAACAACTGTTGCCAGAGTTCATAGGAAAATCAGGAACCAAAGAAAAGATTTTGCACATAAGACCAGTCGAACACTGGTCAATACATATGACCATATAGCGTTTGAAAATTTGCAGATACAGAACATGGTACAAAACCATCATCTTGCAAAGAGTATCATGGATGCTGGATGGTACCAGTTGATCAGTTTGACAAAATCCAAAGCAGAATACGCTGGAAAAGTAGTTGAACTGGTTAATCCAAAAGGAACGTCTCAAGTCTGTATATGCGGCTGTCCAGTACCAAAAAAACTCTCAATGAGGATACATAACTGCCCTGGTTGCGGTTTGGTATTGGGCAGAGACCACGTATCAGCAATAGTAATAGAAAGCAGAAGTACCGTAGGAACTACGGGAATTCAAGCCCGACTGAGTAGTCTAAACATAGACACCATGAAGCGGGAAGCTCACACGCTTCAGAGTGAGTAGTTCACTTCAGCACATCCACAAGCGCAACCCTTTCCAGCACAAGCTCCGGGATTTTCTCCTCACCCGCTGCCTCTATTTCCTCCTTTGTTATGCCAAATATTTCCATTATGGCTTCTTTCTTGGACTGGTCATATTGAATCACAGGCTTGGGGGTTATTTCAACCAGGTCAGAAATATCGGCGTCATCTCCCACTGCCACCAGCACTATATTATTATGACCAGTGTGTATTCCGAGCTTAATCGCCCTGCTTATCTGCCGCGTGCCCGCCGCGTAAAGAATTATCTCATGTGCAAGGTCACTTGCAATGTTGGTTCCTTTCCTGAATGAGTTCATTGCTTTTTCTACCGCAAACCTCAGATGCTCTTCACCTGCCAGTTTATCGGCATCAAGCGCCTGGATTGTCAGGTTTTTCTCTTTGCTTTTTTGTTTTAGCTTATGCAGGAAATCTTCCACATTCTCTATGAATAACGCGCCTTCAAGGAAAATCATTGATTCTTAAATTATTTTTTTTCGTGAAAAAGGTAGCGATAAAAATATGATATCTTAAGAGAGGTCTTTAGTACTGGACCGTGCCATATATCAGGAAGAATGTTTTCGACTATGGAACTTAAAGATATCATCAAACAGATTGGAAATGTCAGCAAAGGAGAAGTAAAAAGGGTAGCACCCCAAGACTGCAAAGAGATTAAAGAAATCATTATAAAGTCAGATCCTATAGACCTGTATGAAAAAATGGTGGTTGGTTTTCTCACCTCACTTTGTGCTGAATATATGTATCCTGAGACCTTTTATCTTGAAAGGGGCAATCTTGATTATATAGGGTTTGAGCTTGAAAAAGGCAATATCGAGACTCAAGCAGCAGGGAAAAATCTTGGAACGTGCATGAAGGGCGGGAAAATCATCGTGAAAACGGCAGGGGAAGAAACCGGAAGTGGGATGTCGGGAGGGGAAATAATCGCAGAAGAAATAAAAAGCATTGGCAATACCATAGGTGGACGGATCATCACAAAAAAAGTGGATAAAATCTCAAAAACCCAGGGGGCTGATATTTCCATAAACGGCGTCAAGTTCAGGCGGGGGCTGGTTGAAAGGCTATTTGGGAGATGAACCGAACTTTACAACCGGACATGCCCGGGTACATTTCCCGCAATGGGTGCATTTCTGACTGACCCGTGCAGTGCCGTTAACGCTGATTGCATGCTCCTTGCACTGGCCTACACACACACCGCATGCTGTACACGACAGGGCGCGCCGTATCGTCTTTTCAGCAAGGCTGATCAATTCCCTTGCACTTTCTTCATCCCTGCCCCTTGCCACGACCGTGCCGCTTGCATAAACATGCACAGTTTCATCCCCGCGC
Source organism: Candidatus Methanoperedens sp. (assembly GCA_012026835.1). Taxonomy (GTDB): domain Archaea; phylum Halobacteriota; class Methanosarcinia; order Methanosarcinales; family Methanoperedenaceae; genus Methanoperedens. The sequence goes on along the minus strand of VEPN01000001.1, from coordinate 107,945 downwards.
AAGGCAAGAACCACACCATCGGTGGAATTTGTATCCCCGATTATCCTCATAAGGGATGTTTCTGTTATCAGGGAAAGATTCAACGGCGCACCAAAGCTTCCTTCTGCTGTCATCCCCCCGTTCTTGCATGGCCTGTATCCTGCGGTCATGGAAAAATTGACAGGTTTTTTTCCATTTTTCGGAACAATGTTAATTCCTTTTTTCTCAGCAAGCATCTTTATTGATTTTGGAAGCACCTGCCAGCGCCAGAGACCGTATGTTACCCATTCTTCCGGCAGTCCGTTCTTTTCAGCATAATCCAGAAGATATGTTTCAAGTTTCCCATACAGTTCAGGGTGTATTTCCCTCAATCTTGAGAAATCCGCCATGCTTGCCGAAGGGCACAGCCAGCACCCTATCCTGTCAAAACCCTCCTCGTATAATGGATTATATTTCGCCTTCTTCCAGAAAAGATATAACCACACGTGCAGGGCCGTCCAGTTCTGGATAGGGGTAGCTCCTATCTGGTTTCCGACCCAGGGATTCTTCCAGATGCTATCACTGTTCGCCCTTACCTCGCTTTCATATTTTCTCTGGCCTATAAATGTAAGGCAGCCGTTCTCGTAGTTTTTCTCGATAAGCTGCGTGATGGCTCCGAGCTTGCATACCTTGCAGCACCACCTGGCTTCAACTGTCGGAGGGCCGAAATGTCCAATGGACTGCCAGAAGGCATCATTTGAGGACTGGATCTTTAATGGCAAAGAAAGCTCCTGTGCTGTCTCTTTTACGTTCTCCATTGTCTCTGAGAACTCAAGACCCGTATCAGCGAAAAGTATATCGAATTCCGGCACGGCGTCCCTGGCAAGGAGCAGGGTTGCAAGGCTGTCTTTTCCACCTGAGTATGAAACGCTTACCGGCCTTTTTGTGGTCTCCACAACATTTTTTATGAAAGCATGAGCTCTTTTTTCAAATTTTTCCAGTATATGCATATTTGCCTGCACGGCGTCTTTCCATGTTCTTTTTTGCTCATTAAACAGCCCCAGAGGGTCAAGCCTGCCGTTCCAGCGCGTCTTCACAGCCATGCCTTTTTCGTGTGAGAGCATCCTCTGTGCGCTCATCCTTGCCCTGCCTGTGGCTATAACTTCCATATCCTGCGTCAGCACAATGACCTCATCATTCTCCTTTACACCGGCATCTGCATCATTCACTCCAGGTGCAAGCACGGAAGCTCCTTTTATTATGAAATCAACCGCCCCTTTATCCACGATAATCCAGTTGCGTCCCCCTGCGAGCCTTCTTGCCCCTTCAAGCCTGGGGATGAACACCCATTCCATCTGTTCAAGTTCAAAACGCAGCGACCCCATTACTGCACCATCGAATATTACTTCATCCATCCTGTCCTCGTAAGGCGCTTTGTTCAGCACCACAAGCCTGCCATCTGGAACGAGTTTTTTGCCGAATTGTCTTTCAGTAGTCCTGTTAATAAGATCGATATCGTATTGGAAGGCAGGCCTGACATCACCCGGCGGAGTTATTTCTATTTTTTTTGTATTTGCCCCGCAATTACAGGTTTTCCCGAGAACAGGAAGATTGCAGGAAGTGCACCAGTATAACAGTAATTCACCGAGGTAGTGGGTCATGTTTCCTCCTTGTATCTGGAACTATTTATATGGTGCTTTCAAAGTACAGAATCAATACGACCATTTTGTTACTGAACCTTTTTTAATTTATAAAATAATATAAATAAACTGGGTAATGTATCACAATAATTTTATAATACCTTACTACCATTATACAGGAGTACGCTTTAAGCGTGAGGTGAAAATATGGTAGTAAGTATAGAAAATGCATTAATAGGCATTATTCAATTAGTTATTTCCATTGTACTTGCAGTGGCAGCGCTGTATATCGGTTTTTCTGTACTAGGAAAAATAACTAAAGGAATTGATGAAGAAAAAGAAATCGCCAGGGGCAACACTGCCGTGGGTATCCTTGTCGCATCAGTATTCTTTGCGATAGCAATAGTTGTACAGTCAGGAGTTGCGGGTGTTTCAAGAGGCCTGTCGATTGCATGGAATGTTGGCTTCCTTTCCCCTGAAGGAATAATTGCAATCGTATTGAGCATTGTTCAGCTATTACTCGGAATAGGGCTTGCTATCGTTGCAATCTATCTTGCGTTGAATATTCTTGACAAACTCACAAAGGGAATAGAAGAATTCGAGGAACTCAAAAAGGGAAATGTAGCTGTGGCGCTTGAGATGGCGGGAGTAATAATAACAACCGCGATCATTATCCAGTCAGGCGTGCAGGGTATAACGGCCGCATTATTCTAAATCATTTACCCTTTTTTCATTTATTTTTATCAATAATATTTTGCTCCAATTAAATTTTCTTTGGCCAGCGTAAGTATGCGTAAAAGTATATCATTTCCAGGCATGTGGATTTTCTGCTTACCTCCCAGAATTTTTTCAAATACTTCCTTTCCAACAATATCATCAAATCCGGCCCTTACCCGGATAATCACAGAGCCGGCAGGCATGGCCGAATTCTCAAGAACATTATCAATATCCCCGTCCGTGATCCCGATAACAGGGATGCCAAAACGCACCAGGATATCTGCGGCTATTGCCGTAGTGTCATCGCCCACAGTAATAACAAGTCCCGCATCTTTTACCAGTTCGAATGTAGATTCTGCACAGTGATCGATGATGGCAACCGTTTCTGAGGATATTCCTCCCTCTGCTTTCTTCATAAGCGGTTTGTGCAGCGTCCTTCTGATGTTTCCGGTCTTGATCTTTGCATTTGAGAGATCGATTTTTCTATTTGCGAGTTTTTCCAGGCCGTGATGTTTTATATTGATTCCCCGGACATCCACGACTCTTCCATCTTTGCATACGATTTCAGGCTCAGGATTTATCACTGTCCCTATAACTATCCCGTCAAGACGGATGTTCTCTCCTGGTGAAGCGCCACAGATACGGCGGATAAGCAGGTCGCCTTCGATTCTGACATGCGGCGGCAGCGGAATGCCACGTTCTATGGGAAGGTCGTAATCCTTATAATGTTTCGCAAGTATTTTTTTAACATACACGGCACATCGTCTGGTTTCCGGCCAGTAATAGATTATCCTCCCGCTGTTATCAGGGCTCTCGATATGGACAAAAGGTGGTCTGGAGTGAGATTCCAATTTTGATGCCACGATTCGTCCGAAATAGCGTCCTGTTTCCAGGGTTTTTCCATTATTGAGCAGTATCGCAAGGCCAATACTATCCCCGAGTGCTATTATTGTTTCACTTGGCGTGAGACCCTGCGATATATCTATCACATTTTCAAGCCCTGAATCAAGAACGGCTGTCCGTCCCATCGTACCGCCGAGCCTGGCAATAACCTCATGCCTCATCTTGAATATCCTGATGATTCGCTCTGCTGAACCTTCATCAATGATTTCCGGCCCGTGGAGTATGATTCCTACTCTCATGTAAATGCACCTTTAACACGATAAGGATTTAAGTACCAAAAAGAATGTGGCACATATGAAGCTGAGGGATATTGTTATTGCAATAATTGCTTTGGTTCTTGCCTACATTCTTATCAATTTCTTATGGTTCATTATCTTCCAGTTCATAAGGCTGACGATGATATTATTATTTGCATATATCATCTACCTGATTTTAAAAAAGCTGCTGTGAAAATGTTATTCAATTTTTCTTCTTTCAAGGATTTTATGAACCAGGAAAATCACTATCCAGAATATGACCGCGCCTGCCAGTGCTCCTGACAAATCCGCGGTTTTGCCCTGAAGAAAAAATTTTAGCGCTATAAAAGTAACAAAATATACCAGCGATGCCACAGAAGCAGTAAAAAAAGGACTTTTTTCACTCATAGTTGTTTTTGGACTGATAGATTTAGTATTGCAAATAGCTTTCCCTCATACATAAATTATATCACAGACCAAAATATATATGTAGTAGGCTCTATCTTGAACGATTAATAGTGCAAATCAGGATGTAAACATGACAAAAAAGATTAAACTCTCAGAACTCGGAAGCCTTTTCGGGGGCGATATTGAAGCCCTTGAGGGGGTAAAGATCGAAGGAGATGTGGAGATCGACCTGGGGCAGTTGGGATTAAACCCGCAGATGGCATATGCACTGGGTCATGAGACCGCCCAGATGGCGTTCCATTTGATGAATATTTCCAGGATACTGGGCTATCCTGTGGACCAGATAGGCGGTGCAGCCGCACCCCAGCCCAAAAAGCTCTCAAAGTTGATTGAATCAAAGTTTAGCGTTGGAAAGATAGAAGAGTGGAAAACTCCAATACAGGAGGTTGTGCTTGGTGCGACTTCATCGGACGGGGGTTCACGGAAAAGCACGGTGACACTGGGAGGAGAAGGTTCGCTGCCTTATTACTTCGATAGCCCCATGCCTCACCGCAACCACATAACAATGGACGTTTTTGACATGCCCATCAACATGGCAAAGGCCGTCAAATCCAATTACGAGGATGTCATCAACAGCCCTGCAGAGTGGGCAAAAAAAGTCGTGCGCGATTTTGGGGCAGACATGGTCACTATCCATCTCATCAGCACTGACCCGAATATCAAGGACACATCGCCGGCTGATGCGGCAAAAACCGTGGAAGAGGTTCTCCAGGCCGTTGATGTTCCAATAGTTATCGGCGGTTCCGGCAATCCTGAGAAAGACCCTGCGGTGCTTGAAAAAGCTGCTGAGGTCGCAGAAGGCGAGAGGTGCCTGCTTGCATCCGCGAGCCTGAACCTTGATTATGCACGGATAGCAGAAGCGGCAAAGAAATACAATCACGTCGTTCTCTCGTGGACACAGCTTGAGATTAACGCGCAAAAAGAACTGAACCGGAAACTGATGAAACAGTGCGGCGTGGCGCGGGAGAATATCCTTATGGACCCCACGACTGCTGCCCTGGGATACGGGCTGGATTATGCTTATACGAATATGGAAAGAATAAGACTGGCGGGGCTTACAGGAGATACGGAACTTAATTTCCCGATGTCAAGCGGCACTACCAACGCATGGGGGGCGCGCGAAGCATGGATGGTATCCTCACCTTTGAAGGAAGACTCCGACTGGGGGCCGCGCGAGTACAGGGGCCCGATATGGGAAATTATTACAGGACTGACATTATCGCTTGCAGGAAATGATTTGTTTATGATGATGCACCCCGGCGCTGTCCATGTGTTGAAAGAAATTACCCAGACTTTGTACGGCTTGAAGGAAACAGAACCTGTAAACATAGATAACTGGGTTTCAGCGGTGATATAATGAAACTAAACAGTCCGCTCCAGGTTTACAAATTCCTGCCCCAGATAAACTGCGCAGAATGCGGGGATGCGACTTGCATGGCTTTTGCCGCACATCTTATCGACAGGTCAAAAAAACTTGAGGATTGTCCTCCCATACTCAAGGACGAATACAAGAAAAAATACCTGGAACTCCAGACTCTTCTTGCACCTGAGATCCGTGAAATCATAATAGGAAAGGGAGAACGTGCCAGAAAAATCGGGGGAGATGATGTACTCTATCGTCACCAGTTAACGTTTTTTGACCCCACAGCGTTTGCCTATGATGTATGGGATACGATGCCTGAGAATGAACTTGTTGAAAGGGTAAATAAGATCTCAAACTTCAGGAAATTCTATGTAGGAAAATTTCTGACAGTTGATATGGTGGCCGTAAGATGTGTTTCAGGTGATGCCGCAAAGTTTGCAGGTGCCGTAAAGAAAGTCAGCGAAATCACGAAACTTCCGCTGATACTGTGTTCCCTTGATCCTGCCGTACTAAAATCCGGTCTTGAAGTTGTAAAGGATAAAAATCCGCTGATATATGCAGCTACTGAGAAGAACTGGGGAGAAGTATCCGAGCTTGCACTGAATTATAAAGTCCCTGTGGTATTGTTCTCGCAGGACCTGGATAAACTCAAATCCCTCGCGTTGACTTTCAGGGAAATGGGTATCAAAGACCTTGTACTTGATCCCGGGACGTATCCCCAGGGAAAGCAACTTAAAGAAACTTTTGAGAAATTTATAAAACTTCGCAGGGCAGGGATAAAAGAAGCACAGAAGGACATCGCTTATCCTATCATGGCTGTCCCGCTGAACGCATGGGCGGTCTATAAGGATGCGGTCACTGCTTCCTACTGGGAGACCGTGCTTGCTTCGGTATTCACTGTAAGGTATGGGGACATAATGATACTTCACAGCCTTGAGCCGTATGCAATGCTTCCCGAAGTGCACCTTCGCGATACGATATATACTGATCCAAGGACGCCTGTCAAAGTTGCACCTGGCGTAAATGAAGTCGGAACGCCGACAAAAGATTCTCCTGTGATAGTCACGACCAACTTTGCTCTCACGTACTATACCGTGGAAAGCGACCTATCATCCAACAAGATAAATTGTTATCTTGCAGCAGTGGATACAGATGGCATTGGTGTTGAAGCGTCCGTGGCGGGCGGACAGTTGACGGCAGCAAAGATAAAGGATAATTTCCAGAAGGCAGGTTTTGACTTCAAGGAGAAGACATCTCATAATACGATTGTTTTGCCGGGGCTTGCAGCAAGACTGCAGGGAGATGTGGAAGATGCGACTGGTCTTCGGGTAATGATCGGCCCGCCTGACTCAGGGCGTATTCCCGGATGGATGGAAAAAAATTGGCCGCCTAAGCCGAAATAATTACAGGTATACCATCGAGTTCACACGTTTTCATCAATCAAATCTATATACTTAAAAGGTGTAAATATAGTAAGCCACAATTGAAGGAGGCTATAATATGGTTAATGAAAAATTAGCAGAGCTTGTAAAGACGTCAAAACCATCTGTGGCCGTAGTCGGGCTTGGTGGTGCTGGATGCAACATAACGACTTGGATAGCAGAAAAAGGGATGGTCGGTGGTAAGATCATCGCAGCTAATACTGATGTAAATCACTTGAGTACAATGAGCAAAGCTGATAAGCTGATACTGCTCGGTGAGAAAATATGCAAAGGACATGGATGCGGAGGATACCCTGAAATGGGTGCCCAGGCAACCAAGGAGAATCTTGCAGAAATTAAAGCTGATTTAGAAGGTACGAACCTGGTGTTCCTTGTAGCAGGATTGGGCGGAGGAACAGGCACAGGAGCAATACCTGTTGTCGCAGAAGTTACAAGAGAAGTCGGAGCACTTACGATTGCATGTGTGACGATTCCTTTCAAGATCGAACAGTTCAGGAGAGAAAAAGCAAGAGAAGCCATAAAGGCCCTTACAGAGAGTTGCGACTCGACTATCGTAATCGATAACTCAAAATTAAGGGAAGTTGCAGGCAACCTCCCATTGAAAGAAGCCCTTGCAGTAGCGAACGCATTGATAGGCGCTTTCGTAAAGAACATAACCGAAACAATCACCCAGCCAAGCCTTATCAACCTTGACTACGCAGATCTTCGTGCGGTCATGGAAAGAGGAGGCATTTCGTCAATAGGCATTGGCGAAGGCGACGGAGAGGACAGGGTAACAAAAGCGGTTTCACAGGCGCTTGCAGTTCCGTTGCTTGATATCTCAGACATGTCGGCTTCATACGGCGTGCTCATCCACATTGTGGGCGGCGAAGACCTGACACTTGAAGAAGTAGCTGTAACAGGCGAGTTGATCATGGATAAGGTCCCGAATACAAAGAGAGTTATCTGGGGCGCAAAAGTTGATGACCAGCTCACAGGCAGGGTACGTGTAATGGCGGTCCTGACAGGTGTCAAGAGCCCGTTCATGGAAGGCCAGTAAATCTGGCGTGATGTGGACTCACATCACATATTCTCCTTTTTTTAAACAAAAAAACTAAGTATTAACCATACATGATGAATCTATAATGCTTTCACTAACCCTGGCAGGACTGGAACTAAGAAACCCTATCATGCTTGCAGCAGGTATAATGGGCACAACGGGGGAGTCCCTTAAGAGGATTGCAGAAAGCGGGGCAGGTGCTGTTGTTACAAAATCCGTCGGTATTGAGCCAAAAGCGGGCCACAGCAACCCAAGCATGATAGAAGTGGACTGCGGCTACCTGAATGCCATGGGTCTCCCCAACCCGTCATATAAAAATTTCCAGGATGAGATCGACGAGGCAAAAAAGGGGGGCGTGCCAGTCATCGCAAGCATCTTCGGCGGCTGTTCCCTTGATTTTTCAGAAATCGCAGGCGCACTTCAGGCTGATGCTTTTGAGCTGAACGTGAGCTGTCCCCATGCCCACGGATATGGCGCAGAGATCGGAACAGACCCCGATATTGTGGAAGATGTTACCAGAGCTGTGAAAAGTTCCACAAAAGTTCCGGTCTGGGTGAAACTCACACCCAATGTCACGGATATAAAGAGCATAGGCCTTGCGGCCCAGCGCGGAGGTGCGGATGCCGTCGTTGCGATCAACACAATACGGGGTATGGCTATTGACATCGAAAGCGGCTATCCCATACTTGGCAATAAATTCGGTGGCCTCTCAGGGCGGGCCATAAAACCTGTTGCTATAAAATGCGTATATGACCTGTATGATGTGCTGGACATACCTGTGATCGGCGTGGGCGGCATTTCGGACTGGAAGGACGCAATCGAATTTATTATGGCAGGCGCAAGGGCGGTGGAAATAGGTTCTGCGGTCGGGAACAACATTAATATTTTCAGTGAAATTTCCTCATGTATGGAAGCCTTCCTGGAAGAGAAAGAATGGACGCTTGATGAGATATACGGGATGGCGCACGAAGTATGAAACCTGTTAATGCAGTGATAACAAAAATCGTGGATGAGACCCCTACTACCAGGACTTTCTTTTTTGACACTTCTTTTGAGTCTATCCCCGGCCAGTTCGTTATGGTATGGGTACGCGGAGTGGATGAGATCCCGATGGCTCTTTCATATGAGAATGCTATCACGGTACAGAAAGTCGGGCCCGCTACCACGGCATTATTTGAACTCGAGGAATGTGACTCGTTTGGCATCAGGGGGCCTTTTGGGAATGGATTTGAATTGAGGAGTGAGCATATTTTGCTGGTTGCAGGCGGGGTCGGCGCTGCTCCCCTGGCACCATTTGCAGAAAAAGCCAGTCTTTCGGATATCGCGGTCACGACGTTGCTGGGTGCAAAAACAAAGGGAGAATTGCTTTTCAGCGAGAGGTTTGAAGCCGCAGGGAAATTATTGGTCGCCACGGACGACGGCACAGAAGGAAAACATGGATACGTGACACAACTTCTCGCCGGGATAAAAAATTACAGCCAGATATACTGCTGCGGACCTGAGATTATGATGAAAAGAGTCCTGGATATGGTTGTCCCTGCAAATGCCCAGTTCAGCCTCCACCGCTATATCAAATGCGGCCTGGGAGTATGCGGAGCATGTTGTATCGATGGCCTGCGCGTATGCAAAGACGGCCCGGTGTTTTCAGGCGATATATTAAAGATGAGCGATTTTGGGGTTTATCGAAGAGATGAGTGCGGCCGACAGGTAAAATTATAAATAATTTTGATAAGTCCGGGATTTTTTTACCTGCTTTAATTCGATTACATCAAAAACATTAAGTATTATAACATCATTATGATAATCACGCGGTTAAAGAAGGAGATTTTATGGAACTGACACCAAGAGAATTATTACTTTTAATTGCCAACTTTATTTTGATTATAATTGCAGTTTATTTATTCTTGGAGTTAAGAAAAGCCGGGAAGACAAGTGAACCGAAAAAAGTGGAACATTCTGACCTTAAAGGGATTGCTGACCTCAAACCCGAAGAGTTCAAACCTGAAAGGTTTGATTTGAAGCCCCGTGATGCCGTGCCTGCAAGGACATCCGGTCTTGGCGCAGTACCAAAAATAGAAGCACAGGATATTAAATTAGAAGATGATATCCAGGAAATCAGAAGAGTTGTACCAGTGAATAAAACAGGCAAAAAGAAGAAAATTGCAAAAAAAGTTCCTGAGATTGCTCCTGAAGGGGTCATGAAAGAACTGACCGAAGCTCTGCCTGTGAAAAAAACCAGCAGAAAAAAGAAGGCAGCTAAAGTTGAACCCGAAATTGTGGCGCAGGGGGTTATAAAAGAACTGAGTGAAATAACGCCTGAGAAAAAAACCAGGAGAAAGAAGAAGGCGGTTAAAAAAGAACCTGTGATTTCACCAGACGAGGCTACAAAAGAACTGATTGAGGCAGCAACCGTGAAATTAGATGCTACGGGGGCCATAATGCCAGTGCAGGAAGTGCCTGCCGCAAAAATGGAGATTAAGGAAACTATGGTGCCGGTACAGCAAGTGCCTGATGTAAAAGCTGAACCAACCCAGGGAAATCCAATTGAAAAAAAGGGAGAGATCTCACATTAGGTCTTCCCTTGAATGCCATTTTATAAATCCATAATATAATAAGTTCTCTTGATTTTTACGTCTTTTGATTTTTTTGATTCTTATTATCCTTACAATCTATAGGAAAAACCAAAAGGAAAGATATATATATAAAAAATAGATTGTGAGAATCAAAAAACGGATAACTTTAAAAACGTATAATGATATACGACTCATATTAAAAACGGAAGGATAATAAAAATGAAATTGAAGACGTTTAGTAGTATTATATTTTTTGCTTTAATTGGGTTTATCTTATTTTTTATCCCGCAGGCAGTAGCTGAAAACTCATGTATCGATTGTCATAAAACATTATCTCCTTTTCTTGAGGTCCAGAAGCAGTTCAACCAGATAAGAATGAGGCATCTTGAAAAAAATGTAAGCTGCTCACTTGAATGCCATGAAGACAGGGTAAGACAGCTTGCAACATCGAATTACCAGCAGTGGTCTGAATCAGGCCATGGGATCAAAGGAATAACATGTGATAAATGTCATGGCGGTGACCCGAACCAGGCAACCAAGGAAAAAGCCCATGCAAGCATAATAAATAATAACGACCCTTCAAGTCCTGTTTATTATACTAATGTGCCGAAAACATGCGGTACATGCCATCCGAATGAGCTTACAAGTTTTGAAAACAGCAAACATTACAAGAAGCTTGAAGCATCGAAACTTGCCCCGACATGCACCACCTGCCATGCCCCTCACATTTTCTCAGTACTTAATCCCGAAGAGTTCAGGAATTTCTGCAGTACATGCCATTCAGTCTATAAAAAGGTTGCACCATACGATATACCGCTCCAGGCCGAGTATCTTCTTGGAAAAGTTAATAAATTGAAATTTGATATTGACAATACAAGGCAGGATATCTTCTGGGCAAAAAAGAACGGAACTGATGTAACACAGGCGCAGGAGCACACGGATAATGCACTAAAAACAGTAGGCAACCTGGCAGTCCTGTGGCATGAATTCAATCTTACACATTTCGAAGATGAACTGGACAGCGCCAACAGGGAAGTGAAAAAAGCGGAAGATATCGTAGGACCAACCCCTCCTCCAACTAAAACACAGGTTCCGACAACACCCGGATTTATCGCCATAGCAGGGATAATATCATTGCTGGCAGCATCGTATGCAGCATTGTATGTAGTGAGAAAGAAATAGGATAACGTGAGAAAATCATGCAGCCGCATTTGAAAAGAGCGATATTTTTATTAGGAGTCGTAATAGTTGGTTTTATTTTTATAAGATCCCTGGTCGTACCCGACTCTTACGGGCAATATGGTGCGTACAGGGGGGATTCAGTATATGAAAACCGGAATTTTACTGTTGAATACGCGGGTTCACAGAGTTGCGGGGATGAAAATTGTCATAAGACACTTTATTCGATATGGGCTGACTCAAGACATAAAACAGTAAATTGTGAGACCTGCCATGGCCCGTCTGAAAAACATGTCAGCAACGTAAGGATAATGCCGTCACCGGCAAACGATTCAAGAGAATTCTGCGGCAAATGCCACTATAAAATGGTAGCCAGGCCTTCAAGTTTTCCGCAGATAGACCCGGAATCCCATGGTGAAAACCTGAAATGCGCATACTGCCATAACCCGCATAAGCCGTGGTTTGTATAGACCGGAGGAAAAATGAACATATCAAGGCGAGAATTCACTAAAATCGGATGCAGAATCGTTATCGGGGCTGCGGCAGGTGCTACTATTGTTGAATCCATTATTTCAAACAGTATTGCAGCAGAGCCTTCCTCCACAGGAGATTATGACTGGAACGAACATTACTGGGGATACGTCATTGATACCCGCAAATGTATCGGATGTGGCAGGTGCGCGAATGCCTGCAAACTTGAGAATGATGTTCCTTTTGATGAGCCTGTTTACAGGACATGGGTCGAGAGGTACAGGGTATTGAAAGAAGGAGAAGTGAAAATAGATTCACCCAATGGAAGTATCGATGGTTTTACTGATGACATCCCGGCAGAAGAACTCAAGAAAGCATTTTATGTACCTAAAATATGCAATCATTGTGACAATCCCCCATGCGTTCAGGTCTGCCCCGTAGGGGCCACATATGCCACAAACGATGGCGTAGTTCTTGTGGATTATGATTACTGTATCGGTTGCAGATATTGCATCCAGGGCTGCCCTTATGGCGCTCGGTACTTCAATAAAGAAAAGGGGACAGCAGATAAATGTACCTGGTGTTACCACAGGATAACAAAAGGCCTTTTGCCTGCGTGCGTCCAGGCATGCCCGGTTGGAGCAAGGGTATTCGGGGACCTGAAAGACCCTGCCAGTGATGTCAATAAACTTCTGGATAAAGAAAGAATCAATGTACTCAAGCCTGACCTGGGAACAAAACCCAAGGTATATTATGTAGGTCTGGACAGGGAAGTGAGATGATGGTAGAGAATTTAATCTGGGGATATGTGTATCCCAACGAAGCCGAAATACAGTGGAGTGTCCTGATAGTTTTATATCCGTATATTACGGGGCTTGTTGCAGGGGCTTTCATTGCATCATCTTTGTATCATGTTTTCGGCAAAAAGGAGATCAAACCTGTCGCAAGATTCGCTCTTCTTACAGCTTTATCTTTCCTGCTTGTTGCTACGATGCCGCTGCTCACGCATCTTGGTCATCCTGAGAGGGGCATTGAGATCATGTTCACGCCGCATCTTACATCTGCAATGTCGGGATTCGGCTATATCTATTCATTCTACCTGATCGTAGTAGTGCTTGAGATATGGTTGTCATTCAGAGAGGACATCGTGAAAACAGCCCTTAACTCCCAGGGATGGAAAAAGCTCTTATATTCAGGGCTGGCCCTCTTTTCATACGATATTTCAGAAAAAGCTCTTCATGAGGATGAGAAACTTGCAAAAAAACTTGCAATCATAGGTATCCCGTCAGCGGCTTTCCTGCACGGTTATGTTGGCTTCATATTCGGTGGGATCAAGGCCAATCCCTGGTGGTCCACACCTCTTATGCCCCTCATATTCCTGATGTCTGCCATTGTATCAGGCATAGCGCTTTTGATCCTGTTGTATATCGCATCGATGAAACTCCGGAAACGTGCTATCGATCACAAATGTCTCCATTCACTGGCCCACTATCTGTGGATTTTCCTTATTCTGGACGTAGCACTTGAACTTCTTGAGATAGTCAGCATGAAATATGAATCTCTTGAGGATATAGAGATAATTAACAGGCTGCTCTCAGATAAAATCGCATTTACTTTTTATGGCGTGCAGCTGACGCTGGGTATCTTGATCCCGTTCATACTACTCCTGCTGGTTGGTATCATGAAAAACCGTGAAACCCTCAAAATGATCATGATCTCGGTATCTTCCATTTTTGTGGTCATAGGCGTGTTCGCCATGCGCTGGAATGTGGTAATCGGAGGGCAGGAAATATCCAAGAGCTTAAGCGGCACCCTCACATATGAGCCTGTTTTCTTCAGCCAGGAAGGCGTCCTGCCTGCAATTATAATACTGGCGATCCCGTTTGTGATCCTGGTAGTTGTAACCCGTATCCTTCCGCCATGGAAGGATATGGAAGAGGAAGTTCCTGAGAGCAAGCCGAAAAGTACAATAAAACATTTGTATTAAATGCAACAATAATACGAATTAATGTGGAGTGTAATCCAGGAAAAATTCAGGAACCATCCGGCGCAGGAAAAAGTGATCAGGCTGCTCTTAGAAAGAGGATTCCAGATAAACGACGAGGGCAGGGTAGTTTCGGGCAAGATCGAAATCGCGCATACCCAGATAGCAAATGAAATAGGCGTGGACAGGAGAGTGGTCGATGCCACATGTGAGACCATCCTGAAGGATTCAAAGCTTATGCAGATATTCAGGAACGTCCGTACCATACCATTCCTCAGGGATGTGGCATCATATCTTGGCCTCGGGGTCATCATCATAACACCCGATGATGCAGCCCGCAAGGGGCTCCTGGGAGCTGTTGCAACGACCGTAGCAGAACATGGTATCACTATCAGGCAGGCGGTTTCAGATGACCCCTACCTCACTGAAAATCCAAAACTTACTATAATAACAGAAGGCAGGATGAGTGGCGAACTTGTGAATACGCTCACAAGGATAGAAGGCGTAAAAAGCGTTACAGTGTATTGATAGGGTATGTGATCCCGATTGTATATTCCTATGGATAAAAAAATAAACAGGGACAAATTGTTTTGTCCCTGCTCTCTCCAGGGCACTCTACCATAATTTTTTGACGGGTCACGCTCCTTTTTTTGCTCATCTCCTCAATAGTTCGTCTATTAAATCCTTCACCAGCCAGTTGGTGAAGTTATTGTCCATTGATTTTTCACCTTTTTTCAGGTTTACAATCCTGACCGGCGAACTGGAAGGTACGTAGCCTTGCATGTTCTTTTCCTGAACAAGATACCTGCCTTCAGGAAGTTCATTGAACTCATAGAAGCCCGAATCATCAGTGGTGGTTTCTTCGCTGAAGCGCCTGGTCATTGCATCAATGCCCCTGATCTCTATTGTCCAGCCTGGCAGACCGACCTCACCTTCATCCCATTTTCCGTTCCTGTTGGAGTCTTTAACCTTGAATCCTGATATGCTGGCAGCTGTAACCTCCTTCTTCACAATCCAGTCCCATTTATGCATGTCGCTGCCGTTAGCATTCTGAGCAACAGCAGTTACGTTCCATGTGCCAGGGGCTGCACTTGTGTTCGTATAACTTGCTTCTGTCACGCTCTTATCGGTGTCCTGTACTATCGTACCATTGATATACCATGTTACATTCACTGTCTGGTTGGCTGTAATGCTGAATGTTCGTGAGGCTCCGATATTGTCAGTCACTGTCAGGGAAGACGGGTCAAAGCTTGTTATATTCGGTCTTGCCGCTCCTGCCGGCCCGAGAGCTAAAACTGCTTCATTTGCAAGCCGTGACGAGTCATTGAGCAATTCCCTTGCCTTTGCCGGATTATGTATGCCCCAGCTTCCGTCGTTTGAGACCTCATAGAGTTTAAAGTATGCTTCTGCAAGCATATTTCCACTGGAGTTCTTTTCGCCTGTAAAGGCATTGTAAGTTGCCCACGCATTTTCAACCGTCGCGTTTGTGGCGTTCCACTTTGTCTTAGTTTCCGCCTGGATTTTATCGATCAGTCCGCTCAGGTTCATTTCACCTGTATGGCAGCCTGAACATGCAGTCTCGCCCTGGAGCCCGGATACATTCATCCTGAATGTATGCCCTGTCACTTTCTGGCTGTCGGGCAGTACGGGCTCTGTCGTATTTGCCGGATCGGTTGTCTTGTTATACATATGGCAGTTAGCACATTCGAACTTCATGGAACTATCCTTAAACGATCCATTGAACATCTCTTTCTGGGTAGAGACATGAGGTACTACAGCACCGTGCGGCCCGCGAGATCCCCAGCCTGGTACTGAATACTCTGGCCTGTTCTGGTGACAATTGGTGCATAGTTCAGTTGTAGTCGCCATCATTGTATAGTTCGCCCTGAAATGGGTTGTCCGGTTATATGCATCCCGGTTGTACCATGCATAAGGCTTACCTGTCTTTTTCAGCCAGTCGCCCATGTCATGGATATTATGGCATATGGCGCAGGTAACACCTTTATAGTCTTCAGGTGCGATGATTTCTGTCGAGTTCAGTGGATTCCAGTTAATCGGAGAATGGCATCTTGCGCAGGAACTCCTGTTATGGTCTATTCCAAATGCGGAATTATTATGGCCGCTCTCTTTCCATTCCCTTACCTGAGGTACTACTGAATGAGCACTTTCATTCAGGTTCTGGTCGCTCGTGACGTGGCACTGATTGCCTCGGGAGCATGTCCTGGATGGGAAATTTCTCTCATCCATTACATTGAAGGAATGATTCTTCTGAACACCCGCCATGTGGCAGTCTGTGCATGTAGCTGGCGGCAGACCCAATGATGGATACACAAGCCTGGCATGGGTAAGATTGACCCCACCTACGTGGGCCAACCCATGTTCATAGTGACATTTAGAGCATAGCACTTCCGAAATGGGACCTGTCACATTGATTGGCCCGGGATAGCTTTCGTCCCTGTCGTATATCAGCGCAGGCGTAGTAAGCGTATCATAGATATCTTTACCTGCCGCCCTGCTGGCACTTGAATTAAACAGGCTGTTCTTTGCATCTTTTACTTCCGCCATTGCAGAAGCGTTGAAACCGCCTGGAGAGAATAACATCCTGTACTGGTTATCAGATGTATTGTGAGAATCGTGACAGCTTGCACACACCACATTGAGTGCTGTCGCACCTGTTACAGTCCTGTTCTTGGCATAATCGAAAGGCGAATGGCATCTCAGGCAACTCGCTGGTGCCTTAAGAGGAGGCGAATGCGCACTTGAAATCCAGGTCCCCTGCCTTGTTGATCCATTATGGCACTGGAGGCATAGCTGTTCTGAGACATCAACTTTTACCTGGTGCCCGTTGCCTGCGGGCCCGTGGCATCTTTCACAGGCGATCCCCGGCTCGCTCCATGTTCCTACTATGCCTGGTAATCCGCTCTGGTTACCACTTGCGTTGTAACCTGTAGTATGGCAGCCTCCACAGGTGTACTGTCTGGGCGTAAGATCTGCAAATGTCTGGTTCTCTGCGAGGTAGCTCTTGAACAAATATCCTGACCCGTTCAAGTATCTCAGTTCCGGCTTGCCCACTATTACATAAGTCATATTCTCCCAGTTAAAACCCGGAGGGGTTGGAAGATCCATCAATTTGGCGGTGGTATTGTCCGTTAGCATAACCCGGTGCATTGTGCCGGTCCAGTTATCATACTTCTCTTTATGGCAGTTCGCACAGAAACCAGATTTAAGATAAGTTGGAGTGCCTGTTAGAAAGGCGAAATTACTTTCATTAACATCCACATGGCAGTTGTAACATGCAGGCTGTGCAAGCCCAGCAGATGCAAGCATGGTTTCATTGTACCTGTGAGAGTTGCTGTAATTTTGACCAACAGAAGTTAAATTCAGATTTGTAGTTGGCGGATTTACATGGCATGTAGTGCAGCTTGCGGTTGTAGCCGGTACTGCAGTGCCATTAAACTTATGAATCTCCTTAAAATAAGCGCCTGTTTCTGTAAGCGGGGATGGAAATCCCGAATGACAGAATGAACAGGTGCCCCCATATCCGGGCTGCGCGCTTCCGGTTACTGCCAGCGCCAGCAGTATTACAAATATTCCTATTCCGACAGCTATAGCTTCTCTTTTCATAATTGCCCCCTTTAATTTTTTAAACCTACCCGATTTTTAAATCTACCCGATCTAATTATTATCGATAAATCTTTTTGGCTTTATGGAAAACATAAAGCCCCAATGTGAACAAACCCAGATTTACCCACTTAACCAAATTTTAGTTTGCCATGAATATTAAACCTGTCGGTTGAATCTTATATTTTTGAGCAAGTGAGGGATTAAATTAAAATATAATCAGGTAAATAAGATAATCGAAACAGGGTGATCAACATGGTGGAAGATATCGGAAAAATCATTAGCAATGGCATTGGAACCTATACAAAGAACCTTAACCTCAGCATTCCTTTTATTCTAAATCTGTTCGTTACCGGCCTTATGTTTGTTATAATGGTTGCATTCGGCTTTTTCCTCATCCTCGGTTCATCTCTTGGCTCCCTCTCAAAAAACACAAGACCTGAAGATTTTTTCGCCACAATAATCCCGTTTATAACCCAGCATATACTGGAAATCGGTTTTATGGTATTAATAATTATTCTGATAACCCTGTTCGTCGGCACGTTCTTCATGGCAGGAGCTATCGGGATGGCAAAACAGGCTACGGAAACCGGGAAAACCAGTATCTCAGCTCTGATGGAAGCAGGAAAAGATAATGTTGTGAACCTGTTCCTTGCCGAGATCCTTCTTGGATTGCTTTCCCTTGCGGGCCTTGTGTTCCTGGTTCCCGGGGCAATGCAGGTAGATTTCAGCCGTATTTTTTCCCCTGAAAACTTTTCCCCTCAAAATACCGGGGCTCTTTTTTTGCTGTTAGGCGGGTTCATAGTATGGATGGTATATTTATTAATCCTGAGTATCATACTGTCCCCTGTCAGGTTCGCTCTCGTTGTGGATAAGCTTGGTCCTATCGAAAGCATAGCTGCCGGCTATGGATTTTTCAAAAAGAACTGGGTTGACGTAATCCTCCTTTTCCTGATAGTAATTGCCATTGTCATGGTTTTATGGTTTATTGACATGTTCATGGGATTTATTCCCATCATAAACATAATATGGCCTTTCGTAAGCCTGTTCATCAATCTTTTTGTTTTACAACCTCTTGTGACAGTGTGGTGGGTTCGCCTGTATATGACAAGGACAGGCAAAAATATCTATATTAACGACCTGCTGGCTCACCCCAACGACCTTGGGAAGCCTTAAAGAGTATCAAGGAACGCTTCGATGCGCCCCAGAGCTTCAACCAGTTCTTCGCGCGAGGTCGCATAAGAACACCGCAGATGCCCTGCGCCGCAATCCCCGAACACATCGCCCGGGACGGCTGCCACTTTTTGCTCTTTCAAAAGCCTGCCTGCAAACTCTTCTGAGGTCATGCCCGTTGATTTGACGCTCGGGAATGCATAGAAAGCCCCTTTTGGCTCAAAGCAATCAAGCCCAAGCCTGTTCAGGCCGTCCACAATAAGACGGCGCCTCCGGTCGTACTCCCTTACCATCTTTTTCATTTCCCCATCCCCGTTCTTCATGGCCTCTATCGCCCCCATCTGGGCCGTAATCGGAGCGCAGAGCATGGCGTACTGGTGGACTTTCGTCATCGCACCTATTATTTCCTCACTTCCGGCTGCATAACCAATGCGCAGTCCTGTCATTGCGTGTGATTTGGAAAAACCGTTCAATACGATGGTTCTCTCTCTCATACCTGATATCGATGAAAAACAGGTGTGGTTCCCGTTATACGTTAATTTGCAGTATACCTCGTCAGATATTACCGCGAGGTCGTATTCATTGACAACGTCTGCAATCTCCTCAAGATTATTTTTCCCCATTACCGCACCGGTGGGATTATTAGGGTAGCTTAGCACCAGCGCTTTTGTCTTATCAGTGATGCTCTTTTCAATATCATCCGCCGTCACCCTGAATTCATTCTCAAGAGTGGTGGCAAGCGGGACCGGTTCTCCCCCTGCCAGGGAAACGCTCGGCTTATATGAAACATAGGAAGGCTCAGGGACAATCACTTCGTCACCCGGATTTATTATAGCCCTGAAAGCGAGGTCTGCCGCTTCGCTTACGCCTGTAGTAATAAGTACCTCGTTTTTGGGATTATATTCCACACAATAATCTTTCCTGAAACACTTTGATATCAGTTCCCTCAGTTCCAGCAGGCCCAGGTTTGAGGTATATGAAGTAAATCCTTTCTCAAGCGAGTATATGCATGCCTCCCTTATGTGCCAGGGAGTGATAAAATCAGGTTCCCCTACACCGAGGGAGATAACGCCGTCCATTTCAAGCACAAGATCAAAGAACTTCCTTATCCCTGAAGGGGGGATGTTCCTGACTTTTTCAGCTACGAACTTCCCCGCCATACCTTCACGGCGATACAGCAAGGCGTTCTGAACGTTCTTTTTCAAATAATATCTCTCCGTCTTCTTTATATGTGCGCAGCACAAAATGCGTTACTGTCCCCTGTACCTGTTCAAGGGGGGCAATTTTTTCGGCCACAAAAAAAGCAACCTCTTTCATTGATGTTCCACGCACAGTAAGCGACAGGTCATGGTCACCTGAAATAAGGCGTACTGATCTAACCTCGGGAAACTTTGCGACCCGCTCGGCGATAGAATCATAACCTTTCCTGTCCCGCAGCGCAACCTTGACCTCGATAATAGCATATACATACTCCTCACCTGCTTTTTCCCAGTCGATCACTGTCTTGTATTTCCTGATTATCCCTTTTTTTTCCATCTCTTTAATCTTTGAGGCTACAGCGGCTTGTGTCATTCCGGTCATAGTTGAGATTTCTTCAGGTTTGATTTTAGGGTTGTTCTCCAGTATCTCGAGTATTTCTTTCATTGTAATGCCTCGCTAATGTCGTAGGAGTTAATAGGCTTTATTATTTTCCAAAGCTTTTTATTGGTGAACCCTGTTTTTAAGGCCTATGAGGGCGGTTATCCCATTTAAAAAGACCAATGCAAAATCCAGACTATCCCCGCTTCTATCCGAGAAAGAGCGTGAAGAGCTTGCGATGGCAATGCTCAATGACGTTACAGAGGCATTGCTGGGTTCAGGCTGTTTTAAAGTGATTGATATCCTGTCCACTTCTATTATTGAAACCGGTGGTGCTAATATCGTTTTGACAGATAAAGGGTTGAACGAAGCCCTGAACGAGTATCTTAAGAAAATGACCTCTCATTCAATAAATGAACCTGTTTTGATAATTATGGCAGACATCCCGCTTGTCTCAGCAGGCAACATCAGGGATATCACCTCCTCCTCTGCTGATATTGTTATAGCGCCGGGAAGGATGGGCGGAACGAATGCCCTGTTCATCCGCGACCCTTCAAGATTCCACGTGGACTATTATGGCTCAAGCTTCTTAAAACACAGGGATATCGCATTAAAGAACGGCCTTGATATAGAAACCTTTGACTCTTTTAATCTCAGTACGGATATCGACGAGGTATCTGACCTTTCAGAGGTATTGCTTCATGGGAAAGGTCATGCATCACGCTATCTTGAAAATCTCGGTCTTGGATTTGCCTGGAATAATGGAAGGGTGGGGATTAAAAGGATTTAGTCTGGCCACTTTTTGCCGCAGCAATAATTATCGGCAGCGTTATTGTTGCATCCGAGTACACCGTGACCGACCTTGCGTTCTCTCCGACTTTTCCCCACGACCGCGCCTCGTCAAGCGTGGCTCCTGACAGACCCCCGGTCTCAGGCCTGTCCAGCGTGAGCTGTATCGCATAATCAAAGGATTTCGGGGTAACGAGCATGGATTGCAGGATGAAGTTCTTTGGCACGCCTCCGCCTACTATCAGTACGCCTGCTCTTTTTGCTTCGTAACAGCGGTCGATCAGCCCCTTCATATCAGAAAAGACATCCACTTCCAGCGGCTTTGCCTGTTTGTATAACCATGCCTGGAGACCTATTATCGAATCCTGGATAGCAGGGCAATATACCGGCACGCCCATATCGTATGCGCTCCTGAGAATGGAGTTCTCATCTTCAAGTTTTCCTCCGATATGTGCGAGAAACCCGCTGATCGAAAGCTTCTGCGGAAGCTCCCTGAACATGGGCTGGAGCGTTTCCTCAAGCCTTGAAAAATGCTCCTCAGGCAGGAATACATCATAGATGCGGTTTATGGAATTATGTTTTAATTCCACATCATCGGTAGCATCAGTACCTTTGTAATGGTGGAGCCCCAGGGATTCGATGATATCGTGAACGAGATTTGCTCCCGTTGTGACGAGGATATCTATTTCCCTATCCCTTATAAGGTCGCTCACTATCTGTCTCATACCTGCTGGCACCATGGCTCCCGCAAGCCCGAAGAACTTTGTGCATTCCCTGTCGCTTACCATTTCCCTGTATATGTCCACGGCCTCCCAGAGCCTGCCTGCCCCGAAGGCGCAGTCCTTTAATGAGTCCGTAAGCTGGCTCACTGTCATGCCGTCTGTAATTTTTGCCGGTCTTATGGGTCTTTGAAGTTCACTGTTCATCTAAAACACTTCACACAGGACAGGATAATGTCGTTTTTACGTGTTAATTCTTTTGCAAGCTCAAGCCCTTTCTGTAAATCCCCTGCATAATAAATATCATCCGAAACAAGCGGCCGCATCCTTTCACCCACAAGCACCAGGGCCGAAAGTTCATCCCTGTGTTTTTCGATGAACCTTTTTACCTCGGCCGGCGGAAGCCCTTCACATACCTCTTTTGCCTCTTCCCCGAGCACCATGACTATCCGTTCGCCCTGCCTCTTTGAAAATTCAAGCGCCTTTTCCGCAGTCCTTATATCCAGCCCTGAGTTTGAATTGTCTATTAGCGTTCTTCCTTCAAACGATATTTTTCTCATGCGCCCTTGGGCCCCCCTGAAACCTCCGATTGCACGCTCTATGGTTTCACCATCAATATCCATCGCCAGGGCAATCGCAGTTGCGCACACGAACGCTGTTTTATAAGAGGTTATGTCGTAATCCGGGTTTTCCCTGATGATAATCCTGCCCTTTTTCCTGCCAAGATAATAAGCAATCGTTCCCCCTTCACTGCTGATGTCCTCATAATAGACATTGCATGAGGCGTTAACAGAATCGGTAAATGAAATGAGCTTGATATCCCTCCTGCATGCGCCGAAGTATCTTAAAGCGTCGTTGTTTATCACAAGGGAACTTGTGGGTTTCGCATCGAGTATCATCTGGCGCTTTGCCTCGCTTGCCATCTTTGTGTTGTTTGCGATTTTGTAGTCATTGGCGATCGTAGTTATGACACCGATATCAGCGTGACCTGTTCCGCCAAGCGATATCTCAAAAACCAGGATATCAGGCTCGATCCGCGCCTCTATGACAGCATCCAGCGCAGGCAGGATGCTTGCAGGTGTTATGCTCAAACCTTTTTTTATCGTTTTTCCTGTACCCCAATCCTCCACACCGCGGCTTGTATGCGAAACCACTCTTTTTTGCCTTGAAAGGATATCCGCTAAAAGAGTGGCAGTGCTTGTTTTCGCTTTTGTGCCTGTTATTTCGATTATGGTTTTGCCTTTCAGGTCATACACGGATAGTATCTGCCCGACTGCCGCATGATGTGATAAAACAGGTAATTTATTATCTATTGCCTCTTTGAGCGTGGGATAACCGGGATCAAGATGCACAGGAGCGACTATGATATCAAAATCCGAAGCTTTCAGGGGGTCGCGGGAGACTTTTATTCCATCGTTTTCAAGGGCAGCCAGTTCTTCGGGGCCAAGAGTCCCGTACACATCGACGCCTGCTGCCGATTCTGCAAGCTTTGCCAGTTTGCAGGCTATTATTGCGCCGCCGTGGGTAAGATCAAGTACTGCGACCCTGGATGAGCTTTTTATCAGCATCAATTGGACGAAAGGGCTTCTTTTGCCCTCTTGAAAGCCAGTTCGGCAACCAGTTCATCGGCTCCGAGGGGCTCAGAATATAATAGCGTTACATCCTTTCCGTCAAGCTTTATCGTGGTTTTCCGTGAATTCCTGCTTATACCGAGTATCTGGGGGATGTCTTCCATCGTATGAACGCCGTGCGCCAAGAAAATAGGTACTGCAACTATTGTTGAGACGCCCGTACCTTTGAAGGCATCAAGCCCTTCCTTCATAGTGGGAGTGTTCATATTCATAAAACCGGTCCTTACGACCATGTTCTTGTATTTTTTCGCAATCAGGTCAGCAACCCCTGTTACCACGTCCTTATTATGCGGGTGCTTGCTTCCATGTCCGAGTGCAAGTATTCCGATTTTCTCGCTCATAAAAATCCTCGTTTAATTATGATAATTGAATTGGGGTTTATAGTGATTGGCTCTTATAACCCTTTTGTTTAAACATAATCTTTACATATCTTCAAGAGTTCTAAGTACCAGATGACTACACTTGACCCATGGGGCGCAGTCAAAATAGATAACTACTCAAAGCTGTTCGATGAATTCGGGATATCAAGGTTCGATGAACTTCTCGGGAAGATAAAAAATCCGCACAGGTACATGCGAAGGCATGTCATTTTCGGGCACAGGAGCTACGAATCCGTGCTTTCTGCCATGCTTTCAGGCAAACCCTTCGCTGCTATGAGCGGTTTCATGCCCTCAGGCCGGGCCCACCTTGGCCACAAGATGGTGATGGAGGAGATAATCTGGCACCAGCAGCAGGGCGGGGATGCGTTCCTTGCAATCGCCGATATGGAGGCGCATGCAGTAAGGGGCAAGAGCTGGAAGGAATGCAGGGAGTTCGGGATAAACGAATATATCCTGAGCGCCATAGCCCTCGGTCTTAAGCCCGGGGCGCATATTTATTTCCAGTCAAAGTCGGGGAATGTGAAAGACCTTGCTTTCGAACTTGGCACCAAAGCCAATTTTTCAGAACTCAGCGCCATATACGGTTTCAATGGCGAGACAAATATTGCACATATGGTAAGTGCGCTGACGCAGAGCGCGGATATACTACAGCCCCAGCTTGAAGAATTTGGGGGCCCGAAGCCGGTTGTGATTCCAGTGGGCGCAGACCAGGACCCGCATATCAGGCTTACAAGGGGGCTTGCCTACAAGGTGAATATGTTCATTGTGGAGAAGCGGGAAAGCGCAGGAAAAGCATTCATAAGCGTGCGCGGAAAAGCAGCCCCGAAAGAAGCGCTTTCTGAAATAGCAAAGCGAACAGGGGGCAAGCTCTACGAAGAACATGTAGATGTTTTCAAGCAAAGCTTTGATGAAGTAGAATCCATTGTTCGGGAAACGGAATTAAAATACGGTGGCTATGCCTTCATTCCCCCTGCTTCTACATACCACAAGTTCATGACCGGTTTGCAGGGCGGCAAGATGTCAAGCAGTATTCCTGAAAGCTATATCGCGCTTACGGACAAGCCTGAAGAGGGCGCAAAGAAAGTGATGCGCGCAAAGACGGGCGGGAGGGTGACACTTGAGGAGCAGAGCAAACTCGGAGGCGAACCCGATAAATGTTCAGTGTACGAATTATTGCTTTTCCACCTTGTCGAGGATGATAACAAGCTCATGGAGGTCTATAAGGATTGCGTTGGGGGAACGCGGGTGTGCGGCAACTGCAAGAAATATGCTGCCGAACTTATGAGGGAGTTCCTGAAAGAGCATCAGGAAAAAAGGGAACAGGCAAGGGAGGGGCTGGGGGAGTTCGGATTATGAATTTGTTTTTTTCATAAGTTCAATATTTGGCTCTACAGCAATCTTGATGCATTGGTAAATATCATTATTAACAGTTATCTATTTATATGAAGAGGAAAAATAGTACTTTGCTGATGTGATGTGGAGTTAGGATCTTTGGATCAAAAACAGGAGTGACCATAAAAGCTTGAACCACGAAAGAAGAGATGTGAGATATTCATTCACTATTATGATTTCCTCATAGTAATGGATTGATAGGGATAGGATGATTGTATTGGGATAGGGTTGGTTTTCTATTTCGATAAAATCATCACGATGTGATTAGGAAAAAAGAAGGGATATATGATATGAAGTCAAGATATAAATCAGCTAAAGGTGAATACAAAGCAAGGAGAACAATCCATACCAGACTTGGATTTATTGGAATATTGCTAACTGCCGGAATATTGTTTTCATTAATGTTGTTGAACAGTAGTGTTGGCAGTACTGCAAGTGCTGTCAGCGATGCATCATACAGCGGCGTAGTCGACAGCAAGGATCCGAATGCAAATGCACCTGATACTCAGAAAAAAATAGCAGTTGCAGATAATCAGAAAAAGGCAACAGAGCGTCTCAAAGAGAAACGAGATCTCCCGGCTAAGAGAAAAGCTGCAGCAGAACGTTATAAAAAGGCTGGCGCATCTGTAGCCGCAGGGATATCTGCCCTGCCCGCCGGTATGGACCCTGGGGGATTACCACATTATTATGGCCCTTTCCCGAATTACGCTAACAGCCCGATGCCGACTTTCACAACTGTCACAACTTCAACTACAGTCGGGAACCAGTTGAATGACCGGGCGTATGCAAGTGACTATCCAGTAGGAGTAGGTGAACTTGCTCCTGTATTAGTAGTAGTTCCCAATGCAGTTCTACCAGAGGGCACACTTGTGAATTTCCAGATATGGAATCAGGCAACGGCCGGATCAAGTCCATTCCCATCTGCGGGAAATATATTCTATGCATATGTGTTGCGCCCCACAGGTACTCCAAACCAGTATCAAATAGTCTTTAACAGCAGTCTGCTTACTGTAACAACTCCATCTACACCTGGCATATCGGAAATTGCGACTTTCCCTGTCGGACCATTTAATGTCCTGGCAGGTGACGTGATCGGATTCTACGGCCAGGGTATTCCTCTTGATGTGGGTACAGGAACTGACATCCTGAGCTACCCCGCCCCAGCGCCGCCTGCCGATGGCAGCACGATTACTCTTGGCGTTAATCCAGGATTCCCAATATATTCACAAGACCGCAATTATGCAATAGCAGCTACTGTCAATGTCAGCACCACGGTATTGACTGGCGGCATACGAAAATTCGTTGATTCGCTTCCTGGTTTGGATGCCGGTCAGGCAAACAATCTGGGACAATACATTCCCATAGCTATTCCAGATACAACAACGTATCCTGGCTCGGATTACTACGAGATTGAACTTGGACAATATACCGAGCAAATGCATTCAGACCTGCCGCCAACCACATTGCGCGGTTACAGGCAGACCAATACTGTGGATCCGAATGTAAGCAAGTTCCATTACCTTGGTCCTCTGATCATCGCAAAGCGCGATACACCAGTGCGCATTAAGTTCACAAATAAACTTCCAACTGGTACAGGCGGCGACCTTTTCCTGCCCGTGGACACGACAATCATGGGAGCAGGACCATTCATGATAGATGATCCTGCGAATCCTGGAAACACGATCAGTGGCAATTTTACTCAGAACCGCGCCACCCTGCATCTCCACGGCGGTTTTGTCCCGTGGATAAGCGACGGCACGCCCCACCAGTGGATCACCCCTGCAGGGGAAACAACCGATTATCCGAAGGGTGTCAGCGTCCAGTACGTCCCAGATATGTTCTATGATGCGAACGGGAATCCTGTGGCAGCTGGAACTCCTGGGGCCACGAACAATCCTGGAAATGGATCGCTGACCTTCTATTATAATAACCAGCAAAGCGCGAGATTACAGTTTTACCACGATCACTCATTTGGGATCACACGTCTCAATGTCTATGCAGGTGAGGCAGCAGGTTACCTGCTGACAGACCAGGTAGAACAAGATATGATCGCTGGCACAAATATCTCAGGTGTCAATCCCACAGGTGCAAAGGTACTTCCGGATGTCGGAATTCCCCTTATCATCCAGGATAAGACATTCGTGGACGCTAACACGATCGCCCAGCAGGATCCTACCTGGAACTGGGGAACCGGACCACGAGACCCAATAACCGGGAAAATTACAGGCGTAAATACCGGAGATCTATGGCTTCCACATGTCTACATGCCAAACGAGAATCCAAGTGATCCGAGTGGAATGAACGCTTTCGGCCGCTGGTTTTATAGTCCGTGGTTCTACCCTGCCCCCACCGATATTATCAATGGTCCAATACCGAACCCCTACTGCCTGCCAACACCGGGTGAAAATTGCAGCGCAAGCTTATGGCCCACGGAGCACACTGTTATCCCGGATGTGCCTAATCCATCTTTTGCTATGGAAGCTTTCATGGATACACCCATCGTCAATGGTGCAGCTTATCCCAACCTCACGGTTGAGCCTAAGGCTTACAGGTTCCGCATCTTAAATGCAGGTAATGACCGGTTCCTGAACCTCCAGATGTATGTGGCTGATTCTGCAGTCACCACACAGGACGGTAGAACCCTGACCGAAGTAAAGATGGTCCCGGCTGTTGCAACCGCAGGCCTCCCGGCAGACTGGCCAACAGATGGAAGGGAAGGCGGTGTGCCTGATCCAGCCACAGCAGGCCCATCGTTCATCCAGATAGGAACCGAAGGCGGATTCCTGCCTGAGCCAGTAGTGCTGCCCAATCAGCCAGTGGACTGGAATATGGACCAGACAAACTTCGATATGGGAGTTGTGAACAAGGGCACGCTCATCCTGGGAACAGCAGAACGAGCAGACGTGATCGTTGACTTCTCGGCATTTGCCGGAAAGACAATCATTCTCTATAATGATGCTCCTGCGCCTTTCCCGGCAATCGATCCACGCTATGATTACTATACAGGAAATCCTGACCTGAGGGACACTGGGGGCGCACCTTCAACACTTGCAGGCTACGGGCCAAACACCCGCACCGTCATGCAGATAAAGGTAAACGATACTACTCCAGCCGCTTCATACGATCTGGGCGCGCTTCAGGCAGTATTTGCCAAGACTGCAGGAAAAAGAGGTGTCTTTGAAGTATCCCAGGATGAGATCATAGTACAGCAAAAGGCTTATGAAACAGCGTACGATAAGGTTTATCCGAACGATAAATTCGTTGGAATCAATGATGTATCAAAGACCTTCCTGACCGCTCTGGGTACACCCATGACAATCCAGTTCAATGCAAAGGCCATTCAGGATGAGGCAAGCGAAACTTATTCAGTAGATGATGGAAGGATGAGCGCCATGCTGGGACTTACTCAACCCGGGATACCGGGTTTCATACCATTCCCGTACCTATCCCCGCCAGTTGAGATAATCAAGGACTCAGTTTACGGGACTCCCCTTGGATCGCTGGGGGATGGGACTCAGATATGGATGATCACCCACAACGGTGTTGACACCCATACAATTCACGTCCATCTGTTCAACGCTCAATTGATCAACCGTGTAGCCTGGGACAATGCTATCAGGGAGGCCGATCTCAATGAAGTTGGATGGAAAGAGACAATCAGAGTGAATCCTCTCCAGAATACCATAATTGCATTAAGACCGGTCGCTCCAACGCAGCCTTTCAAGGTTCCCAACAGCATTCGACCTATTGACCCGACGATGCCTGTGGATTTCCCTCTGAAACCACCACCTTTGGGATGGAAGGACGCTAGCGGAAATCCTGCCACCGTCCTGAACAATGTGGTCAACTTTGGCTGGGAGTATGTGTATCATTGCCACCTTCTGGGCCATGAAGAAATGGACATGATGCATGATGTTTCATTGGCGGTAGCGCCTGATGCACCTATTATCCAGAGTGCCACGCTGAATGTTAATCAGGTGACTGTGAACTGGACGGACAACTCCATAAGTGAAACCGGTTTCATCGTCCAGAGAAATATCAGCGCAAGTGCCTGGATTACATTAGCGACAGTACTCTCCACAACAGGACCGGGGACTGGTGCCCTGATGACCTATGTCGATAACACAGTTGTATCTAACACAACTTACAATTACAGGGTACTTGCCACCAATGTTGTCGGGGACACTAATACAGCAGGTTTCCCCACAATGTCCGCGGATTCAGCGCCTTCAGACATGGCAACAGTAACAACACCACCCGTGGCTGTTGTTGCTCCGACTAACCTGCAGGCGACTATCAACGGAGGTCCTTTGAGGATCGTGCTGACATGGACAGACAGTTCTAACAATGAGAATCGCTTCGCAGTCTGGCGCTCCACCAATGGAGGGGCATTCAGCCAGATTGGTACGGTTACAAGAACAGCAGCACAAAGGACAGCAACTGGAGGTACAGTGACCTTTGCTAATACCAACGCGATAGCAGCACTGGTGGCGGGTAATACATACGACTACTACGTTACAGCAGTAAGTAATACCCTGGGTTCGTCGCTTCCCTCGAATACGGCTACAGTTTTGTTCGCGGCGCCGGCGGCCCCGTCAGGTTTGACAGGTACTGCTGCCAGGATACCTGGCAATAATGCGCAGGATAGTATCACTCTGACATGGACAGACAACGCTAACAACGAAAATAATTTCCAGATACAGAGAGCAACTAAACCCAACTTCAATGGAGCGACCTCGTTTACTGTTGGCGCCAATATTGTCCCGGCTCCAAGCACAGTAACTTTCAGCCAGAATGCAGCACGTCCCAGAACGTATTATTATCGAGTCAGGGCGACCAACCTTGTGGGTAATTCGGCGTGGACGGTTTTCGGGCCGCTGAACGCACCATAAATCTGTAAAGGATTGTTGTTCGGGGAGGGATTCCCCTTTCCCGAATTCTTTTTTGCTAACAAAAATTACATAAGCCATGCGGTAGCATTGACTCATAGAGCTGTGAAGGTGAAAATATGGTCAGAATGGAAAAACAGGGCGATTCCTTTGTAATGATAACAGGCGCATCACAGAAACTGGACACCAGCGTTTTGATCAACGCCATATCCGAACTCCAGAAACCCTCTCCTGATAAGACAAAAATAAAGGAAGGTCTTCTTTATCTTGACGAGTCTGCCCAGGTCGATATAAGGAAAGAGCTGAAAACCGCCCTGCAAAAAGCTCTTGACAACAAAGGCATGACCATCACTGACTTATAATTGCAAGACAATCTTTTATTGATGCCAGAGCTATTCCTGATGCCCATTATAAGTTTATTTGATGTCCATGATGTCGCTATCAGGGACTGGCTCAACAGGCTTGATGAACCAGCCCTTCATAACCATCTTGAGTACCCTTTCAAGCTTGAGAGGTTCTTTCCTGAGAATTCAAAACACGCCCTTGCCAGTGTGGATGAGGTGCACAGCGAGATCATGCGTTTGCTTGATGCTATCGATCCCGGAGCGGTTTTCCTGGACATGCCGGTTGATTTTACGCAGCTTGAGAACAAATACAACAAAAGATTGATTTCACCTCTTGAGTTCTGGTCGGATTATTATCAAATATCAGCCGGTCTGGAAAGTTCTCATCCTATTTATTGTATTTATATTAAAGGAATTATTGATAAAGAGATAAGACTTATAGAGAGCAAAGAGCACCTGCCTTTGAATGTTATCTTTTATGGCCTGGATATTAAATCAAAGGAGGAGCTTATTCCTGTCTATGAAAATATCCTTGATAAAGATGGCGAGTTCTTATTAAATATGTCAGAGGTTATCAATGAGATTACATCATTCCGCGAATTGCCAAAACAGCTATGGTACAGCTCCATGCAGGCAAGGCATATGGCCGTTTCCTATGAAGAAACTGAAAAATTCTATAATGAACTCATAATCCGCATCAAGGGATTGCTAAAATTCAACCTCAGAAATTATATAGTTAAAAATTTAAGGAAAAAGGCACTGGAATTCATATCCGCATACGAGAAATTCCTGGATTATAAGATCCGGGAGGATGAAATAAAGTTCTCAAACATCCTTGAAGGATTAAAGGTTCTTACCGCCCAGTCGGAGTACGCGGTTGTTATGATATTCTGTACACCTATGCATTATTCGTTCATTTATGATGCCCTGAAAAATGATAAAACTTTACATCAACTCGATATCAAAGTCGGGGATATTGACCTAAGCACACTGCTGGATAAAATGAAGCCTTTCAACCAGAAGGGCAGGATAATCCAGAGCAACTATGATATCGCTTTAAATATCCTCGGACTGAATAAGCCCAAAAAGTATGATGTTCCAAGCGGTATTCTTACTCCTGTTCTAAGTAAGTATTTTATACCATTGATACATGAGAGAGCCGAAAAGGATTGACTATAATGAGCATCGCAAAAGGAGATTTTATTAAAGTCTCATACACCGGAAAAACCGATGAAGGCCGTGTTTTTGATACTACTGATGAAGAGACCGCAAAAGCCAACAATATCTATAACGAAAAAGGGAAATATGGCGGAGACGTAATCATAGTGGGCTCGGGCCATACAGTGGCCGGGCTGGACGAAGATTTTGCAGGCAAAGAGGTTGGATACAAAGGCAGCGTTACTATCCCGCCTGAAAAAGCCTTTGGTCACAGGAACCCGGAGCTTATCGAGAGCATACCGATTACAAGGTTCAAGGACAGACCGCAGGTTGGTATGCCTGTAGATCTCGATGGCAGGCCGGGAATTGTAATAAGGGTGATCGGCAGGATGGCGCAGGTGGATTTTAACAGGTTCCTTGCCGGGCAAACGGTCACATACGATTATGAGATAAAAGAAAAGATCGATGATACGGAAGCCAAGGTACAGGGCCTTCTTGGCCTGTATATCGGCAGAGCCTTCTCGATCAAGGTGAATGATGGGACGGTCACAGTTGAAATAGGGCCTGAGCTGACATATAACCAGAGATGGTTGATGTCAAAGAGGCAGATAGCAAAAGAGATAATCAATAACACTGAGATCAAGGAAGTGGATTATCTTGAGAGATACACAGAGGATATACTGGCACCGAAAACTGCATCTGAATAATTAAATTCGTTAAAATATAAAAGAAGGGCCTATCAGGTCACCTTCTTAGGTTTCAGTAATGTATACATATACACCAGCGCTGCGAGGATAATCAATGCAGATACCGCTTCCATGACCTCTCCGAACTCGTTCAGCGTTCCGTTCAACGGGTTTGTCGAATCAAGAAAGACCCGTCTGAATGCACCGAAGAATTTCCAGAGGAAGAAGGGTATGAACCCCAGAGCGAAAACCAGCAGTCTTTTCATCAGGGGCCCCTGTTTTATTGTATGGTATCCGAGGCTTATTAAGAGATAAATTATTACTGCTATTATCAATGCCGCAACTGCATCCTCAGCAACGCGCAGGCTGGATATGCTGCTGCAAAGGAAGTCTGGACCAAGATTGCATGCCATACCTATGCACCCCTGTACATGTTATTTACAGCGTTGTAATAATTGAAGAACCCATACAGCAGGATTATTGAACCTGCAATTCCCAGGAGATACCTGGCTACCTGCAGGTCATAGCTTGCTGAAAAGTTCGGGAATATTAGTTTGAAGCTTACCCTCAATCCTATCAGGAATAATCCTATTGCAATAATCAACCATGCTTTTCCACCTGTATCATCACCGAAACTAAGTTTTTTGACATAAATTGCAAATAAGAACGCGAACACAACGCATATCAACCAGAATACTGCCTGTGTCGCCGGTTCTATCAGAAATTTTATTATTTCGCTCATTTTTATCACCCGCATGCAGCATTTATTGATTTAATGAACTGCGCTGCCATGTTTTCACCTTTTAATACTTTCACTCTATTATACAAAATTGAGTTTAGTTCATTTATCAGGTTTTTATCGACATCTGCTATCGATGTAAGTTTTAATTTAGCCATTACATCAATGGTAGCTTTTGCACCGGTTTCCGAAAATACTGTCGAAAGCTTCTCAAGAGCAATTTTCAGATACTGTTCTTTTTCCAAATTATCGCCTCACATTATATTTTATATAAAAAATACTGCTTAAATTGGCTTTCACATTATTATAAAAATAATTGTGAATATACCCACATCGCTTATCTGGAATAAAAGAAGAGATAAGAGTGATGAAAGCGGTAATCTTTGATATGGACGGGGTGCTTGTGGACTCGATGCCTGATCATGCCGAGGCATGGAAACAGGCGTTTGCAACAGCAGGCATTACTATAACCAGGAACGATATCTATGAACTCGAAGGCTCAAATAACAGGCAGTTAATTGATATAATATTCAGGCGGTTTGGCCGCAATCCAAAAGAAGAAGATGTACGTGAACTCAGCGGTAAGAAAGCCGAAATATTCAGCAGGATACAGCATGTCAAACCCTTCGATGGTATAAAAGAACTGCTCGGCTCGCTTGCTCCAAAATACAAACTTGCGGTCGTCTCGGGTTCTAACAATAGGACTGTGCATCAAATCATAGACTCCTTCTTTCCCAATACTTTCCAGGTAATAATCAGTGGAGATGATATCAAAGAGAGCAAGCCCTCACCAGAACCTTACCTTAAAGCGATGGAGAGGCTTGGAACATCAGGGGAACAATGCCTTGTTATTGAGAATGCACCTCTGGGGATACGTGCAGCCAAGAATGCCGGGCTGCGATGCATAGCGATACCTACGTACCTTGAAAAAGAGAAGCTAAAGGAGGCGGATGTGATTGTGGAAAGTCACAGGGAGCTTGGGAAATATATACATGAGATAGAGGCGCAGGACAATGAAAATGATTGTTGAAACAGGAATCCGCGAGAAGTATTCGACACCCGGCTGGATAATGGAGGGTATGCTTTAGAAGGCAGGATTATATTGACAGGGTGGAATATTCAGAAGGGTTCATATGTGTTTATATTTGCACGAAAAGGAAATTATCATGACTGAATGCACAAGTATAGGTGAAGTAAGGGAAAATATCGACTCAATAGACAGGGAGATAGTCAGACTGATATCAGAAAGGAGTCGCTACGTGAAACAGGCTGCGAGGTTCAAGAAAAACACGGATGATGTCAGGGCCCCAAAACGTGTTGAGGAAGTTATCGTAAAAGTAAGAACCCTTGCCACTGGACGTGAAATTGACCCGGATATAGTTGAGAAGGTCTATCGCACAATGATCGCCTGTTTTATTGAATGTGAAATGAATGAACATGATAAAGCACAATGATACCAAAAGTTTTATTGTAATTGTACTTAATTCATCACCAGACCATGCTCACGAAACTATTATTCCCTCCGCAATGGATTCCCACCCAGCCATATCTCAGCCTTCCTTCCCTGACAGCTTTTTTAAAGGCCAATGGCTGTGATGTTGAACAGGTGGATATCAATGTATCTTTTTATGATGAGATATTAAGTAAAAAAGGCCTTCTTCCGTTCTATGAGAAGGCTTATTCGAGATTCCGGGAACTCGACTCCAAAAATGAGTTACCGCCGCAACACCAGAAACAGTACCATGCACTGGGAAGTTCAATACTTTATGGCGAATATATCCTTGAAGAGATTGATAATGCAAAAAAACGCCTGAGAAACAAAGAAAACTTTTACGAGTTTGAGGAACATTTCGGCATCTTCAAGATACTCAAGCTCGGACTTAAGCTTGCCTCATCAGCATACTATCCTTCGAACCTGACTTTCAATGCCTATGATATGCGATATTCGTGCCGTTCAAGTAAAGAAATACTCTCAGCTATAAATGACAGGGAAGAGAACCTTTTCATAGACTATTTCGAAAAAAATACTGTCCCCGGACTATTGGCCGATAAGCCGGGATTAATAGGCATTTCGATAATCAATACCAGCCAGCTGATACCAGGGCTGACGCTTGCAAGCCTTATAAAAAAAGCTGACGGGGATATCCATATAAACATCGGGGGAAGTGTTTTCACCCGTCTTATCAGCGAGGTAAGCGGGAATAACGAACTTTTCTCCATTTTTGACAGCGTGATAGTGCATGAAGGCGAAACCGCCCTGCTTTACCTCATTAAATACCTGGCTGGGGAGTATGATGATATAGAGGATATTCCCAATCTGATTTATAAGGATGGGAATGATATTAAGGTAAACAGGATAAGTCCTGAAGGAGAAGATATTAACGCCCTGCCGACTCCCTGTTTTGATGGTCTCCCGCTTGATAGGTATTTATCTCCCGAACTTATCCTGCCTATCCTCTCATCGAGGGGATGTTACTGGGGAAGATGCACTTTTTGCGACCACAGCTATGGCTATTCAGGAAAATACAGGCCACGGAATGTTGAGCTGTTATATAATGACCTCAAGGCCTTGAAAAGTAAATATGGAACCGGGTTTTTTACATTCCAGGATGAAGGGATTTCCCCGAAACTGATCAGCGCCCTGTCTGATAAAATAAATGAGAATGACCTTGATATATCGTGGCTTGCAGATTCAAGGTTTGAGCCCGCATTTTCAAAGGAGCTGAGTAGTAAGCTTGCTAATGCCGGATGCAGGATGATATATTTTGGATTGGAATCCGCAAATGAAAGAATCCTGGGTTGCATGGATAAGGGGATAAAAAAAGAAAATGTCCTGAAAATCTGCAAATATTGTGCAGATGCGGGAATCTGGACTCATCTTTTTTTAATATTCGGATTTCCCACAGAAACGCGGGAAGAGGCAAGAGAAACAAAGGATTTTATTTTGCAGAATAATAAAATCATCCGTTCCATGTCGTTTGGCAGTTTCCAGTTGACCAAGCATTCAAAGGTCTATGAGAACCCACGAGTATTTGATATCCGGGCCATCCTGAAGAATGATAACATGGACATGTCTCTCTGGTATGAATATGATGTGGCCCGCGGCATGTCAAAGAGAGAGACGGATGATATAATCCAGGAATTTTATGATGAACTTTCACTGAAGTACAGGGATTTCCCCATATGGAGCAATCTTGACAGGGAACATCTTTTCCTGTATATATCCCATTTCAAGAAAAATTTGAATGAAGTCCCTGACCTATCAGAGCAGATCGACAGGATACTAAAGAAAAGACCGGATGAAAAACCGGCTAATGTTGATCTGACAAATATGGAGCTGTACCCGGTTCTTAATGAAGGTGTTTTTATCGGAATGTTCAATTTTAACTGGGCGCAGTTGCACCAGGCTATGATGACAGGGAACTCTTTAAGAAAAATGCAGATGGAAAAGACAAATGTGTTGTTTGATACCAACAATAACAGGATATTAACCGTGTCTGGTTTTGTAAAAGACCTGCTTGTCAACTGCAATGGAAAGTCGAGTTTATCAGAAATAATCAATATAATAGGAGAAAAGCATCAAATGGACCATTCTGACGCTGAAATTAAGACCAGGAACTTATTGCAGGGATTGATTGATAAAAACATCATCAGCAGTAGGACGGGTATTTTATAACCGGTTATTTTTCAGGATTATTTAGCTCTTGGCTTGATTTTCTTTGAACCGCAATGCGGACAGTCGGTGCCCGGATTTTTCATCATGAATGTCTTTTTGCATGACATGCAATAGAACATCCCGCTTTCTCTTGCCATCCGTTCGAGGTCTTCAGGCGTCAAAGAGAAAGGCACATATGTACTGCACATGAATATCATCGATCTTTCTACCTCCGTTTATCTAAGTTACCATCATATTAAAGTTTTTGCTGTTCATTTTATTTTTTAACGCATTGAATTTAAAAGATTGCCGTTAGACACAGGTTAAGTGAAGATACATCTAAACACATCAAGAAATATAGTTAAAATTTGGTACCTCACTTTCCCCATGTCCCGCAGTTTCTCGCTAATTACTTTTGCCTGCCTTTATGCTTCAGGTACAGGTGCTGAGCGACTTCTCAATTGCTCATAGAACTTTTTCTGCCTCTCCTTTTCGGCATCGGCAACCTCGGGTTTTTTGACTTTTTTAGCCGATTCTGCCAGATCCATCGAGCTTTCCAGTCCGACCATTTTTTCACCTCCGCTTAATTTATGAAGTTCATCGGGATTTATTTTTAGCGATCATTTCAGATGTTTATTATTAAATAAGCTTAAATCACATACATTACTTCCTCGCAGCAAACGATGGGGCTTTCGCTTTCTGTTGTGCATACAACTTCGCAGCCGCAGACCGTGCAATAATATGTTTCGCCTTTAGCAGCTTTTTTCATTTTTTTTCCTTTTTTAGCTCTGGAAGGAGCTTTTGTTTTTTTACCAGCGGCTTTTTCCGGGGTGCGAGACCTCAATTGCGCAAGAAATGCCCTTTGCCTTTCTTTTTCTGCATCGTCAACTTTTGGTGCTTTTACCTTTGTGGCTGAATCAGCCATTTCCATCGAACTTTCAAGTCCTACCATATTTAACCTCCCGTTTGTCCAATTTTACTATTATTTGATACAATTACCTGGAGAGAATTTTCCCTTCCCACTAAACATAATTAATAATAATTACGTACCTGTATTTATAGCTATGTTTATCGTTACTACTTCTTTAAATAAAGGCTAAAAAAGATACGATAGAGAGTGATAAATTAATGAAAACAAGAAAAGAAAAAACTGAAATACCGGAAAATATCCCGATCATAACCCGGGAAATGATGGAGAAAACAGCCATTGAAATCGCCAGAAGGCGCGCCGGTAAAAGAGAGCCATAGCTAAAAGGTATCGAAGATCTCCATTGCCCGTCATGCGGGAACAGTTCAATGAGCTATGCAGATGACTTAACTTTTGATGTCACGCTTGCAGGTGAAAGAAATTAGTATCCCCGGCTGCGTCTTCCGGATTTTTCCCAGGATCAGGTCTCACATTTTCAAGTTTTGGTACGTTCATTATCAGTTTGCCCATCTCCTCCTCTCGTTTCTTCGCCTCCGGGGATTTTCCCTTCTCATGACAGGCGGGGCACCTGTATCCGATCACTGCAAGCCGCGATGAATAGACGGGATATCTTTTCTTCCCGGTCAGATCGACACCGCACCCCGTACATTTGTTCTCGTCGTTCTTTTTCATTTATCTTTTTACCTCAACTATCTTTAATGACCTGCCTTTTTCGCATGATTCTGATATATCGCCCACTACATTTATGATAGTGAATTTATCACCTTTCCTGAGTCCGGAAGCGATGCATATTCCATAATTTACGCAATTTGAAACGCTGCATGCCGGGGGTTCGTATATTATTTTTGAACCTTTTATGGCCTTGCGGGAATCTATGCCCATAACAATCGGCTTTTCAAGTACTTCAACAGCGCACACCCCGGAATCATGGATAAAACAATCAAGTTTTCCCCCGTTCCTGATAGCAGTTATCCTGTATTTGCTTCCCGGGTTAAGGGATAAGCATGTCTTACTAAGTTTGCATGGCTCACATTCCTTTGAACCACCTTTGAAAATAAATTCATTCCCAACTCTTGCAAGTTTTGTTCCTATCAATGTTATTATTGTATCCGATTCTTCCATATAATTCACCTGTTTTATTTTTAATCAAATTATTATTAAATAATCAAATCACTTTTGTGATCCTCGCAACTTTCTCGGCGGCCTCGGGTGTTAATCCTGCACCTAATATAGTATACCTCTCAGGACGGATCTCATGTGCGTGAAGGAGCGCTTTGATAATATATTCTTCCTTTATTCCCAGTTCGCGTGCACAGGTCGGCGCTCCTATTATCTTCAGGGCATTGTGGATCTCCTGCCAGTTGCCTCCGTGAAGGTACATCATCATTATCGTCCCGACGCCGCACTGCTCTCCATGCAGCGCAGGTGATGGTGCGATTTCATCCAGGGCGTGGCTGAATTTATGTTCAGATCCGCTTGCAGGGCGCGATGAGCCCGCAATACTCATAGCAACGCCGCTTCCAACGAGCGCTTTCATTACTGTCCAGGCCGATTCCTCGATGCCGGGCTTTATGTCACCTGCCGACTCGATAAGTATCTTGGCTGTCATCTTTGAGATTATGGAGGCATATTCGCTGTAAGGTTCATCACGCAGCCTGTGGGCAAGTTCCCAGTCCCGCACAGCCGTATAATTGGAGATTATATCACCGCAGCCTGCGGCAAGAAGGCGGTATGGCGCAGCGGCGATCACTGATGTATCGGCCACAACTGCAATGGGGGTCTGCGCAGCCTCTGAAACTGTCCTGTCGTCCCTTTTGATGGAAGCGCGCGAAGAAACTATACCATCATGGGAGGCGGCAGTGGGGATGCTTATGAACGGCAGATCAAGGTGCGTTGAAGCAAGCTTGGCCATATCTATGGATTTTCCGCCTCCGACGCCCAGTAAAAATGATGCTTTCACCTCAGCAGCAAATCTCTCAATTTTCTTCACTTCATCAAGTGTAGGATTTTTCACGACCGCAACATCAACATTAAAACCGCAATCCTCAAGAGAGACCCCGGCGGTCTTCCCTGCCGCTTTGAGCGTGGAATCTCCCGCAACTATGAGTGAGTTCCCATTAAGCTTAAGGTCTTTACATACCTTACCAGTGTCGTTGATAACACCATGACCTACAACTACGGTTCTCGGAAGCTGCATCCATTTGTTCTTATAGGTTTCCATGCTCTCTTTCATAGGGTCTCGATATGGATATAATAGATACGCTCTGGCAGTATATATATAAGTATTATATAAGCGGAATCGTCAATGACGAATCATATAATCCTGTGGATACGGTCACTTATGCAATATTGCTGGGTATAAGTATTTTCGGGGTCTTAAGGTTACTGGAAAGGCTCAGAATTAAAATAGATGCACGGTTTATTGCCGCAGTAACCCCTTATATTCTTGCAGGTTCATCGCTGCGCGTGCTTGAAGATTCGGATGTCTTCACTCCGCCGCTTAAATATCTCTTCATAACTCCAATAATCTACTTTGTCATTTTTGCTGTGACTATAACGATACTTACTCTTGCAGTTAAACTTCAGGAAAAAGGGAGAATAAAAGATTATCACGTCTTTTTTGGTCTTGCCGGAGCGATATGGACTATAATAAATATTGCGGCGCTCTTAATTCTGGGGGAGATCACGAATCCTGTACCTGCGGCGGCAATAGTGACTTTAGGTATACTGGCGACCTCTATTGTTTATCTCGTTTCCCGCAGCCTGAATTTTACTCTTCTTACTGACAAGCTCAATGTATCCATCCTGTTTGCCCACCTGCTCGATGCATCCTCCACCTTTATCGGTATTGACTGGCTCGGATATTATGAAAAGCATGTCGCACCTACTTTTTTTATCGACCTGGCAGCGAATTATACGGATCATCCCTCGATAGTGATGTATCCCCTGAAATTGCTCGTGTTCATACCTGTACTTTACATGCTGGATAACGAGTTGAATAATGAGAAAGAAAGGAAACTTATAAATCTCATGAAGCTTGCTATACTTGTACTCGGCCTTTCGCCTGCAACGCGGAATACGCTTCGGATACTAATGGGAGTGTGAAATGCAAAAAGACCTGGATTACCTGTATTCTTTAAGGAAGTATATCCTTGTGGTTACAGGGGTTTTTATCCTGTCGTTGATAGCGGGCTTGGTAGCATCTCAAAAAAATTTTGGGTTCTCAGAAAACTATTTTGAAACGCTGCAAAATTCATACGGATGGATCAAAGAACTGAATCCATTTTTAATAATGCTTCTGATATTTTTCAACAATGCGATTAAAAGCTTGTTAGCTCTTCTACTGGGAGTAGGTCTTGGTGTAATACCGCTTTTATTTGTGGCCGTGAACGGTGTAGTGCTCAGCATTGTTGTGGATGTTGTTTCAAAGAAGCAGGGGATTCTTTTTGTTGCAGCAGCCCTTTTGCCCCACGGTATTATCGAAATCCCGATAGTACTTATCAGTGCAGGTATAGGTCTCAGGCTGGGGTATGTGATGTACCTGTCCATAAGAGGTTTGAGAACAGATATAAAACAAGAACTAAAGCAGGGTTTGATTTTCTATATAATACGAATAGTACCCCTGCTATTTGTGGCGGCAATGGTTGAGACTTTTATCACGCCATTGGTAGCATCTATGTTTATTACCAGTTAATCCCTGATCTAATCTCTCGCGGCTTCCCTCATTATATCGCTTGCACTCAATATCCCTATCGGCCTCTGTGATGCCCCGACACCGCCTTCTGAGAAGACAAGCACCCTGTGGATATGTTTCTCCCTCATTATCTTTACAGCAGCCCCAAGTGTGGTTGTCGGTTTAACTGCTACGAGGTGGGAGGTCATTATAGACTCGGCTGGCAGGTTTTCCCAGTTTTCCTTTTCAATTACCTTAAGTATATCCATAGTTGAGATAATACCCATTGCTTTACCCTGGGGTCCTATGACAGCGGCGCCGGAAAGCCCTTTTCTGCTTAAAAGGGAAGCTATCTGTTTGGCCGTAGCGTCCATTGGGACAGTTACAACGTCCCGGGTCATTATATCTCTTAATAACTTATTTTTTAATCTCATCATGGGTTCCTCCTGTCAGGATAATATTGTGCTTCATCCAATAAATAATTAATTGCTAATGATTAATAATAAGTAATAATAATTAAGCATATTGACTCGGCGGGCATCCTTTCCCAGTTTTCTTGTTGTAGTTTCATAGTTAATAATTAATCGATAACGATTAATAATAACTGTTGATTAATAATTCCCAC
The DNA here is from genome assembly GCA_012026835.1 of Candidatus Methanoperedens sp. Taxonomy (GTDB): domain Archaea; phylum Halobacteriota; class Methanosarcinia; order Methanosarcinales; family Methanoperedenaceae; genus Methanoperedens. The sequence goes on along the minus strand of VEPN01000001.1, from coordinate 65,992 downwards.
GGCGCCATTTTAATAAGGAGCAAGGAACATACGAAATAATAAGGTTTTTACAACTGGAAGTGACATGTCTTACAGATATCGCGATGATCTTGCAACAGCGGATGCAGCTTTTGAAGCTGAGGGCGGGACACTGGAAGAACTCTTCAATGATGCGGCGGTCGCAATGTTTGAGATAATGGTTGATACCGGCAGTGTCAGCCCGCGAGTTACAAAAACTATCGATCTTGTGAATGAGGATATTGATGGCCTTCTCTTTGACTGGCTCTCAGAACTTGTTTACTTAAAAGATGCCGAAGGTGTCGTATTCTCAAGGTTTGATGTGAAGATCAAAAAAAATGGCTCATATGAACTGAATGCAGTGGCAACGGGCGAGAATATCAACAGGAATAAACACAGGCTCAGGTCTGATGTCAAGGCTGTTACGTATCATATGTTTGAAGTCAAAAAAACAGGTGACGTGTGGAGCGCCAGGGTTGTGCTTGACCTATGAAACGAATATGAGAGACTTCACTATTTCCGGTTGAAGATATTATCATTTCGTTACTTTCTTGCAACCAGCCCGGGATACTAGAATTCCTTATCACTTTATCCGCAACGCTGCCGAGAAGGAATTTTTCAATCACGTTCCTGCCAAGCGTACCCATTACGATCAAGTCTATGGATTGATCTTAACTTTGGAGCAATCGGTGGGTGGGAATGATTCAAGAGAGTATTGAGCACAAGAGAAATAAGAGTATTCTGTACCTTTCAGCCCATAAATTAGTTATATCACATATTGGGTGATACTTTTTATAAACAAATATCTAATAAACCGAAAGTATTTTAAGAGAATGAAGAGTTAGTTAACGCTATTATTATGTTAATGGGCAGATGATTAATTTGGTGGCTATTATTAAACAAACTTGGTGGCATATAGAAGAGATATATTTTCCATCCAATGCTAGAAAGATTCGCCAAGTAATGGACATATTTACAAATGAAACTGAATTTCCAATTGAGATCGATAATCATTTTGTAGGTTTGAGAGTAATTGCGAGAAATTTAGCTAATAGAGAGCTCCCTTTTGTAGAAATAGAAGGAGCAAACACAATTGTTTTAAATTTAAACCTGTTAGAATCTTTGCCTTTTGCGCCTGTCAAAGATTCCAAAAAAAACAACCTGAGGCATATTAAAATCGAATTTGAATATATTTACACAAGACCAAAAATCGAAAAAGTTCCAAACCACCCTTTTAAAAGAACATCCCATGCTGATATTAATGGTCAAATCCAACCCGAAGTTTACATAACACTACCTTTAGGTTGGAGAATGGATGGAAATTCGATTATAAAACAAACTCTTGGATTTGGAAAAAATAAAGAGGGTTATCATGTTGGAATGATATGTAGGGTAAAAAGTGATTTAAAAAATGAAAATATAATTAAATTAGCTCCATATAATCAAAATGAATCAGTTCAAAAAGAAATAATCTTTAAGACGCCATTTATTAATTTAGTACATGGAAAAAGAAAATACAGTTATACTATAAAGGAAGAATGTTACAAAGAATTAAACCAATTTCTTAAAAATGTAAAAAATGAAAATATTTCTTATTCTTTATATTATACATCACAAATTGACCTTAAGGTATTTTTCATATCAATATTCCCCTTTTTTTTCCTGTTAACTTCTGCAGCTTTAATCACATTAAAATTTTCTATAATTAACTCAACAGTGGTTAACAGCTCATCGCTAGTTGCAAGCTACAGCATGCCTTTTATTATTATACTAATGTCTTTTTCATTTTTCTATTACTCTTTGATTAAAGATGGTTATAATATTCCATTTAAACGATATTACATTTTAATATTTTCAATATCAATAATAGTCTTTTTAATTTGTGCGTTTTACTCTTTAAGCTCTACAGAATTAACTAATAGTTTGAGTTATACACTGAATAATACGACCCCGTAATATAATCTTCATATATATTATATATTTATTTTAAATTTTATATAAAAAGACGGTTAGCAGATTTTAATGAATATAACGTGAAAAAATAATTATTAATTATTTGAAATCTAATCCTCGATGAATTTTCCATCTTTTGCTTTTTTTAGAAATTCCTTGGAAAACTTAGTTTCTTCTGCTGAGTACATTAAATATATTTTATTTGTTTCCCGATTCAAAGACCCAAGATTTTTTCCACACCTCATCATACTAAAACAACCTCTCTATCTTTTCTCTTATGATCATTTCGTTTCATTCTATGATAATTATCATATCATTATCATATAAATTACCAAAATGTTTCTTATGTCATCAAACTATATTATCTTATCGCTTCAATAATGTTTTCACTTACGCCCCAATTATATATAGTCGCATATAGCATATTAAACTTTTCCATTGTTCATGGACAAGATTGATTTTCTGTTTATAAATAAGGAGTTTTGGCTTGTTACACACGAAAGTATTTGCGGTATTCCTCAAAATCCGTAACACATTGGATTTTTAAATGCATCCTCTACATATGTAGTCGAATACGTCCATGCTAATAGAGAATTAGACAGGGATATAAGACTTAATAACCTATTGTTACCAAGAGGCATCATAAAGATAGTACCCCTCATGCTGAATTATGTAATCTCTGATTTGACTGAGAGATAAACCTTCCACATACAAATGAAGGGTCTTTGCTATGATCTCCTTCGGATAGGTCATCCCCTCAAAACCATCATGCTCTATAAAATAATTCTTACATTTATTGCACCAGTATTGCTGCTTTTTGACGAATTTATTCTTGCGAGTTCCACGTCTTATTACATCTTTTTCTTCTTTACAGTACGGACAAATCATTTTCGACTCATTAAATTTTACAAATTTATTTTATAATATATCCATACTTATAAACGTTACTAATTCAAAGGAACACCAACATTTGCAAAAATATATATATCACAATTACCGTGTTAGTGTGTTACACACTAACACGAATATAAACAGGTGATTTAATTGTCAGAACTTGGTAAGAGAATACGACTTGAGCGCATAATGAATCGAAATACAAAAAAAACCGTTATAATCCCTATGGATCACGGGGTATCTTTAGGACCTGTGAAGGGTCTTGTCAATCTTGGGGATATGGTTAATACGGTGGCAGATGGGGGAGCAAATGCTGTTCTTCTGCAAAAAGGAATGCCTCAACATTCCCACAGGGGATATGGACGCGATATCGGGCTTATAATACATTTAAGCGCTGCTACTTCCCTTGCTCCTGATCCCAATGATAAAGTATTGGTTTGCACTGTTGAGGAAGCCATAAAAATGGGAGCTGATGCCGTGAGCGTCCATATTAATATAGGTTCTGAGACCGAAACTGCTCAATTAAGTAATCTGGGTATTGTGGCAGAACAGTGCAATAACTGGGGAATGCCCCTGATAGCAATGATGTATCCCAGAGGAAAAGACATAAAGAACTCAAACGACCCGGAGCTTGTCAGCCATGTTGCACGCGTTGGTGTCGAGCTTGGTGCGGATATCATAAAAACCAATTTCACTGGTGATGTCGAATCATTTAGGACTGTCGTGGAAGGCTGCAACCCGGCTCCCGTAGTCATGGCCGGAGGACCCAAGACCAATACAGACGAGGAATTCCTTAAAAATGTTTACGATGCAGTAGAGGCAGGAGGTAGTGGTGTGGCGATAGGCCGCAATGTTTTCCAGCATGACAATCCCACTGCTATGACCTGCGCTTTGACACTTATAGTGCATGATAATAAGAGTGTCGATAAGGCAATGGAAGCTTTTGATTGGTCGCTGGAAGAGATTCGGGATGTCATAAAGAAAATTGAAGAAAAATTGGAAGCGAAACAGTGAAAAAAGAAAAAACCGTATGGATAAAAGCCGACAGTGGAGCATGGGAGGAAAATAAGCCCCGGATAACAACAGGTCTTGAGTCAGGCGCAGATTGTATTATATTAAATACTGAGGATGTGCACAAAGTAAGGGAACTGGGCAATATCAGGATTGCGGCACCCGGCCAGGAAGCCGACATCATAATCGTGGGAAAAGGTAGTGAAGGTGACGGGACGAAAAAACTGCCTTCTGATTTCTCTCATTCCGACGATATATCCAGGGCGCAACATCTTGCAAAAGACGGAAAAACAGTTGCAGGATACGTTGTAATCAAAAATAAGAAATATGAGGAATTTGCAGCCGAACTCGGGAAGACCTGCGATTACCTGATAGTTATCGGTACGGACTGGAAGGTCATCCCGCTTGAGAACCTGATAGCTGGTCTGCAAAAGCTCGACGTGGAAATAATTGCAGGTGTCCGCAGCGCCCAAGAGGCTAAACTTGCACTTGAGACCCTGGAGCATGGCTCAGACGGCGTGCTTCTTGATACTGATGACCTGTCTGAGATAAAGAAAGTGATAGCTGTCAGGGACAGGTCAGGAATGGAAAAAATACCACTCGCAAAAGCCAGCGTGACAAAGGTGAAGCAGGTTGGTATGGGCGACAGGGTATGCGTTGATACGGCTTCGCTGATGGTACCGGGGGAAGGAATGCTTATAGGCTCGCAGAGCAACGGCCTCTTCCTCGTACACTCGGAATCCGAGGAAAGCCCCTATGTAGCCGCGCGGCCCTTCAGGGTGAACGCAGGTGCGGTGCATGCATATATCAGGGTCGGTGAGAAGACCCGGTATCTGTCTGAACTCACTTCAGGTGACGATGTCCTGATAGTGGACAGGGAGGGTGAAACCCGGCCGGCAGTTGTGGGGAGGGTCAAGATAGAACGGCGACCGCTGATGCTTGTTGAAGCTGAAATTGAAGGAACGAGGATAAAGACACTGCTTCAGAACGCTGAGACCATAAAGCTTGTTGGCAGCGACGGAAAGCCCGTTCCTGTGACATCTCTCAAGGAAGGAGATGAGGTGCTGGTGTATTTTGAGGCTGCGGCGAGGCATTTCGGGATAAAGATAGACGAGACGATAATTGAAAAGTGAAGATTTTACCTTCACTTTTGTATTAATTTCTGAAAGCCTCAAATCCCACGAAGTGTGCGGTTGAAGAAATTTACCATCTCCCTGTAAGCATCCCTCGCTTCAGGATTCCGGGCCAACTGGCCGTTCTCTATCATAAAACCATGAGGCTTGCCCTGATATACCTTAAGCTCGAAGTATTTGCCTGAAGCATTCAGTGCCTCAGCATAACTATAGATGTCGGCTACAGGACTGGACTGATCGTAGGTTCCGTGGATTATCAACATCGGAGCCCTCAACTGGTCTATAAAATCTGCCGGCCTGGACTGGTTCGAAAATCCACCTGAGTAGGGAAATCCATACCATGCAACCCCTGACCTGAATTCAGCCATCTGCGGCAGAAAGAGCATGGTGTACCTTCCGCCTGCGCAGAACCCGGTAAGTCCCAGGCGATCGGCATCAACATCAGGTCTTGCCCGCAGATACGCAACCGAATCTCTGATAAGATTATCTATCATTTCATCTCCCGGCCTTTTTTCGAAAGTCTGCCATTCCGGGGAGAGAACGACATATCCATCCCGGGCCAAATCATCGGTCATATCACGGTAACCCGGTTCAAGACCGTTGAAAGAATGTACCAGGACTATAGCTGGTTTTTTCCCTTCAGCTGAAGGAGATGCAAGATAGGCTGGATATGTCAGGTTCCCGCTCATAACATTCACTGTAGCGTTCTGTATAGGAGTCCCTGTTACACTATTTTCTACGCAGCCCGATACTGCAAAAAAAATCAACAACAATCCAAAAATCAATATTTTCATACTAACCTCCCGCTCTACATAGAAATCTGGTTTCAGATAATATAAACTTTGCGTGGTAGTTAATCTTATATGAAATAAGTTGCCAATGATTTTGAGCAGGCGCTGGTAGCCACCAAATAGAATTTCATGGATAGATATATATTAAGAAAAAAGTAATACCTGGAGTAAGGAGATTAAAGGTCTCAAAAATCCCTGAACTGCATGACAGGATGGTGACAGCTTTAGCAAAGAAATATAAAGTCCCATTGATAACAAATGATAGTGAAATCTCTAAATCAGGGGAAGTGAGAACAATATGGGACTAAAACTCTTCGGCATCTCAGGCAGCCCGCGAAAAGCAGCAACCGATTACATTGTGAGGGAAGCGCTGAGATACGCCTCTGAAAAATATCCTGTTGAAACCTCATACTTTTCTGCAATGGGAAAGAAGCTCAACTTCTGCATCCACTGCGATTTCTGCATAAAGAACAGGAAAGGCTGCGTCCACAACGACGACATGCAGGAGGTATATGAAAAATTAAAATGGGCAGATGCGCTAATCATCGGCACGCCAGTGTACCAGGGAATGGTGAGCGGCCAGACAAAGGTCATAATGGACAGGTGCAGGGCGATAGCTGCGCAGGATATTCATTTTATCATGAACAAACCTGGCGCGGCGCTTGCAGTAGGGGGCGACCGCACAGGCGGGCAGGAACCATCGATACAGGCGATACTCAATTTCTATATCATCAACGAAGCGATACCTGTAGGCGGTGGCTCTTTCGGGGCAAATCTTGGCGGCGCTTTCTGGTCAAAAGACCGCGGTGCAGAGGGCGCAGAGGGGGACGAGGAAGGCCGCAAAAGCATGCAAAAGACGGTCAACAGGTTAATGAATATGGCTTTAGTTATCAAGGAGAAAAGATAATAATGACTCTGAGGATAGCATGGGGGATAACGGGCTGCGGCGATTATCTCAAAGAAAGCCTGGAAATAATAAAAGCCCTCTCAAAAGAGCATAATCTTGAAGTCAAGGTATTCCTTTCGCAGGCAGGCGAAATGGTCATAAAATGGTACAAGCTCTATGGTGAATTGAAAGCCAGTTTTCCGAAGACGTATACTGAAAAATCACCCAACATTCCGTTCCTTGTCGGGGACCTTCAGCTTGGCAGGTACGATTTCCTGCTGATTATGCCGTCAACCTCCAACACAGTCGCAAAAATTGCTGCCGGGATATCTGATACCCTCCTTACCAATGCGGTCGCTCAGGCCATGAAAGCGAAAGTGCCTGTGTACATATTCCCGGCAGACCAGAGAAGAGGCGATATTACAACAGATTTACCTGGCGGAAAGAAACTCACCCTGACAATGCGCGATGTTGACATTGAGGCAGTTGAGAAACTCCGGAAGATGAACGGGATAACAGTGCTCGGACATCCGAATGAAATAAGGGAACTCATACTGAGCCACATGAAAAAAAGTTAATCCCCAACTCTGCCCAAATTAAGAGCTTATCCGAAAAGTCCTGCCGCTCTGAACGTTATCCAGGCACATGCAAAATGAAGCATTGCAGAATAATTCTCAATTTTCTTTTCCCATCGTATAAGCAGCCTTCTGAAGCGATTCAACCACGAATGCGTTCTTTCTACTAACCACCTTCTTGCCCTGTAACCTTTTACAAACTTTTTATTCTATTTATCGGATAGGTTCATACCAAACGCAAGATTTATAATTGATGAAGCACTTAATACTTATTGTGGGCAGGTTAGAGCGATTATTTTGAATGATACCACCAACATACCATCAACTGAGCGACATCAGGCTATAACCTGTCCATTCACTTAAGGAAAAAATTTTTAGCAAACTCCCATGAAATCAAGCAGTACCTGTTCAAGCTCCACCTTGTCTGAATATTGATTTGCGGTTACTTCTCTATTTCCAAGCACCATAGCCGATGCTTTTGCTCCTTTCTCATAAAGGCACAGCACAGGTTTACCAAGGGTAACAGCATAGCAGATCTCATAACCAACGCCTATTGAGGGTACTGTAATCTCAGCGATGACACAATCAGCTTCTTTTATCCAGTTAATATCCTTTTCAAAGATATCATTTTCAGGCATCTTTGCCTCTGTTTTTTCAAGGTCCTTTGAGGTAACATGTTCGCTCATTACTGCCTGGTCATGGGATTTCAGAAAGCCAACTATATATTGATACGTAGGAATCAGTTGCCTTCCTCCCCGTATCGAGCCTGCAAAAAAGATTTTCATAAAACTCCCCTGAAATAATGGCCTGTGGTGTGCTCTCCTTCGCATTTGGTATTACTGTTCATGCTGTCCAGAACTTTCCTGTAAGCACGGGTTGTTTTCCCAGTTTTTTCCTTATCATATGTTTTTGCTTCGATCCTGAGGCAGTCAACGCCTGCCCTGACAATGTCAGGCACATAATCCAGCATACACAGCTCGCGTGAGTTCATAATAAAAGTGCGATTTTTTGAATCTGTTTTAACAGGGAAAACAAATCCTTTTTCATCCTTCATGAATACATCCTTTGATTTCCTGCCAGGAAAGAGGCACCCTGCAAGGCCGTGCTCTGAAACCATCAGCGGGAAAAAACCGTGCACGATGCATTCAGTCTGGCCATGCGTTTCCAGGTTCCTTATTTCTTTGAGCGTAAGTTCAGGTGATAACGTTATTCTCTGGCCGTATTTCAAAAGATATTCCATTGACAGCCTGTTCAGGACGTTGAAGGGATAATCTATTACAACGGGCCTGGTAGTTTTCAGGCTGCGAAGATAATATAAAATACCGGGATTTGAGACAAGGAAACCGTCAGGCTCCATGTCCGTATTTAAATCCTTTATTTCCTTGATGATCCTGGGCGTATTGAAAAATACGCTCACGCCTTTTTTCTTTCCAAATTCGATGGCTTGCATATAATCCTCTTTTTTAAGAAAATCTTCCCCCCCTCCTATATAAACAATATCAGCGCCGTTGTCTGCGGCTGCCTCAAAGCAATCGACTGAGCCGGTGCTTACCGAGAGTACTGTTTTGGAGACCATCTTTCTTTTTCCGGCAGGAATTGTTGGCATGCTGCAGGGGCGTTTCCATTTCTGCGCGCGTGTTCTCTCAAGTTGGGCGATCCCCGACCTTCGAAGTGAGTTAAGTACCGAAACAGGAATAAAGATATTTTCCTCAATATCAAATGTTATCTCCCGCGATTCAAAAATAGTACTGCCAAGCTTTTTCAACTGGTCTTCTATCGATCCACTGGACAGGGATTTTCTTTCCGCCCTGCAGGCAATCCCTTCCTGTACCGTAACTTCGTTTTCACCGTCGCTTACAAAGAGTTCAACAGGCTCCCCGGCCCTTGCTTTAATTGACATCTTTACCGGGATTTTCCTGCCATTTTTTGATTCCAGGGAAGCCATAAGCTGGCAGTCGCTTGTCTTATAAACCATATCGCCCTTTGCGACCTCTCCTTCCAGAGGCACTTTTACTGTGGAATAAGGGCCTGCCGATACTACGCTTTTATTGTTTACATAGATATTCCTGATTATAATCCCGGTATCTTTTCCCCCTATGCCGATGCCGTCCCCTTTTCTCAAAGGAGCCGTGAGATGTATTGAAACAAATTTCCTTCGCGGTTCATAATCAATGACTTTTCCAAGCTCGGTCCCGATATTGTGGGGATATTTCCGGCTCATCAGGTCGTTTCCAGGGTTCCCGAAAAAATACCCTGTTGTAAATCCCCGGTTGAAAAGCTGGGCAAGATTATGTTTCTCTTCATCTGTTACGATGAAGTCTGAAGGTGCATCAAGATATCTGTCGATAAGTTTCCTGTAAATCCTGACCACCCCGGCAACGTATTCCGGCCGCTTCATCCTCCCTTCGATTTTGAAGGAATCGATACCAGCCTCTACTAAATCCGGGATGTGTTCGCTCATATTGAGATCTTTTGGGCTCAGGAGATAACCACAGGTTTCATCTATCCTGTATTTTTTTCTGCACGGCTGTGCACAGTATCCCCGGTTCCCGCTCCTTCCCCCAATCATGCTGCTGAGGAGACATTGCCCCGAATATGAAAAACATAATGCGCCGTGGATAAAGGTTTCAATCTCTATGGCAGTTTGCGATTTTATCCTCTTTATCTCATCAAGTGAGAGTTCACGGGCAGGCACAACACGCTTCACCCTCATCTCCTGAAGGAATTTTACTCCTTCCGCGTTATGGATGGTCATCTGTGTACTTGCATGGATGGGTAGGTCAGGAAGTTGCTCCCGCAATAGTTCCAGAATTCCAAGATCCTGCACAATAACTGCGTCTGCGCCGAAGTTGCAGAGGAACTGTAAATAGTCACCCGCTTTTTCAAGCTCAGAATCTTTTATCAGGGTGTTCACAGTTACATAAGCCCTGATACCTCTTATATGCGCATAATCGATAGCCCATTCCATGTCCGGACGGGTAAAGTTCGAGGCATACTGGCGCGCGCTAAAAAGGGTTCCACCGAAATAGACTGCATCCGCTCCGTTCTCAACCGCCGCTATGAGGGCTTCTTTGCTGCCTGCCGGAGCCAGCAGTTCGGGTCTGTGCATATATGTTATAATAATGTATGGAGGTAAAAAGTTACGTGCATATCTGAATATAAAAATATTATCAACATTTTTATTTTAATTATATTTATATAATTGTAATTTACTTAGTTAATATAAAAAAAATCGCTATGCTCTGAAGCAATAAGGTATATATGCTTTGAAACCTATTAGAGGTCAAAGATATAAGAGATTGAAGGTACGAGGCAGATTTTGGATTGATATAAGGATATAAAAAATAGTATTATATTTTTTAAAATCAGTAATATACTATAAAAAGGAAATAATATGGAAAACCATACAGGATACAGTGCTGAACAGATCCAGGTTCTTGAAGGGCTTGAAGCCGTGCGTAAGCGTCCCAGCATGTACATAGGGAGTACAGACTCAAGAGGACTTCATCACCTGGTTTACGAAGTAGTGGACAACAGCATAGATGAGGCTCTTGCAGGGTACTGTACAAATATCGAAATCATTCTCAGATCCGATAACAGCATCAGGATAGTAGATAACGGCCGGGGCATCCCTGTTGAGGTCATACCGAAATACAATAAATCAGCGCTTGAAGTAGCTCTTTCAATGCTCCATGCAGGCGGCAAGTTCGATAATAACGCATACAAGGTATCGGGTGGTCTTCATGGTGTGGGCGTATCGGCTGTGAACGCGCTGTCTGAATGGTTCGAGGTTGAGGTTAAACGCGACGGCAGGCTGTATAAACAGAGATACGAACGGGGAAAGCCCGTTACCGGAGTCGTTCCCATAGGAAATGCCGAGGGCACAGGCACAACTATCACGTTCAAGCCTGATAAAACGATTTTCGAAACGATCGAGTTCAACCTTGATACTATTGGCACCCGTCTGAGGGAGCTTGCTTTCCTTAACAGGGGGATAAAGATATCCCTGAAAAACGAGTTCACTGAAACCGAGCAGGTTTTCCAGTACGAAGGCGGTATAGTATCATTCGTCGAGTTCCTGAATAAGAACAAGAATCTCCTTCATGAAAAACCCATTTACTTCCAGAAGCAAAAGGATTCAACCATAGTTGAAATTGCAATGCAGTACAACGACAGCTATATCGAGAACATTTATACGTTTGCTAACAACATTAACACGCACGAAGGGGGAACTCACCTTGCAGGTTTCAAGGCAGCCCTTACAAAAGTCGCAAATGATTATGCCCAGTCCAAATCCATATTCAAAGGTGACGAAAAACTCACGGGCGACGACATAAGGGAAGGCCTTACCGCAGTGATAAGCGTAAAGCTCACGAATCCCCAGTTTGAGGGGCAGACCAAGACAAAACTTGGCAACAGCGATATAAAGGGTATTGTGGAAACCCTGGTCTCGGAGGGATTATCCGAGTTCCTTGAGGAAAATCCCGCCGCAGCAAAGACCATCCTTTCAAAAGCGCTTGAGGCGGCCGAGGCGCGGGAAGCTGCGAGGAAGGCACGCGAACTCACACGGCGCAAGAACGCCCTTGAGGTAAGCTCGCTTCCGGGGAAGCTTGCGGATTGCTCTGAAAAAGACCCGGCGCACAGCGAGATATACATCGTGGAGGGAGATTCGGCAGGTGGTTGTTTTTCAGGTGACACGCGTGTTGCTCTGGCAGATGGACGTGCGCTCAGTTTTAAGGAGATTGTGGCTGAGCATGCAATGGGAAAAGAAAATTTTTGCTATACCATTCGCAACGACGGTACAATCGGATTTGAGCGCATCATTAATCCGCGTATGACAAAAGCTAAAGCCGAAGTTATCAAAGTTACGTTAGACTCAGGCGAACATATTATCTGTACCCCTGATCACAACTTCATGTTACGGGAGGGTTGCTTTAAGCATGCCGCAAATCTTACTCCGGGTGATTCGCTTATGCCGCTATACCGTAAGCTTTCTGATACGAACGAACCCGGTATTACAATCGATGGTTATGAGATGGTGTGGAATCCACGTTCAGAATCCTGGCTGTTCACTCACCTCTTAGCAGACTGGTATAATCGCTGGCATGGTGTATATGCGCCGGATGACGGAGAACACTGCCACCATGCAGATTTTAATAAGCTCAATAATAATCCTTCCAATATCCAGCGGCTGCCATCTGAGGATCACTTAGAACTTCACCGGGAACACGTTGATAAGACATTACATCGCCAGGAAGTTATTGAGAAATGCCGTAAAATTCGCCGAAGCGCAGGGTTTCGCGCCAGGATGAGCACACGTATGCAACAGCCTGAAACCCGGCAAATCCTATCGGAGAACGCAAAGGGCCAGTGGGAGAATGAAGAGTATAAAGCGTATATGTCAGATAAGTGGCGTGAGTTCTATAATACCAACGAATCGTACCGCCAGTTAAACCGTGAGCAACTTTACAGGGCGCAGCGTGACTATTGGGGTAACGAGGCTAACCGTATAGTCCAGGCAGAACGGGTTCGTACCTATTTCGAAGAACATCCCGAAGCTCGCGAGCTGCAATCACGTAATGCCAGAGACCAATGGAAAGATGAAACCTTACTGGAATGGAGACGAAAAAAGACACAGCAGCAATGGACGCCAGAATTTCGTATTAAGCGCCGCGAAGCGTATAATCGAACTTATTACCGCAAGACAATTGCCGCATTAAAGCAGTTTGAAACTGAGCGTGGCAGGATAGATGTTAATGCATACGGTGCATACCGCCTTAAAACCAGGGATAAGTCCCTGTTGCGGTTTGACACCTTTTGCCAGCGTTACTTTAATGATAATGAATCACTTGCCTGCGAAACCATAGCTAATTTTAATCACCGCATTATCACTATCGAACGCCTGAATGAATGCATGGATGTTTACGACTTCGAAGTTCCTCATACCCATAATTTTGCCCTTGCCAGCGGTGTATTTGTACACAACAGCGCAAAACAGGGACGCGACCGCAAGTTCCAGGCGATACTGCCCCTTCGCGGAAAGATATTGAACGTTGAGAAATCGCGGCTCACCAAAATCCTGAAGAACGAGGAGATACGCGCGCTCATTACGGCCATAGGCGCTGGTATCGGAGAGGGTGAAGAGTTCGATATCGAGAAAACACGGTACCATAAGATAGTGGTAATGACGGATGCCGATGTTGATGGGAGCCATATCAGGACATTATTGCTGACGCTGTTCTACAGGTATATGCGCCCGCTTATAGAGAGCGGGTATATCTATATAGCCCAGCCTCCGCTTTTCAAGGTGAAGAAAGGGAAATCCGAGTTCTATATTTACAACGAGGAAGAACTCAACAAGAAACTTGCCGAGATCGGAAGGGAAGGTATCGCCATGCAGCGGTACAAGGGTCTTGGTGAGATGAATCCCCAGCAGCTATGGGATACTACGATGAACCCTGATACAAGAACGATGCTTCAGGTCTCTCTTGAGGATGCCATCAAGGCTGATGAGATATTCACGATACTTATGGGCGATAAGGTGGAGCCAAGGCGCGAGTTCATCGAGAAGCACGCGAAGGATGTTAAGAATCTGGATGTGTAGGGGACAAGGTGTGCAAAAGATCTCATGAAAAAGGAAATATTTAGCAGGCTGAAAAAAATAAGCGAACGTTTAAAGAAGACTTACAATGCAGAAAGTGTCATTCTTTTCGGCTCGTATGCCAGAGGTGAAGAAACCGAAGATAGTGATGTAGATCTGCTGGTCATCGCCCCTCGAAAAGAAAGATTTTTCGAAAGGATAGCATCCGCAAAGCGTCTCATCCGCGACCTGAGAGATGGTTTACCAGTTGCGCCAATTGTACTTACCCCGCAAGAAGCTGAAAAGAGAAAGAATATTGGCGACCAATTCATAATAGACATACTGGAAAACGGAGTAAGTTTATGAATGAACAGCAAGATTCTTTGCTCTCCGAATGGTTGGACGTTGCAAGGAAAGACTGGAATCGTATTCATCGTATGCTTGAATATGATGATGCGGTTGCGTCTGCTCTATTCCTTCAACAATCACTGGAAAAATATCTTAAAGCATTTCTTATACAGCATGGATGGAAACTTCGGAAAATTCACGAACTTGATGCTTTATTGGATAATGCTGTAAAATATAATCCGGAATTAGAATATTATCGAGATTTATGTGAGCGTGTATCAGGTTACTATTTTACAGATTTATTAAAAAAACCGCAGATAAACGCGGATGAACACAGATTTGAAGTTTTCTCATCAGAATCGAATAAGTCACCGCAAAGGACACGGATTGGACGGATTTTCAGGGATGCGAAATCCGTGTGCATCCGTGTCATCCGTGCAATCCGTGTTCTATCTCACATTAAACTGGCTAACAATAATGGATTTTTCATTCCTATCTTTGAACTATCGTTCTTATCCGACTCTGTGAAGAGAATTTCTGCGTTCACCAGCGTTCATCTGCAAATCACGTCAATTAACATGGACAGCAACGCACAAAAGGCAGGATAACCGTCATGCTAAACATCGCAAAAATATCAAAAGATAAGGTAATTCAGGATGCATTCACCGATATCATTCATAGCATTATCAGTAATTATGCTCCCCAGAAAATCGTGCTTTTTGGCTCTTATGCAAGAGGAGAAGCTCATGAAGGCAGCGATATAGACCTGATGCTGGTAAAGGAAACTTCCAAAAGGTTCATTGATAGGATTGCGGATGTGATAAAGCTGAATAATACTTTCCTTTCACTTGAACCATTGGTGTATTCACCATCAGAACTTGAAACCATGAAAAAAGAAAAAAGGAATTTGTTTCAAAATTAATAAAAAATTAGTCTAATAATGAATTTGATCTGATACCATGACCGACCAGGAACCCATAAACCCCCAGCAGAAACTCGTACAGGAAAAGATCAGCCCCGTCAACATAGAAGACGAGATGAAACGCTCGTATATCGACTACGCCATGAGCGTTATTGTGGGGCGCGCCCTGCCCGATGTCAGGGACGGCCTGAAACCCGTCCACAGGCGCATCCTTTACGCGATGAACGAGCAGGGGATGACATCTGACAAGCCGTACAAGAAATCAGCAAGGATAGTGGGAGATGTCCTGGGTAAGTACCACCCGCATGGGGATATAGCGGTTTATGATACGATTGTCAGGATGGTCCAGACCTTTTCGCTTCGCTATCCATTGATAGACGGACAGGGAAATTTTGGCAGTATCGATGGAGACAGCGCTGCAGCGATGAGATACACCGAAGTACGGCTCGCAAAGATCGCAGAGGAAATCCTTGTTGACATCGACAAGGAGACCGTGGACTTCGTGCCCAACTACGATGAGTCCTTAAAAGAGCCGACAGTTCTGCCGTGCAAACTCCCTAATCTCCTTATCAACGGCTCCACAGGGATAGCAGTGGGCATGGCGACCAACATGCCGCCGCACAATCTTGGCGAGGTGATAGACGGCATAACAATGGTCATAGACAGGCCGGATATCGGACTGGATGAACTCATCAAAGTGGTCAAAGGCCCTGATTTCCCAACAGCGGGTTTCATTTACGGACGGCAGGGGATACGCGACGCGTATACCACAGGCCGCGGTTCAATAAAGATGCGCGCCCGTGCCGTGATAGAGGAGATAAAGAACAAGGAACAGATAATCATAACAGAACTGCCCTACCAGGTGAACAAGGCAAAATTGATAGAGACAATCGCCGGACTTGTCAGGGATAAAAAGATAGCAGGCATCACCGACCTGCGCGATGAATCGGACAAAGACGGCATCAGGATAGTCATGGAGGTTTCCAGGCAGGCGCAGGCCAATATTATTCTCAATCAACTGTATTCTCACACGCAGCTTGAAGATACCTTCGGGGTTATCAATCTCGCTCTCGTTGACGGCCAGCCCAGGCTCCTTCCGTTAAAAGATCTTATCGTTCATTACATAGCCCACAGGAAGCAAATTATAATAAGGCGCAGCCAGTTCGAACTCAAGAAAGCTGAACAGCGCGCCCATATCCTGGAAGGTTTGAGGATTGCACTTTCCAATATTGATGAAGTCATAAAACTCATAAAGGCCTCAAAAACGCCGGATGAGGCGCGCGCAGGTCTTGTCGCGAAGTTTAACTTAAGTGAAGAGCAGGCAAAAGCAATACTTGATATGAGACTCCAGCGCCTGACAGGTCTTGAACGCGAGAAGATAGACGCCGAATATAATGAACTCTTAAAGACCATTGCATGGCTGAAAGAACTCCTTGCAAGCGAACTCAAGATACTTGCTGTAATAAAAACCGAGCTTGCTGACATCAAAGCACGCTTTGCTGACAAGAGGCGGACAGAGATAATCGAAAGCACGGGGGAACTTATCACAGAGGACCTGATTCCCAAAGAGGACGATGTTATTACGATAACGAACAGCGGCTACATCAAACGCATCCCTGTGGATGCTTATAAACAGCAACGCCGCGGCGGGAAGGGAGTCATAGGCATGGAGACCAAGGAAGAGGATTTTGTGGGCGACCTTTTCATCGCCAACACGCATGATTATCTACTTTTCTTTACCGACAGGGGCAAGGTGTACTGGCTCAAAGTGTACGAGATACCAACAGCCGGCAGGCAGGCACGGGGAACGGCGATAGTCAACCTGCTCCAGATAGAGCAGGGTGAAAAGATTAATGCGTATGTGCCAATCAGCAAGTTCGACGAGAAGCATTTCCTGCTTATGGTCACGAAGAAAGGCACTGCCAAGAAAACCGCGCTCACCGAATACTCGAATCCAAGGAAATCAGGGATAATCGCAATATCTCTGGATGAAGGTGATAAGCTTGTATCCGTGAAGCTCACAGATGGCACAAAGGAAGTAGTCGTAGGAACAAAGCATGGGAAGGCTATCAGGTTCAACGAAGATGATGTGCGCGATATGGGCAGGGGTGCTTACGGTGTCAGGGGCATGAAACTTGTAGGAGAGGATGAAGTTGTAAGCGCAGCCATAGTTGAGGAAGGCGCCACACTTCTTACTGTCACGGAGAATGGCTTCGGAAAGCGCACGGGGTTCGAGGAGTACCGCACCAGCAACCGCGGAGGTCAGGGCGTTATCACCATAGATGTTAATGTCAGGAACGGGAACGTGGTAGATATAAGGAGCGTTCATGAGGATGACGAGATAATGGTGACGACCTCAAAAGGTATCATCATCCGTGTGCCAGTCAAAGGTATCCGTGTACAGGGCAGGGCAACACAGGGCGTGAAGATAATGAACGTCGAGGGGGGAGACAGGGTCGTGGGTGTGGCGAGGCTTGCGAAGGAAGAGGAGAAGGCGGTACAGGTGAAACTGGAAGAAATGGAGGGAAAAAAGGGAGAATAGAAGTTACTTTTTATTTAGAAATAAGGAATAGACCGGTTTGTGCCAATAGATTAGGGAGTATACCGGCTTTTCCATTATTATTAATAAAAGCGGTTCTTATTATCCTGATATTTTGTCTCTGACAATAGCCAATGAAATCAGAGATACTAAGGAAATGCAGGTTAGGCGTTTCATACCATTCATATGGTAATGAAGGGGTAACTGGCGTCTTTCCTCTGAAGAATATCTGACACCGTACCTTATAATGTGCAAAATTTGGAAATCCAATAATCACCTTTTTCCCCACTCTTAAAGACTCTTTCAAAACTACATCCGGTTTTTTTACCTGCTGGAGGCTCTGGTTCAGTATCACATAATCAAATGATTCATCGCCGTACTCTGAAAGACCATTATCAATGTCCTGATGGGATACGCTCAAACCCAGCTCTACGCATTTATAAATAGCTTGTTCATTAATTTCAATACCATGCACTCTGGCATTCTTTTCTTTCACTATCAGGGACAGTAATTCTCCTTCGTGGCATCCAAGATCAAGCACAGAGGACTTGTCTAATATCCAGTTAAGAATAATTCTGTATTCTATTAGTGGAATCATATCCCGTGTGCCTCGACCATTACATACCCGTTATATACTCTTTTCAAAAAATGCCTGATAAGATAAGTCTCTTCCTCAATCTCCAGGAGGAACGCATCATGCCCGTATGTAGAATTTATTTCGCAATATGTAGCCTCAATGCCTGCTAATTTACATATTTTCAGGATATCTTTTGATTGATAAGCAGGATATAACCAGTCGGATTTAAACGCAATTATGAGAAATTGTGCTTTGATCCCTTTAAAAACTTCAAAGAGCGTCCTGCCGTTTGAGAGATCAAAATAATCAAGTGCCCTGGTTATATAAAGATACGAATTAGCATCGAACCTCTTAACAAAATTATCCCCGTGATAATGAAGATATCCTTCCACCTCAAACTCAGCGCCGAACCTGGGATGTTTTTTTCCATTATTAAAGCGCCTCCCGAATTTATTGTTCATGGAAATATCACTCATATAAGTGATATGACCGATCATCCGTGCCACTGCAAGGCCCTTTACAGGAGGAACTTTAGCATAATAATTGCCCCCGTTCCAGTCGGGATCAGCCATGATTGCCTGCCGCCCCACCTCATTGAAAGCGATCTGCTGCGGAGAATGCTTCAGGGTCGTGGCAATGGGAATAACAGAACGCACTCTGTCGGGATAAGATGCCGCCCATTGTAGCGCCTGCATACCTCCCATCGAGCCACCGACAACACACAGAAGTTTTGGGATGCCGAGATGGTCTATCAGGCGCCTCTGGGCATTGACCATATCTTTGATTGTGATCGTGGGGAAACCCAGCCCATATGGTTTGTTCGTATCGGGATTAATTGAGGATGGACCCGTCGAGCCCCTGCACCCGCCGATTACATTGGAGCATATCACAAAATAAGTATCTGTATCAAATGCTTTCCCGGGTCCTATCATCTCATCCCACCAGCCTGGTTTTATATCTCCCTGGTGATATCCCGCAGCATGGGCATCTCCCGACAGGGCGTGGAGAACAAGGATCGCATTGGTTTTCTGGTTATTGAGTTTCCCGTATGTCTCGTATGCAAGGGTCACGGGACCAAATGGCTTACCGGATTCAAGTATCAACTCGTCAGGAGGATTCGAAAAAGTATAATATCCGGTCTCTATGATCCCTATGCCTTCGCTCTGTTTTTTGTTTTCCGGGCTCTCTATTGCAATTGTCTTGCTCATGTGGACAGGCAAAAGTTATTTTACCGCTGCATAGAGGGCCTGGTCTATGTCTTCTTTTATGTCCTCTGCATTTTCAAGCCCGATCGAAAGCCTGATATAATCCTCTGTGACACCGGTTTCTTCCTGTTCCTTTTTTGTCAGCTGCTGGTGAGTGGTAGATGCGGGATGTATCACCAGGCTTTTTGCATCGCCGATATTGGCAAGGTGAGAGAACAGCTTTACCGAGTTGATGAATTTCTTTCCTGCCTCATATCCGCCCTTTATGCCAAAACCTACGATCCCTCCATAATGGTTTTTCAGGTATTTCGATGCTATCTTATGATTCGGGTTATCTTCAAGCCCTGGATAATTGACCCATTTTACAAGAGGATGTCCCTTCAGGAATCTTGCGATCTCAAGGGCGTTCTCAGAATGTTTATTTACGCGAAGAGGCAAGGTCTCAAGTCCCTGCAGGAACTGGAAAGCATTGAACGGGCTAAGCGCCGGGCCTATATCCCTGAGGAGCTGTACTCTTACTTTTATAATAAAGGCGACGTTACCAAGGCCCGGGAAGTTCCCGAACGTGTCCCAGTATTTTAAACCGTGATAGCTGGGGTCAGGCTCTGTGAATTCGGGGAATTTCCCGTTGTTCCATTTAAAGTTCCCTGAGTCCACGATAACGCCACCTATCGATGTTCCGTGCCCGCCTATGTACTTGGTCGCAGAATCCACCACAATATCAGCGCCATGTTCTATGGGTTTTATGATACCTACGCCAACTGTATTATCTACAACAAGAGGAATGCCGGAATCATGCGCTATCTTTGAAACTGTTTCAAAATCAGGCACGTCCAGCTTGGGATTGCCAATTGTTTCTGCATACACTGCCTTTGTCTTTTCGGTAATTGCCTTCTTTATTTCCCCGGGTTTTGTGGAATCAACGAATTTCACTTTTCTTCCCAGCTTTGGGAATGTGTAATGGAACAATTCGTAAGTTCCGCCGTATAGATTATTCGCTGATACTATCTCATCCCCAACCTGCGTTATGGCAAGAAGCGCCAGTGTTTCTGCCGCCTGTCCCGATGCAACACCGAGTGCTCCGGTTCCCCCTTCGAGGGCGGCAATCCTTTTTTCGAATGCATCTGTCGTCGGGTTCATTATCCTCGTATAGATATTCCCGAACTCCCTGAGGGCAAAGAGGTTTGCGGCATGGTCTGTGTTCTTAAAGACATATGATGTTGTCTGGTAAACTGGGACCGCCCGTGCTCCTGTTGCAATGTCAGGACTTTCCTGCCCTGCATGTATAGCTATTGTTTCCGGTTTTTTTTGTGACATTTAAATTCTCCTTTAATGTGGTTCTGGTGGAGATTGATTGGCACGCAGGGTTAAATATGCACAGAAACAGGCGATAGTTGTTAAGAGTATTACACAAGGGGAATGATTGCGGCAAATGATGTTAGGAAAATCTATATTATAGTTATCCGCATAACATCTGGTAAAAATAAGTACCAAATAAGAACAATCCAATCCAGCTTTATGCAAAGCTTAAACTCTTTATAGCCCCCTCTCCAACCCATGTCATTTCTATTCAGCTAAAATGCTCTGATACTTATTTTAAGTAATTTCATACACTTTAAATTAAAAAGAAAAAGAAATAAAGATTATTTAAGTTATATCGCCGATTAAAACCGCAATATTAATAAATAATTAGATATTAAAGGTATTTTTGGTGAATAGATAATGGAAATACCTTTAATACCGGATTTATCCAATCCAAAGTGGTTAATTGTTCAAGAAATGCTTAAATCAATCAGTTCAGCACATGCTAAAAAAATTGCAAGCAGATTGAAAATTCCAGATGTAAAAATATTCTTAGATTGCATAAAAATACTCATCTCAGTGATACCTTTGAACTTGATTATTCATAAGTTATTTCTGAAATACAGACCAATAAGAAACTTAAAAGCTTCATGGAGTTAAAAAATGTACCTGAAATCGAATATCTCTACAAATATATCTCAAAATTAGATAGTAGGTGCATAAACGCTTTTTTCAGAAATGTCTTCAAAGTGGTATCAAATACCCGTAGAAAAGGTAGAAAATAAGTAATAATCGATACTACTGCAATTCCAGTTGATATCAATACCTGGAGAAAAAGATTCGATATCGTTAAAGGCAAAAAATATACGTGGTCATATTCATCATCCGACAGCTATTATGTGGGATACAAGCTTATCCTGGCGATGGACGCCATAACTTTCGATGTATTGGGATTTGAGATCTACGAAGGTTCCCCGAATGATTCAAAACTCCTGGGAAAATTCATTGAAAATCTCCGTAATTCGAGAAAACTGAGAATGGGGGACTTCGTCATTTGTGACAGAGGTTTTACTTCAATTCAGAATTACCATATTTTGATAAGCAGGTTTTTACTGGTTCCCATGATATTTGCCAGAAAAAATACTGATCTAAAAAGAATATTGGCAATCTTAACTCCACCTCTCGATATTTGGAGTGGAAAGCCATATTTATTAGATATCTGGAAGAAAATTGTTAGGGAATTTATTCAAATAGCAGAAATATGGACAGGTTTTAGAGAAATCAGATCAAATATTGAACTTTTTTTCAATGTGGCAAAAAATTATGTGCGGCTGAACAAGGTACACCAGTTCACAAAAGAAAGTATATTAAAGAAGGTTATTAGAGCCTTCCATTTAACTTCTGAGCTTATAAGAACTGCCAAATTGTTTAATATAGGTGTCAGAGAGCTTGCTGAGATGTAAGTTCGGAGAGGGGGCTATTCTTATAATGTCGGTAGCATCGATTAGTCAGCCTTACAATGATGCCCGGCGCGTGAAAGGTAAATGGTTCTATCGGCGCTCGATTCCCTTGAGTAATTTTGTCCCCAGTGCGCGATGTGTCACCCCAATTTCGCAAGCTCGTCTTGGAATCCAATACAATACTCTCCCTTCACACCACTGCAAAAAACTCCTCTCTGATCCAGAAACGATGTTGTGCTATAGCCTTAATAAAGTCCTTTGATGTTACCCCTTTTTTATTTACGTTCATGATTATTCCCTTTGCGGCAAGATCGGTTGCTTGCAAGGTATCTGAAAACGTTTTATTTCCAGGATATAATACTTTCAATAACTCAACACCCTCATCATCTACAGCAATGGCTTTGCAGTGTTTATATGCCTCATAGATGAACTGTATAGCATAGGTACTTTGTTTTAAGGATGCCGAACTTTTAGGCCCTCCAGGTACATATACAGCATCGAATAGGACTGAAGCTGCTGTTAAAAAACTCATATCAACTTTTATTTCTTCTCCTGTTGCGCTTTCTATATACCCAAGCGTAGGAGCTATTATTGCTGTTTTTGCACCTTCGGCTGCCAATGCAGATTTCATCTGACTGATTGAATATCCATCCACGCCATCTGCGGCAAGTATGGCTATTTGTCTAGACTTAATTGTATTTTTTACAGTGTTGGCCATGCTCAATGCCTCTGATCTTTTGATTGACTGTTCTACCTTTACAGGCTGATACTCCTTCGGATCGCCATCCGCGGGAATGATATGGTTCATCGGGTATTCGGGTTTCCCTGGTACAGCAAGTCCAAGAGCATCTGCAACGTTTGTGGCCAGTGTTTCATCAACCTGGTTGAGTAATCCCAGCATGCGCTGGCGGATCTCAACACGCTTCACTTTTCCTAATTCAAAACTGAAAGCATCGATAATGTGTTTTTTCTCTGCGTTCGATTGGCTATTATAAAATAGCGTTGCCTGACTGAAATGATCAAAGAAACTGCGGCTTCTTCCGCGAATCTTATTTGCTTCAATTCGCTCTGTGTAACTGGTAAATCCGCCTTCTACAGATTTTGCCTGGATGGGATATCCATCTTCGATAGTATTGGGTTGATAACTGGTGTTACCACGATTAATGGTTTGCCTCATATGCCCATCACGTTGGTTATTATGTACAGGAGCTATCGGACGGTTAATCGGGATTTCATGGAAGTTTGGACCGCCTAAACGGGTAAGTTGCGTATCAATATAAGAGAACAATCTTCCCTGCAAAAGCGGGTCATTGGTAAAATCGATACCTGGCACAACATTTCCGGGGTGAAAGGCAACCTGTTCGGTCTCGGCAAAGAAATTATCGGGATTCCGGTTGAGAGTCATTTTACCGATACACTGCACAGGAACTAATTCTTCTGGAACTATTTTAGTAGGATCGAGCAAATCAAATTCATATTTATCTTCATCATCTTCAGGAATTATCTGCACACCCAATTCCCATTCAGGAAACGCACCTGTTTCAATAGCTTTCCACAAATCCCTGCGATGGAAATCCGGGTCTTTGCCTGATATCATTTGAGCTTCTTCCCAGACTACCGAATGAACACCCAGCAGGGGTTTCCAGTGAAATTTAACGAAAACTGACTCCCCATCTTCGTTGATCAAGCGGAATGTATGCACCCCAAAGCCTTCCATCATGCGGAAGCTGCGCGGAATTGCACGGTCGGACATTAGCCACATGACCATATGCATCGATTCGGGAGTCAATGATATAAAGTCCCAGAAGGTATCATGTGCAGAAGATGCCTGCGGGATTTCATTGTGAGGTTCAGGTTTGACTGCATGAACAAAGTCAGGAAATTTAATTGCATCCTGAATAAAAAAAACCGGCATATTATTAGCCACTAAATCGTAATTACCCTCTTTTGTATAAAATTTCACTGCAAATCCCCTCACATCTCTTGCCAGGTCTGTAGAACCGCGAGAACCGGCGACTGTAGAAAAGCGTACAAATACAGGCGTTTTTTCCGTGGGATCAGTCAGGAATTTTGCTTTCGTATATTTAGCCATTGATTTATACACCTGGAAGTAACCATGCGCTCCCGCACCCCGGGCGTGCACAACCCTTTCAGGAATGCGCTCATGGTCAAAATGGGTAATTTTTTCGCGAAATAGGAAATCTTCTAAAAGCGTTGGACCCCTTTCCCCGGCTTTCAAAGAGTTATGGTTATCATTAACTCGTATACCCTGGTTGGTTGTGAGAAATTCTTCAGCAGAGAGTTCAGTATAATGCATCAGGCTGCTAACTTTTTCGTTAGTGCTATCTATTCCGGTTTTTTCTTCATCAGCCGCCCGTATATCCGATGTTTTTCTATATTTTATCTTCTCAACTCTTTCTTTCATATTTTATCCACTCCCGTAAAATTTTCCCCAATTTTTAAAACGTTAAGCTACTATTATTTATAAGTCTTTCACTCCACATTTTATGGTTATACGATTGATGCTATTTATAACCATAGGTAGATTCCCAGATGCAAGAAAATATATCATTATCGTTTTTAGACAAGCTCAAGCAAGCGCTACCGCTATCGATATCTCTACCAGCAGGTATATATAACATAATAACCTACTTTTGAATCGGGAGTGAAGTTATGACATTGTTTAACGAAATGAAAGATTTCAGTAAAATAAAAGAAGAGATTAATGGATGGACTTTAAAACCTATAGATAAGAACAAAGTAAGCTCTATGGAGCTTATTGAACTGGCGACAGGTTACGCTGTAGAGCAATTTCAGTGGGAGAGTTATTACAAATTCCTGACCATGACACAGGATAAGGATATACAAAAATTATTTGGCAAAATCGCCTTCCAGGAAGAGGAACATCTTTCAAAAATAGGTTCGCTAGCAGACCCCAGTATGACACCTATGGAATCAAGTATAGCTCTCCAGATGACCGCAATCCACGGTTTCTCCGAGGCTGCCCAGCTTGAGATGAACGATATCCTGAAAGATACCTATGATTACATACTTTTAGACCATCTTACCCAGATGAAGTCACTCTCTGATAGTGCGTCAGGAATGGGATCAAAAGGTGGGATTTTTGAGACTATGATGATCACCCTGGGGGCAGGCACGGCTGCCAAGACAAAAGCTAAACCTGAAGATATCACAAAAGGGACTCTTCAGATTATGGAGGGAAGACCTGTAGAGAAGCAAATCATACCGATGAGTGCTATCTTTAAGCAACCGCTTAATAAAGATACTGTGGATATGGCAAGCTTCGTGAATGCACATACTCTTCTGGCAAATGAGATGCAGCTTCGGAACGAGTACCAGATGTTCAGGAGAATGATACCCTCCACCGACGTGCGAAGGCTTCTCAATATGGGGACAGCTGTCGAGAACATCCATATAGTAATGCTTGAATCATTAATGGACCCAACGACAAACCATTTAGAGCATGCGATGATCGGCGAACTGATGGAGATAAAAAACCACAGGCAAGGAATGCAGTTCGCAAAGAGTGACAGCGCAAGGGATGCGCATGAATACGCGCTGGAAGAAGACAAGGAGCACCTGGACTGGCTCACGGATGTCTATAGCGCCTATGGATCAGCCGCGAAATTCAAGGCTACGGATAAGCTATTTGCAATGCCCAAGCTGTCAACCAGCGAATATATCAACCAGGTGGCTGCTGCTACAGCCTGATAAGAAGATTATGTGAATCTTTAATTTGTAATCGCCCGAATAACTTAATTATAATTAGATGTTCAGTACTACAATATAATGTACACCTGAAATACCGGGGCTCTCTAACCAGTCACCTGTGGAACAAACACACAGATGACTAATTTTAAGCTCTCCCACTGAGATAATATATACTGCCGGCGCAATACACATCGCAGACAGGAGAATCAATTTATGGACATGGGAATTAAAAAGCAATTCATTGAACTGTGGAATAAATATTTTAATGATGCAGAACTTCCGATCACCTTTTATTACACGGATGAAAAAGACCACGCAGAAATTGTCGAACCCGGTTCTGTATCAAGATGTGTAATAGGGGCGCTTTCAAAAATCAGAAAAGGCAAATCTCTTTGTTTTAATGTTGAATCAGTAGGCTGCTTTGGCGGAAAAAGGTATCTTGGTTTTGATGAAAATATCAGGCCGAACTTCGAATATTTCCTTTCCTGCGGTATTCCCGGCAAACTTGAAGGTGAACGCTATAAAAAGTCGCCTGAAATTGTAAAAGAACTGATGAAAAAGCAACCCAAGTTCAAGGCGCCGGCTGAATTTATCGTATTCAAGAGGTGTAATCGGGATGTTTGACGTCTCGGCGCGTCCCTATGTTGCCGGGAACGAGTTAACATTCTCAGTGCCTGTGAACAAATTCATAAGCATGGTCGAAAACATGGAGGAGAGCTTTCTTACCACGGAATCATGGAAAAAAATGAAGGAAAGGTTAATGCATTGAATGTAGCGATATCACAGGTTTGTTAGCTCCCAATTTGCATGCATCCGTACATTTCATGCATGCAAAGCAATCAGGGTCTTCTATTATCTTGCTTTTACCTGTGTAATCCCTGCAAATATCAAGATGGCATGAACCATGACATTTTTTACAATTCCTGCAATCTTCAATTGAAACGTGGAGTATTTTATTTTTCGAGAGCAGAGATTGCGCGTACCCCACAGGACAGAAACTGCACCAGGTCCTTGGCATGTAAATTATCCCGAGCGGGATCGATATTAGAGCGGTTGTGACTACACACAGGAATACTATGAACCCGCCTACTGAGGCAAGCTTATCCTGGGAGGCAAGAAGCGGGTTTTTACCAAGAAGTACCATAAGGAACATTACCGCCATTATAGATGCAATGAGCAATTTGAATTCTGTAGTCCTCATTTTTTTCGGGATGCTTGACCTGTTTGATACTTTCCCCAGCACGTACTCAAGAAATGTCCCGCGCGGGCAGAGCCATCCACACCAGAACCTTCCAAGTACGGGCGCAAGTAGGAGCCCCCCAGCCAGCATGGCCCCTATTAGGAGGAGTCCTATCTCGAAATAATGCTCATTGTGTGTTATTATACCGTGTAGCGCGACCGCAAGGATAATTGAGCTTGCAACAACCGATATGAGTTGTACTTTCTTCCGTATATTTGAGAACTTATCCATATTGCTTACCTAATCTCCAAAGGTATTTATATGTTTTGCCACAATCATGCACAACCAATTTTTCAGAAAAGTTTATAACTTCCTTTTTCTATTCATATAAGGTGATGTTCTGCAAAAGAAGGCTTTAGTCAGCGTTTCTGATAAAAACGGTATAGTTGAATTCACAACTGGTCTTTCCATGCTTGGTTTTGAGATAATTTCAACAGGCGGGACATCACAATTTCTGAAAAATGCTGGCGTTAAAGTAAAAGATATATCTGATATTACAGGGTTTCCCGAGATGATGGATGGCAGAGTAAAGACCCTTCACCCGAAGATACACGGGGGAATACTCGCGTTACGGGATAATCCGCAGCATGTAAAGGAAGCAAAAAGTGAAGGAATCGATTTCATCGATATTGTTGTTGTGAATCTGTACCCTTTTGAGAAAACCGTCACCAGGAAAGACGCCGCGCTGAGCGATGCTATTGAAAATATTGATATAGGTGGGCCTGCGCTTGTGAGGGCGGCAGCGAAAAATTACCGCCATGTTGCTGTGATAACCGACCCGCAAGATTACCCGCTTATTTTAAAAGAACTTGAATCAGGAGAACTCAGCCAAAAGACGAGAGAATACCTTGCGGTCAAGGCATTCCGCAGGATAGCAGATTATGATTGCGCAATTGACACGTACCTGAGTCTCCACCTTTGCGGTGAAGATATACTGCGCCTTAAATTTGTGGAGGGAAGAACGCTTCGGTACGGGGAGAACTGGCATCAGACCGCAAAGTTCTATAAAGAGCCGGGTGTGACCGAGCCTTCAGTTGCCAGTGCAAAACAGCTTCACGGAAAGGCGCTATCCTACAATAATTATGTAGATGCTGAGGGCGCCCTGAACGTGGCTCTTGAATTCAGGAATGAAATTGCTGCCGTGGTTGTCAAGCACAGCAACCCCTGCGGGGTAGCCACCGGAAATACGTTACCTGAGGCACTCTTGCGGGCATGGGATGGCGACCCCGTATCCTCATTTGGAAGCATCATATGTCTCACACGAAAACCTGACCTCAAGACAGCGGAATTTCTGAAGAATAGGTTCGTGGAATTGATAATCGCCCCAGGATATGATGAGGATGCCCTTCTTTTCCTGAAGAATAAGAGTAAAGACCTGCGTATTCTTGAACTTTCCATGGATGACGGGGTGTCGCTTGAGAACACTTACCGCTACATAGTTGGCGGAATGCTTGTACAGTCAAGGAACAGGGGATTATATGAAAAATGGGATGTTGTTACAGAACAACCATTCCCTGAAGGGAAAAGGAAACTTGCAGAATTTACCATGACGGCCTGCAAGCACACTAAATCAAACGCTGTAATAATTGCACGGGAATATGAAAAAGGGTTTCATCAGGTGCTCAGCATAGGTGCGGGCCAGCCCAACAGGGTGGATGCGATAAGGAAGCTGGCTGTAACAAAAGCCTGGGAGAACCTGAAGCTTTTATATGAGAGGGAAAAGCCGGAAATAAGCATGGACGACTTTATCAAAGGTATCATGAATGAGTGCGTTCTTGCAAGCGATGCTTTCTTCCCTTTCGATGACAGCATCGTTTACTCGGCTGAGAGTAACATAAGATATATCGTGTCGCCTGGGGGTTCGATCCGGGATAAAGAGGTTATCGCCACAGCAAACAGGTTAGGCGTTTCACTGGTATTTACCGGAATGAGGCATTTTTTCCATTAAATCACCACAAACTTTATGTGATTTGGTATTGATTTCACACCAATAGTGATTTCTATGAGCGATAATGACCCTAAATATGTTGGCGATGAATTCGTTGAAGAGGATGAAACCGTTGTTGACGAAAAAGAGAAGGCACTCGAAGGCATGTATGATCTGGTTTTACCGCCCGGAGTACCCCATAAAGTAATAATCGAAGCTATTGATAAGTTTAACCTGGAAGTAACTACCCGAAGATGTGCAATTAAAACTATCGATGTAGAACCTGATAATCTTCTGGTACTGCGCGGGGACCTGGAATCTGTTAACAACGCCCACGATTTTATTTATCAGAAAATGAGTGAAAGATTCAAGTATAAGAGAGACAGTAAATAGTATTAAATTTCTTTTTTTAAATTAATTTCAATAAAGATTTAGGGGACTTCTTAACCCCCTATCTCTCTATAAGTTAAAACAAGCGCTCTTTGCCGAGAGGTCGTGTATAGCCAGTTCCGCCGCAATTGGTGCACGGAATACCGGGCATCGAGAAACCTCTACCCTTGCACCACTGGCATTTTCTTGTCATGTCAACGACGGTTACTTTTCCAGCCCCGCCGCAGACAACACATTCCTTACCCTGATGCTTTCCTGTCCCGTCGCAGTACATACATTTTACTTCTCCGGGTACTTTCGGCGCTCTTTTTACTTCTGCTTTTGCTTCTGCCATTTTAAATCACACCGCCATGAATATCAAACTATAATATATTTCTTTCCTTTTAATCCTGGTATCCCAAAAAAATAAGAAAAGTAGGCATAAAGCCTACTTATAGATTTACTTTGCTGGGATAACGAATGCTCTCTCACCGGCGCAGCGATCCCACTCTCTGAGTGCTGCCTTGCCGAATGCTGCTCTTGGGTCTGCGAAGTCAAAGTTGATCAATTCATCTGCGAAGCAGAGTTTGACTAACGGGTTGACGCAGAATGCATCTTTGCCAGCGTGTGTTGCTGCGACTACTGAGGTGTATCCGCCCTGGTGGCCTACGTTCATGGCGTAGTTCGGGTAGTTAGCACCTCTGCATTCTCCTATGCAGCCCTCATCTGAGCCGATTGAGAACACGTTGGTTGCGCCGCACTGATCCTGCAGGTCGTATCCGTAGAATCCGAGTCTGCCCCATGCCTCTTTGTGGAGGTACATGGACAGGTACCATGCGGATAGACCGGCATTGCTGTGTCCGGTTGCTGCTGCTGTTGCGCAGCCAGATGCCAGAGCCAGTACTGTTGCTCTCTGTGAGCCACCGAAGTGGTCTTCGAGTGTGGTTGGGTACTTCTCATATGCTTCAAGACCGTAGAGGGTGGTTTCTGTGCCGATATCCTTTACTGTCTCGATTGTGGCCTTTGCGCTTCCGAGCTTGCCGTATTTCTTTCTTGCATACTCGTAGCCCCAGTACAGGTAGTCATCAAGGATATCATTGGTGTATGCTGGTGTTGCATACATTGTGAATCCGACGCCGCCTGACATGTAGCCGCCGAGCCAGATCTGGTCATACAGCATTGATGCTGCTGATGCGACTGCACAGACTACATTCTCTGGTTCATCTGGTGTCTTTCTGTTTGTCTGGACGATATCTGCCATGTGACCGAAGGACAATCCTCCGGGCTCATTTGGTCCCCTTGCTCTGCGGGCTGGGATCATATCACCCATTTCGACAAGTCCTGCGTGCTTGGCTGTGAATGCAAGTTCACCGACTGCTGCTTCACCGGCGCACATGTGGTATGCGCTGATAAAGGTCATACCGACCTGCATTGCCATCCAGCGGCTTGTGCCTGGTCCGTCCTCAGTCCTTGTGACTATGGTTGGGATGTGCACTGCCTGCCATGATGTCTTGCCAACGGCTGCCTTGATCTGCTTTGCCTGGTCTGCCGGGAACTCGTTGTCGATATTGATAACGAACTGCTTATCGATTTCATCCTGCAGGGTTTCGTCGCCTGTGAATACTTTCACATAGCAGTCATCTACCAGTGCCGGATGGGTTTCGACCATGTGTTCCTGGACAATTGCTGCGCCGGGCATTGCATGGTTTAAGACTTCAAGATAGTAGTTGATTGTCTCAGGGGTAACTTCCTTGCCCAATCTCTTCTCAAGAGTCTCGTGTGCCAGGTCAAGTCCTACGACGCATGTTCTCCTTATGTCGTCCCATTCCTGCTGCATTGCAGCATTGTTGACGAAGTGGAGATCGTCACCATCGCATACGATATCTGTTCCAGATATTACGTATGGGGTCAACTGTCTCTGACCCATGGGGATACCGGCAAGATGCAACTTTGGATCATATGCCTGTAATCCTCTCTTCTTGGTGATTGCTGCTCCGCACTTTGCCATTTCTACCTTTCTTGGGTTCTGTGTGTATCCAAGTCTGAGGTATTTGGTCTTCTTATCCTGTATTGACTTTGGCTTTGCTGTGGAGCCGCATTTGTTGGATCCCCATTCTTTTGCGTATTTGATTTCCATTGCTTTCTTAAATCTTGGTTCTGCCATTTGAATCACCTCACGCCTTTGGCTGGAAGCCATATTTGGTTCTTAACTCCCAGACTCTCTGTACGTGTTCGACTACTTCCTTGTCGCTCCTGAAGGGAACGTTGTCCACTCTATATATGGTGGTTCTCTTGGCTGCTTCGGACTCGCTGATTGGCTTTCCAAGGTTGACTTTTCTGTCAATTGGTACGCCGACCTGGTCTTTGTCCATTACTATTACGCCGCCTTCCAGTCTGCGCCTGTCCAGCATATCGAACATGGTGCCGTCTTCCTGCAATCTGAGGGAGTGTCCGTGAACTGTACAGCCCCTGAGTCCAGCCAGGCCCCAGTCTGTGATCTCGGTTTCTGCCTGTCTCTTGGTGTACTCTTCAAGATCTCTCTCTCTCATTTCATTGACCTGTCTGCCTGACAGTGTACCTGGGTCAACTCCTCTGAAGTTGATAGCTGCATGGTACGATCTCCAGTATGGTACTGCTGGTGCATTATACATTGAGTCAGCGAACTGTGAATATCTGACCCTGTCACCTGCTGCTGCACCTGGAGTTGGTTCAACAACCTCTCTTACCGGGCAGTCTGGTTCTCCCATTTCTGCCAGAGGTGGATGTGTGCTCGGATAGTCGGAACCGGGTGCTCTGTGTCCGAGAATTGCGGTTAAGTCCTCATCTGAGATATCGCGCAGTTTCTCGACGTCATCTGACATATGTTTTCTTCTATTCTTAGCAACTGAGGTATTGCCAGGATAATATTGTGGTTTATAAGCCATATTTTTTCCTCCTTATTATTTTTGAATTGGTTCTTTCCGCCTGCCTGGATAAACTCATGAATTTTCCTCTGATTTGACTAAACAGAGGTTTGTTTCCAGTTTTGCATGGGGGTCTGTCAGGCCAAGTATTCGTTCATCTTCAAGATTGATACTTTCATCAGTCTTGCTCTTGAAGCCGTACTTACCGAAATCGGTCAGAGTGGGTTTTCTCTTGATGAAATGCCCTCTTTTGAGTTCAAAGGGGAAGGGGAGCGCTCGCTCGCACGCGGCTCTGACACCTTCAATAGCACTTTCATCATCCACTTCGACATATATATCTCCCACTATAACATGCAATTCGAATGCGCATCCACCAACATGGATTATTACCCTGTCGGGATGGTTTACATCTGAGCCAGTACCGGGTCCGCAAGTGACCTTTCTTGGCAGATTTTTTCCACTGACGAGCATTCTTGATACGCCTTTGACCTGGTCGATCTCATTTAGG
This sequence comes from Candidatus Methanoperedens sp., assembly GCA_012026835.1. Classification (GTDB taxonomy): domain Archaea; phylum Halobacteriota; class Methanosarcinia; order Methanosarcinales; family Methanoperedenaceae; genus Methanoperedens. Next base: position 33,140 of record VEPN01000001.1, on the reverse strand, counting down.
ATCTTCTCAGCGGTCTGGGGCTGTAACATCCTGTATGGAAACACTCTTAGCTGTATGGGTTTATCCGTGACTGAAGCAGTTTTTACCATTCAATTCTCCTTATACGGCCTCCGCAACTGCCTTGATTGGCTCTCTGAACTCATCGACAGCGCTGAAGACATCTCCTACTAATCCGGATGTCTTTGCCGGGCTGTAGATCTGAACACCTGCGTCAAGAGCAACTGCTGCTGCTACGCATGGTACTGCAAGACCCTTTGAGTGTCTGGTAACGACGTGGTTGCCGTTGAAGACACCAGGTCCTCCGCCACCATAGATGGAGTGCGAGAAGAACGAGAAGCCGACTGCAGCTCCTTCTACCTTACCGAAGTCGCATCCTGGGAGTGAGGTCTCTTTCTCAATGAGGTCGTTGGTGTACAGCAATACTGCTGATACTGACTGTGGGGCTCTCATTGCACCGCAGTTCACGAGTGTTGCTGCAAGTGTTGCTGCTGCGCAGTATGCATTCCACTTTCCTACATCAGCGGTCTTATATGTTGTATAGCCTGATGCGAATTTCTTATCAGCGGTGATTACTTTATCAGCGATTGCTTTCTCGACACATGCATGGACAACTGTACCGATTGTTCCGGTCTTGCCCTGTGCCTTTACTGTTCCATATACAAGGTTATTTGCATTCAAGCCCTGGTATGAGAATGCCAGTAATCTGTGTCTCTCCTGTATGCCGATTGCGTCTCCCATTTCAAAGACACCTGTGTTCTCAAGGATTGAGCACAGTGCTGCGGTGTTCATGGCGTTGTTCTTGCAGGTTGCTGCAAGGTGGTTTGCCATGACGTTTCTCAATGTATAACCGAAGCCTTCATCTTTCTGTGGGATTTCAACGATTGACTTTACGTTTCCGCCTACCATATCAAGGGTCTGTGGGTACTGTCCCCAGACTGCGGACTTGACGGTTGGTGCATCAAACATTCCAATCTTGAACTGGTCGATTATGGCCTGTGTGGTTGCTGATGCTGCGCAGGTAAGTGAGGATACATATTCAGCTGCTACATCGATTCTGGCAGATGGTACCTGAACGAGTAACTGCTTTCCTCCGTTTAAGGACTCTACATTTGTGTCGTCGCCGCTCTCTACCTTTATCATGTCGGCAACTGCACTCTTGATCTTATCTGAGTTCTTTACTATATCCAACTTCATTTCTCTTCCGGGAATCTTTCTGCCCTTGCCGCCTATTGCTGCGGTTGCCAAGGTTTTCTCGATTCCGGCTAAGTCAACGGCTGCTGTTCGCTTTATACCGGTGACTATTTTCTTGATAGCGGCATTCTTCATCGGGCTTATGGCGCTTATGTCCACACCTGATTGAAGTTTTGCTCCTCTGTCGCTATATAGGTCTATTGTGTCAGCCACGTTTATTTACCTCCTATGTTTTATTTTCCAAGCGATTGATCACTTGGCATCGATACAACAAACGAGCGACAACAACACGAGAGAGTATAGAACTCCAAAAAAGATATTTACGTTCTATTTAACCCGGACCCGTATTGTTTTTTATTGTATCGAACGACCATTACAATCCCTTGTATTCCCAACCTACTCACTTATAGTACTTAAATCTTGCGAATCAATCATGATAATACATTATAAACTGAATCAAGGCTACAGCCATAGCTTTCTCAAAAGGTGTGTACTGATTAAAGCAGGTTATCCGCCACTTTCAACATTAGAATGATCCATCTCAGTTGGAACAAATTCTTTCTGCTTTTCTAATGTTTTCTCCACTTCTTCAACCGTGAATTCTCTCTCGCCAATTTCTTTCTCTTCTGCCCTGCTTATTATTGTAAGAGCTTCAGTTTTATAATAAAGGTTTGTCTTATCTACAAGAGCCCAGGTTCCTTCCTCATCTGACATGAGTTCGGTTACTGTCCCTTTTGTCCCGGTCGCACTATATACCACAGAAGTTCCCACATGCAATGGACTGCCATTTGAGTCAATTGCCACTGTTTCACTCATCTTGGCCTGATAAAGTTTTAATCCATATTAATGGTTACGCTTGCAATGAAACATTATATAAAGTTTTCATCTAACTATAATCTTCAAATAAATGCAGATATTCCGTAGGTCTTGTCAGAAACTCAAGTTTTTCCAGACACCTCACAAGCCCGTACATCTCCTTGCCTTTTTGTAATGCGGTTCCCCTGAGATTATTGGGCTCGCAGAACCTTATTTCAGGCACAACAGCGTAATTTTTATTTCTTATAATCCTGTTTTGGAGGATAAAATACGCTCCCCCGCCTTTTTCCTTTATGGGTAAATATATCGATTCAAAATCCCGTGCCACCCAGTTCGCCATTTTCAGTACTTTATTTGAGGCGTTGATAGTAAGGTGCCCGTATCCGGGGGGGATAATTACTTTGTCCCCCTGTGTAGCTTTTATGAGAATAACATCTTTTATCATATCGTTTTCAGGTCTTTGCATAATATAATGCGCTTCCCCGCTCAGGACTTCGTATATCTCAGGGTACGTTGTATCAGTACCGGGTACTATCGGGTGGTAATGCCCTGCCGTTTTTACAAATTCACTCCCCAGCATTCGGGGAGGGATGATAGTAATATCATATCTCAAACCGTGTTCCTTCACCAGAAGCGAATCGTTTTTACTGAGTGACAGGTCACGGTACATATAATATAATTCGCAATTTTTTGCACTTGAGAACCATTCCCGGTCATATATGACTTCTCCCATGTCAGATAGCATTCGCACCGTGGGCTCTACTCTCCTTGCTCCGAATTCCAGAATATTCTCCTTCATCAAATACTAATTGTGTATGTTAATATAAAACCTCTCCCCTGCTGCTTTTCTTTAATTAGTAAAATTATTTAAGTTGCAGCAATGAATTAGTCTTTCCAGGATAAAAAGAAAAGATATTCCCACCCATTACCAAGAGTGTCCCAATCCAGAATATTAGAATATGGAACGGATTCTCCCTGAATGTCACAAAATTAAAAATCAGGATCACCACTCCCAGGTGCAGGAGGACCGAACCCAGCCTCATAATATAACCTTCTTTCTCAAACCTGATCTTTTTGCTTTTGTTAATTGTTAATATAAAAACAACGGACTGGATAACTATCATAATTGCAACAATAAAACCCAAACCTGTTTCTATCCCGGATAAGAACGTTAATATAACCGTAATTCCAAGCGCAAGAGCCCAGAATTTTACCAGAATATCCTGTTCGAACAGCCTTTTCGGTATGCACAGGCCAAGAGAAATGAGGAGCAATACAAGGAAAGGATAAAGGTATGAATTCATATTATTAATGTATTGAACGTATAGGAGAGTATGCTGCCACTGCGGGTTTACTGTAAGATAATTATAATAAGCAATTCCGTAAACACATACCAGTCCTATAGAAAATAGAACCAGGGTCGTAAGGATTATCAAGCCATAATCATAATTTTTCAGGTATTTCATGGCTGCACCACCGAATGTATCCCCGGTACAATATATGTAAGTAAATAGGTAAATAATAATGATGCAAAACAGATAATCCCCAGGTATGCTGTTGCATTCCACATCTTTCCCCGGCCCACATAGATGTGGGCATGCAGGTAGGCAGTATAAAGCACCCACATCATTATCGAGCCGCTTATCTTGGGGTCCCACCACCATGCACTATCTTTCCATGCCTCAATAGCCCACGGGTAACCGATGAGCATTCCAAGCGTAAGAAGGATATACCCTGCCTTCGCATACCTGTAGGCAATCTCATCATACATCGGATCCCGCCTGATGAGCATGTAAACACATGCCGCAGCGGTAATGATAAGGGAGGCATACGCTATAAAAAGCATTGGCGGATGAGTCCACATGTACGTGGAATTATAATAGAATGTTATGCGCCCGAAGAGATTCCCCGCCATTTCAAAAATTCTCCCGTCTCCTGATGAGAGGGCGGAATACCACATGGTAATCTCATTATGAACTATCGGCAGCGGCTCTTTAAAAGGATTCGATAAGAAAAAAACTATGGCTGAAAATACAGATAATACTATTCCGAGAAAGGATACTAATTCTTTCCTGCGCTGCACGGTCAATACAAAAACCGAGGCTGCCATTGACCAGAAATACAGCTTTTCCGACTCTATCCACATGGGTATGATCAAACGGCTGCTCTCGACGGGGATAGCTTGACGCAGAAATTCAGGATATTCTATCAAGACTGTATTATATATTTGTAAATGGAACCATATAAGAAAAAGAAATCCAAGCACATAGAGTGATGTGCTAATATAAACAGATTTTATTAAATATCTATAATAATTATCTTTGCGTTTTAGAAAATAGACTATGGAGAACAAAACCTGCAGGATTGAAACCAGAAGGATATATGTAATTACAGGCTGTCCGATATTTGTCAGGAAATCCCTTGCTGCGAGATATTCCGAAAAGGTCATTACAATTCAATCTCCACGGCAGGCTTGCCATCGATGGTCTCAGGAGCCAGCCAGTCGATGATTCTCATGAGTTCCTCTTTATTTTCAGCAAAAATCTCGATATCTATTGAACCCAGGCTCTCCTCTCCTGCCGGGAAATTCACCTTTCCAACAAATGCCACCTGTTTGCTCATGCAAAACTGTATGGTATTTCCTTCAATCCCTGTTAAGAAGATATGGCGCGCAGTATCAAGAATGCGCTCTTCTCTTAAAAGCAAATGCAGTTTCCGGAGATGTTCGATGTTACCTTCCCCGTAAAGACGTGGGACCCCAAAGTCCTCGAAATCGAGATCTACCTGAACAATATTGTTAATCGCAGTCTTAACTTTTTCCTCCATTTCTGTCGGATATACAAGCGCTGAGACGTTGACTATCACGTTCATAATGTCCTGATCAGCTTTTTTATTTCATCCTGAAATTTTTCAATAGTACCGGTATTTTCTATGGTTACGTCGGCAGTTTTGATAGCCTTTTCCAATCCCCAGCCTCTTTCACGTTCATCCCGTCTTTTTAACTCTTCTACCTTGCACATATCATCCGAACGGGCGCGCTTTATCACTCGCTCAAACCTGATTTCAAGAGGCGTACGGATGGCTATGAGTTTAAAATCGCTCCCGAATTGTTTCTTAAAGTAACTTATTTCTTCTTTATTCCTTATCCCGTCAACAACCACGATAGAAGAATCTATCGAACGTATCCTGGGAACACAACGTATGGCTACCGCATCCATACCTTCTTCGCCACGTAGCTTCGTTCCGGTTCCTCCTATATTTTCATCAGTTGGGGGCAGTCCCCGCCTGGCAGTCTCTTCCCTTACGATATCCCCCATATTTATCACAGGGATGTTCATCTTCTTTATAACAGCCGATGCTTCGGATTTTCCTGATGCCGGCATTCCAACAAAAGCTATGAGCTTCATGGGACGTTTTAATTTAGCTGGAAGATAATAAACGTATGTACCCATATGTACCTGAGTTTAACCTAATATTTATATGGTATAAATCCATACTGACTCGTCATGGAAGATGCAATAGCAAAGACTGCTGTGACGAGAAGCACAATAAAAGATGATAATGGTGTGAAGTTCGAAGAATTGCAGGAGACGGTTGATTCGCTCAAGAACCAGGTAAAAGAGATGCACTCAAGACTTCTTGAAGCTGCCGTTTTGAACAATAAATATGTCCAGACGATACAGGAGTACCAGAAACAGATAGAACAACTTAAAAAACCTCCACTCTTCATTTGCAGTGTTGTGGAGCTGCTTGGGGATATGGTGCTTCTCAGACAGCATGGGAGCAACCAGGAGATTGTCACAAAGATACCGGATGATATACCCGTGACTGAAAACGGGATACGTGTCGCAGTCACAGGCAACCTGGCCATTGTGAAGGTTTTATCTAAATCTGCTGATGTCCGTGCGAGGGTAATGGAATTGATAGAAGCCCCGGATGTAGACTACCATATGATAGGCGGCCTGCGTAGGCAGATAGACGAAGTCATTGAGACACTTGAACTTCCACTTACGAATCCGGAGCTTTTTATAGAGGTCGGGATAGAGCCGCCTCACGGCATTTTGCTATATGGGCCTCCAGGGACTGGCAAGACACTGATAGCCAAGGCCGTAGCACACAGGGCAAAAGCCACTTTTATCAGGATGAGCGGAACAGAGCTTGTGCAGAAATATATTGGTGAGGGAGCGCATCTTGTAAGGGATGTATTTGATATTGCGCGTGAAAAAGCACCCAGTATCGTTTTTATTGATGAGATAGATGCCGTGGGAAGCCGCAGGACCTATGATGGCACTACAGGTTCGTCTGAAGTCAACCGGACAATGGTGCAGCTTCTTGCTGAGCTTGATGGCTTTGACAAGAGGGGGGATGTGAAAATCGTTGCAGCCACAAACCGTATCGACCTGCTTGACCCGGCGTTGATGCGGCCCGGAAGGTTTGACAGGATAATTGAAATACCCTTGCCAGATGCCGAGGGACGCAAGGAGATATTTAAAATCCATTCGAGGAACATGAAACTTGAAGACGTGGATTTTGAAGAGTTGCTGGAAATGACTGAAGGATTAAGCGGCGCAGATTTAAAAGCGATCGTTACTGAAGCAGGCATGTTTGTAATAAGGCGGAAAGGCAAAGCTGTTACAATGCAGGACTTCAAGGATGCCTATACCAAGATAATAATCAAAGAGTCAAAAGAAGATTCAACAGGAATGTTCGTTTAAAAAAAAGTTACAGGCAGGATTTTTAATCCATCGTTTCGCCTGTATCTTTCTGTAATAGCTCGGATAGAGAAAACGAAAGTTGTTTAAGCCTTGTTGTTTCTTCGTCAGTAGGTGTTTCACCTTTCTTGATGGCTTTAATCCTTTCAGCGGGTATGCCTGAATATTTTCCAACCTGTTCATAGGTAAGTTTATGTTTATGAAATAATTCAATCAAATAGCGTTTTGTGGGAGAAAGTACCATTTTGATCACCTGTAATAGGAACTTTAATACATGAAACAAGTATATCAAGGTATCTTACGGTGGAATAATAAATGAACAATGAAGATATTGATGTCGTACAAACTGTTGAAACTGAGATCGGCGGCCTTAGAAAGACACTAAAGAAGATAAAAAGGAAATGCACTGTGGTTCGCGTTGCAGAAGCCAAAGGCTGGAGAAACGTAGTGGTTGAGGATTCAAAAACAAAAAAGAAGTATTTTTTTGGCAAGGTTATAAAACCGCAGCCGGAAATCAATCCCGGAGACGAACTGTTTATAGGTTTTGAAGACCTGCCATACGAGTTACCTGATAGGAAAAATAAGATAATCCTGATGACGCTTGATGGTATGCAGCTTGACTGGACTATGGTTTAAGTTTCGACAATAATAGTCCCGTTCAGGTTTTCATTATTTTTAAGGTAGAAACCATAAGTTCCTGCTTTTTTAAATATATATGAGGTTATTTTTTCATTATCCAGAAGTTTTTCCCCGAAATCAGGTATATTATTGCTAAGAAGCGTGAATGGGTCTTTTCCTATATTTTTCCATGTCACCTTATCCCCTACCTTTATATTTGATGCATCATTTCTAAAAATCCTGTAGCTGTCAAGCTGTATCCATTTCTGGACGCCGGTTGGCGTAACTTCAATAACAGGCGTATTAGCGATAACAACTGTAGCAGTGGCAACAGGACTTCCTGTGATTGCCGGGGTCGGTGTCGGGGTTGGGGCTTCAGAAGATTGTTTTGGGGCAGGCGGCAAAAAAACCCATGCAAGCACTGCAATCACAAATATGGCAAGAACAACAATTATGACCGTATTCATACCTGATGATGGGGATTCTGATTTTGGCCGTATCTTGACAGGCGCCGCCGCAGGTTTTACCACCTCTTTTTTTATTTCTTCCTCCGGTACTGCAAGAGGTTTCGGGGCTATATCCCCGGCACCTGTTAAGTCTTTGCTCCAGTTGCATTTCGGGCACATCTGGGAAACTGGATAATCAATACTGCCATGACCCAATTCCTTTTTAATTGTTTTTGTAATTAAGAAATTACCGCATTTTGGACACTTATCTTCCATTGTAATACCCTCTGAATGAAATACTTTTTAGTCGTATATAAATATATCGACAGTTAATGTTAATAGGTTTATCTGGTTGAAGAATATTATGAGAAATTATGATCAAATCAATCTGTGTCTTTTGCTCTTCAAGTTCAGCGGTAAATTCTGTGTATTGTGATACGGCTGTGGAATTGGGAGAAATGCTCGGCCGGGAAAGTTTTGACCTGGTTTTCGGAGGGGCCGATGTAGGATTGATGGGAATTACGGCAAGAGCGGCAAAAAATAGCGGGACTAAAGTTGTCGGGGTGATTCCCAGGTCATTTTTAGAAAAAGGAATTGCCTATCAGCAGGCTGATGAACTGATAATATCAAATAACTTGCGCGACAGGAAAGAAATTATCGAATCAAGATCGGATGCCTTTATTGCATTGCCTGGGGGGTTCGGGACGCTTGAGGAAATTATTGAAGTACTCACCCTGAAGCAGCTCATGTTCCACAACAAACCTGTTGTTTTTATTAATACGAACAGTTTTTATGATAATCTGATCGCTCAATTTGAAACTGGATATCAGGAGAATTTTGCGAAAAAAGAATATAAAGAGCTATATTATGTTTCAAAATCAGTCGAGGATGCTATCGGGTATATAAAATATTATACTCCAAAGCAATTGCCAGGCAAGTGGTTTTGAAATGTGATACTGTTATTTATATATCAAATTTTTGTGACAAAACTTGCCCCTATTACTACGAATCCATAATAGAACCATCAAAAGTTGCTGATTTCTGAACTGATATATGTACTGAGTTCTCTATCGGGTATCAGGTGATACAATATGAATCACATCAAAAGAAGGGATCGCCTTTGTCTCTGATAAAGGTAAAGTACAGAAAGCTCCGGTTCTTGAAACACTGAAGGAATGGCGTGAGTTTGAACGCTCCCGGACGCTACGAAAAACGCCGATACTTGAAACACTCGATGCAATGATAGCAAGAGTCGAGCAGGAATTGGCAGGTGAACCAAATAACAAACACAAAATTTATTTTAGAGGTCGATAAACATGGCAAATCTATTGTTAGTATTGTCCAAAGACCCATATACAACCGAGATACCGAATCTGGTGCTGGATATTGGGTTAAAGGCCAAGACAAAAGGTAATGACGTCTCTCTTTATCTTGTCGAGGACGGTGTTACCGCTGTAAGGAAAAGCGAATTCGGAAATAAACTTCTGGATGCCAAAAAGAAAGGCATCAGGATACTCGCAGACGACAGGGCTGTGCAATCAAGGGGACTTGACGGCAACCTGATAGCAGGCGTGGAAGTAAAGGAAATCGGCACTCTCCTTGACCATATAGTTGAGGATAATACCAGGGTGGCATGGTTCTAAAGGTGACTGATATGGCAAACAACGGCAACAGCAAAACTTTAACAATTGTCTCCATAAACGGACCTTACAGGGATGAGGCGGCATACACACTCATCAGGCTCGCCCATGCTGCAAAGGAGAAGGGTATCAACGTCAATTTCTTCAACTACCTTGACGGCACGATCATCGGGCACAAAGACCAGGGACCAAAAGAGTTCCCAGTCGTAGAGCAGCTCTTTGGCACCATACTTAAGAAAGGGCTCAAGACTCCAAAAACCGATGCGATCGCATGCATCAAATGCACCGATGCCCGCGGTGTGACAAAGCAGCAGACCGAGGGTGTAGTTATCGGCGGTCTCTATGACCTCGGGGAATGGACAGCAGAATCAGACAAGACAATATTACTGGGATGAGAACATGAGCAAGAAAGTAAACATAATCGTGACCCAGCCTCCATACGGCAAAGAGGACGCCTACAGCGCAATTCCTCTTGCCGAGACGCAGGCTGCGGCAGGCAATTCCCCTTCCATCACTTTCGTGAGCGGAGGAGTGCATTCAATCGTGAAAGGACAGAAGACCAGCTACGGCGATGCTGCCGTATGGCAGAAAGACATACCGAGCATCGAAGCTTCTATCATAAAGGCAAAGGACAGCGTCAAGTTCTATGCGCTTGAAACTGACCTGAAGAAGAGAGGTGTAGTTGAGAGCGAGATCATCGATGGGATATCAAAGTTGAGCCTCGATGACCTCACAAACAAGATACTGGAGAGCGAAGTCACGCTGGTGTTCTAAAGATGGTAATTGTTCACGACTTCGAACTGGATGTCAGGGGCGAAGCCTGCCCCTATCCTTTGATCAGGACAAAGCAGCATGTAGATAAGCTCCAGAAAGGTGAGGTGCTAAAGGTTCTTGCCAGCGACCCTGTGGCTCCGGAGAATATCGATGCGTGGGCAAAGAAATCAGGGAATCAATTGCTTGCTGTGGAATTGAATAACAGTATTTACAATATCTTTGTCCGGAAGGGCTGACCAGACGTTTAACAAATATCTGCTGATGTGGCGCGCCAGAAGTGGAGCGCCACCTTTTATGGTAAGGGCTTTTTTATTATGTAAAGAGCATAATCCCGCTACCTTATATTTATTATAACTTGCAATCGCAAAACTTCATTAACAATGATACGTGAATAATATTGATATTACTGGAGGTTATATCCATAAACTATCACAGTAATTTATCATAAAATTAGGAAAATAAATAACTTAACGCGCTCTAATGATTCAAAGATGGAGTACTTATATATAATTAGAAGGTGTTTATCATCGGTGGTGGATTATTATGAACGATCCAAAAGGGTCAATTTGGCGCAAGTGGGATTTGCATTTCCACACGCCATCATCTTACGATTATATTGATAAAAGTTTAACCAACGAGAAAATCATTGAAACTTTAAATCAATAGCGATTCAGGAGCACTATGACCCAATCTTTGCCCCCCTGGCACCCTCGCTACACCCTTACGCCAGCCATCGCCCGCGCACTCATGGATATCGAAGCGGCGCGCGCCGTTGTCGAGCACACGCCCCTGCCTCCGGCAGCCGAGGCTGAACTGCGGCACCGCGCACGCATCCGTTCCACACATTATTCCACACGCATCGAAGGCAATCGCCTGACACTGGCAGAGGCTGAACAGGTCATCGAAGGAAAAAAGGCGCAATTCCACGGACGAGAAAGAGATGGCAGTGAAGTAAAAAACTACTGGAATGCGCTGCTGCGCGTTGAGGAATGGGCTGCGAAAAAAATGCCGCTCACAGAGGAGCTTATTAAAAGGCTTCATGCTCTCATCGAGAAAGGTGCGCATGCTAAACCCACACCATACCGGGATGGACAAAACGTGATCCGTGATTCTGCATCGGGTGCGATCGTTTATTTGCCGCCTGAAGCAAAGGATGTACCTGCGCTCATGGCTGCATTTGTTGAATGGATAAATAACGCTGAAAAAGAAGGTCTGCCTGCGCCCCTTATCGCTGGTCTTGTGCATTATCAGTTTGTCACCATTCATCCTTACTATGACGGCAATGGCAGGACGGCGCGCCTGTTTGCAACCTTTATCCTGCACCAGGGTGGCTATGGACTGAGCGGTTTCTTCTCGCTGGAAGAACACCATGCGCGCGACCTGGAGGGATATTATCACTCACTTGCGGTACATCCGCATCACAACTATTACGAAGGGCGGGCAGAAGCTGACCTTACACCATGGCTTGAATATTTCGCGACTGGCGCTGTTTTCCAAAACCGAACAGGTTACTACGTCCCAGGTCGCCGATACTCTGGGACTTTCAGAACGTATGGCGCGCCTGCTGCTCAATGGTTGGGTTAAAGATGGCTGGCTGGTCATGGCAAATCCATCTAACCGGAAACGTTCATATGGCTTATCGGCAATTTATCGGCAATATATCAACAGTTTATCGGCAATGCATGAGGCTAAAACTTCTTGAAACGCTTAAAAAGGAAAGACTTGTACTCGACTGGAGAAGGAGACAGCAATCGCGCGCAGCAATCGATCAGCATATATACGACTCGTATTTTGGACAGGGGCTGAGTATTTACACTTGCGGCAGGCAACCTTGAATAGATTTAAAACAAAAAACGAACAATCAGTGCAATTCTTGCCTGCACCGAAAATTACAATAAAGCAGTGATTCATGAAATAACACATGCATAAACTGGACGCAAGAGGCAGGGTTTGCCCGCTGCCGCTTTTTTATACCAAGAAAGAGATAGAGAAATTAAAATCCGGGGAAGAGCTTGAAGTATTGACAGATGATGCTGTGGCGAAAAGCACGATACCTCAGTGGATAAGGGAACACGGGCATGAAGTAGTAAATATCAAGGAATCGGGCAGCGAGGTCAAATTTGTCATAAGAAAACATTGATTTATTTTTGTTATTTCAAAATCACCTACATGGTATTGTAATTAATGGAGAAAATATTGCCCGATTAATTCAGAAAAACGAATTTTTCGGTCAACTATTGCTGATTTCTATATTCTCTTATATACGTGATGTCATAAGGCAAGAAAGAGGTTCATGGCATCAAAACAACATTCTGAAATGGAAAAAGGAGGCGCCTGGGATGACTAATTTAAAACTGGATACGCCTTTGCTTGCTGAAAAATATGACGGGATAAGCAACAATGTTTTTGCGATCGCTCAAAAATAAAATGGTGATTATATGACGAAAATAAAGGCAGAAAACATCAAAAAAACATTCAAGATCAGAACCAATGGAAATTCAAGAAATAATGGCAACTCTTCGAACGAATTGCTGGCGCTGGGAGGGGTAAACCTGGCAATCAACAAGGGTGAGTTCATATCCATTGTAGGTCCAAGCGGATGCGGAAAATCCACGTTCTTGGATCTCGTGGGGGGATTATCAAAGCCTAACGAAGGTAATATATACATCGATGGCAAGCCCGTAGAAGGACCGGGTCTTGACAGGGGTATCGTGTTCCAGCAATACGCGCTTTTCCCGTGGAGAACAGCCCTTGAGAATGTGGAGTTCGGGCTTGAGAGCCAGAATATCCCGAAAAATGAGAGAAGAGGGACCGCCCAGAAATACCTGACACTTGTCGGACTTAACAGTTTTGAGGACAGATATCCGTATGAACTCAGCGGCGGGATGAAACAGCGCGTAGCGATAGCAAGAGCGCTTGCTTTTGATCCCGATATACTGCTGATGGATGAGCCATTCGGCGCACTGGATGCCCAGACAAGAGAGATACTGCAGCGTGAACTGCTGCACATCTGGGAGGAGACGCACAAAACAATATTATTCATTACCCACAGCATCGATGAAGCCGTATTCCTCTCTGATAAGGTTGCGATCATGACGGCAAGGCCGGGGGTCATAAAAAAAATGGAAGATATCCCCATAGCAAGGAACGACAGGTTCGAAGACGACATCAGGTCATCACAGGATTTTGTCAAATCAAGATATAAACTCTGGGAACTTCTAAAAGAGGAAGTTGTCAGGGCACAGCAGATATCAGGAAATGCAGTTTCGAATTTTTCGAAGTGGGAAACGGCAAAGTGAGGGATATGGGATCAGCAAATATTGTTAAACAGTTAAAATTATTACCACAGAAAGTATTTGCCATTATACTATTTCTGTTAATCTGGGAAATAGCTCCAAGAACCGGTCTGGTCGATCCGGTTTTTCTTCCGCCGGCATCGGTCGTATTTTCGGCTCTTTATGACCTTGTCATAACAGGGGTTTTGTTCAAACATACTTCAATAAGTTTACAGCGGGCTTTTGGTGGATTTGCTATAGCGGCGTTGACAGCCATACCTCTTGGTTTCATCGTCGGGTGGTTCAAGACTTTCGAGAAGTATATGGACCCCCTGCTGCAAACAATGAGACAGCTTCCTATTCTTGCTTTATTTCCGGTATTTATCCTGTTCTTCGGGATCGGGGAGGTTTCAAAACTTGCTATAATTGCGCTGGCATGCTTCTGGTCGATCTTCCTGAACACCGTGAGCGGAGTACTGAATGTTGACCCCCTTTTAATAAAATCGGCAAGGTCTATGGGAATTCCTCATACAGGCATGTTCAGGAAAGTAGTTCTGCCTGCAGCCGCCCCTGCCATATTTACCGGCCTGAGATATGCTGGCACAGTATCATTGATAGTCCTGGTAGCTGCCGAGATGATCGGGGCAAATGCGGGACTGGGTTTTTTTGTGATCAACTCAGAGGCAAAATTCGCTATCCCGGATATGTACGCAGCGATAGTGGCGCTGACAATACTGGGTGTAGTTATCAACTACCTCCTGATTGGCGTTGAGAGAAGTGTAAGCAAATGGAAAGAGGAGATAGTTCGCAGTTAAAAAACGGAGGGAAAAAATGGAAAAAAATAAGACATATCTGATTTCGGGTTTAGTGATCGTAATAATCCTGGCAGGCACCATCGGATGGAGCCTGGGAAAAAGTGATTTGAACAAAGTACAGGAAAAATCCGGCGCAGTACCGGCGCAATCAAAAGATGATCTTTTTGCAGGGGAAAAGCCAGAGGAGATAATAACTCTGAAGATCCCGATCCCTCCCACATTCCACAGCGGACAGGAAGTAATTGCAGAGAAATACGGGTTTCTTGAGGAAGAGGGTATCAGGTTAGAGCGAGTCGGCGCAATCCCATGGGCCGACCAGCTTGTTGCCCTGAAAACAGGTAAGATCGATTTTGTATCTGCTCATCCTGATTTTTTTATTAATGCGAACAAAGGCGGGATGAAAATAAAAGGAGTAATGACTGCCAGCTTCGGACATCCTGTTTATCCTCATCACGATATATATGTACTGGAGAACAGCTCGATCAAGGAACCAAAAGACCTGATCGGGAAAAAAGTAGCTACCAGCCCATCCCAGGTGGGTTCATGGGACCTTGGATGCGGAGGTTTTTACTGGACTGCATATTTCAAAGAATACAATATACCCAGGGATCAGGTCATCCCGGTCAACGTTCCCGAACCGCAGCATGAACAAGCATTAAAACAGGGACTGGTGGATGCCATTACTGCAGGTCCGACTTATTCCGCGGTTTACCAGAAGAAGGGAGGATTCAGGAAATTATGGTCAAGCTGGGATGTATTCGGTAAAAGCCCTGTCGATAAACAGGATGCTGAGATCGGCATGATCGGGTTTACACAGGAATTCATAGACAAGAACCCGGAAGCAGTAAGAGGTCTTGTCAGGGCATATGTGAAATCACAGGCATGGACGGACGACAATCATGAAATAAGCGCCGAATACATAGGGGCGCTGAATGGCTGGCCGCCTGCTGTCGAAGGAGAGCATCATCTTTCAGCTACAGGTCTTGTCAGAGAAAGAGCGTTGCAGCAATGGATTGACTGGTATGAAGATATCGGGCTCCTGAAACCGGGGGATGTCAAATTAAAAGACCTTTACACGAACGAGTTCAACCCGTATGACAGATACAAGGTCAACGACCCGGTGAAGAATCCCACTTTCTATGATACTTACCAGCTCGAATGGGCGAAGAAGAGAGATGTTAACCTCACATCAAAATAGGGATTCTCTACTTCGATTTTTTTTATTCAGGATAAGTGATATAAATGAGTAATATTGAATATGATACACCGGAATTAGCAGAAAAATACGACAGAATCAGTAATAGCCAGTTTGAAAACGGAATTGTTCTTGTTGACAAACTTGGGATAAATGGAGGCAATAATGTGCTGGATATCGGGTGCGGTACAGGACGTCTTGCTTTGCATGCAGCAGGGATAGTCGGGAAATCCGGAAGGATCGTGGGAATTGACCCTTCGCCGCTTCGCATTGAAACAGCAAGAAGGAAAATCAACGACAAATCCTTTGATAATACCTCTTTTATGGTAGGACGTGCTGAATATCTGAACGGTTTTGCAGATAACAGTTTTGATGTTGCTTATCTATGCGCTGTTTTCCACTGGATCGCTGATAAGAAAACAGCGCTGAAGGAGATACATAAAGTACTAAAGCCGGGTGGAAGGGTGGGTCTGACTACAGGTGATAAGGATAATCCATTTACTTTAAGACAGATCACAAATGAACTTTTCAAGCGAGATCCCTATGCTGGCCAGGTGAACCCGGATGAAGACCCGAACAAGCCTATTACACAAAAAGAGCTTCAGGATCTATTCGAATCGACCGGATATCAGGACATCAATATAACTACTAAAAATACCAGGCTTTATTTTCCCACGCCGCAGGAAGTATTCGATTTTATTGAATCCAGTTCTTTCGGGACTTTCCTGATCCATGTACCTGAGCATCTTCGGCCTGCTGCACGGCATGACATCGAAAAGGAACTTGAGAAGAAAAGAACGGCAGAAGGAATAGAGCTTGTTTCAAATACGATTTTTACGACAGCCAAAAAACCATTGCAGGAGGCAAATTAAATGTACTTTGAAAAAGCGGGAAAAGAGATTGTTGTTACCCTTAACACCGGGATCAGGGAGGAAGGAGTTCAGGCTTTCAGTCCCGATGCAAAAAAGAAAATCGAGGAACTTGGCGGAAAGGTCCATACCGGTACTATGGCGCTTCGGGGACTGGGTACGGCAATAAAGGAGAAGGGTGGTAATTCCCATGAGCAAATAGTAGCTGACACCCTGAGAATATTAGGTCAGGTTTTTCGATATTAAACTCAAAGAGTATCTTGCTAAACCGAAGAATTTCTAAAAATGGTTTCAGCTATCATCAAGAAAGCAAAAGCGCTATTGCAGAGGCTTATAGCGATTATGATATTCCTGCTGATATGGGAGATAGCGGTAAGAACTGGCATGACTTATCCTGCTTCCATACCGCCGGTCTCAAGGGTATTTAATGATCTGATGGATATTGCTATATCAGGGGTATTGTTGAAACATACTGCGATAAGCCTGCAAAGGGTCTTTTCAGGGTATGCAATAGCTGTAGTAATAGCGATACCGCTGGGATTTTTAATAGGATGGTTTAAAACATGGGAGAGATATCTTGACCCCCTCCTGCAAACATTAAGACAGATCCCGTTATTAGCTCTATTTCCGGTATTTATCCTGTTATTTGGAATAGGGGAGCTTCCAAAGACGCTGTTGATAATGCTTGCCGCCATGTGGTGGATCCTGCTTAGCACAATAAGCGCAGTACAGAACGTTGATCCTTTCCTTGTGAAAACTGCAAGGTCGATGGGGATGTCACATCTGGATATGTTCAGGAAAGTCGTACTGCCATCGGCAGTTCCTCCGATCTTTTCCGGATTGCGATATGCCAGCACAGAGGTTATTCTTGTACTTATCGCGGTTGAAATGCTGGGGGCAAATGCGGGATTGGGAATCCTGCTGCATAGACAGATGTGGCCTGTGATCCTTTTCATGACAATTCTCGGTGTAATTGCTAATTATTCACTTGTCGCAATTGAAAAACGATTGAGCAGGTGGAAAGAAGATATATCGATGGGATAAGAAATAGCGCTTCCTTTTTTCATCGGTTTGCCGCATTCCCGCCGGATTCGAAAGAAACGCGGCTAAAGTTGTTGATTTCTATAATTTCTTATATGCCTGTGAACTTAGGCCGAATGAAAGATAGCTCATGGAGTTGAGCTTGCAAAATTTTAGTAGAATGTGAAAAAGCGTGGTCTAATAATCGAGTTGATAAAAATGAAAAATAATATTAAATATTTGATATCCGGAATAGTGATACTGGTGTTAATCGGTGCTTACTTCGCGCTAAATAGCAGTGGAACAAATTCGGATATCGCTCCAACCAAGGATGTTGAATTATACACTTTAAAAATGGTAACAAGTCCTGCATACGACCCTGTCTCTGTGGGTTTTGAAAAAGGATTCTTTAAAGAAGAAGGATTAAATATCGAATTCGTTGGAGTACTTCCTACAGAACAGTATGTAACTGCGACCGTTAGCGGGGATATCGATGTTGGGGGCGGGCATGCCAACAGGGTTATTAATGCAGTGGCAAAAGGCGCAAAAATAAAAGGTATTGCAGGGACGACAAGAACAATTCCCGGCTACCCGCATATGAGCCTGTTCGTCCTGGAGAACAGCAGTATCAGAACGGCTCAGGATCTGACCGGGAAAAAAGTGGCTATATGGGGATTTGGAGGTTGCTCGGAATACATGATGTATGAGTATATGCGACAAAAAGCCGGTTCTTCCATTCCAAAAGAATCAATTGAGCTTACTTCAATGCCGGATTCGCAACAGGAACAGGCACTTCGTTCGCATCAGGTAGATGCTGTATTCGTACATGCCCCTTTTAACAAGAAATTGACCAATGCGGGCGGTGTCAGGAAGCTGTTCGATGACAATGATCTTGATGAAAGCCTGGGGCTGGCGCTTTATTGGGTAAGTGAAGATACGATCAAAGATCATCCCGATGTTGTTAAACGCTTCGTTAAAACCACAGCGAAAACTCTTGACTGGGCAAATGAACATCGAGAAGAAGCATATCAAATAGAAGCTAAACGCCTTGGTCTGGATGCTGCGGATATGGAAGGGTTCAACAGCCCCGAACATGCTTTATTAATTGACACGGAAGTACAGAACTGGATTGACACATTAACAAGATACGGGCTGCTGAAAGAGGGACAGGTAAAAACCTCTGACATATACACGAACGAGTTTAACCCTTATTTTAAAGATGGTGGTTTAAATGAATAAGAACTTGACCATGATAATCGGTTTAATAGCCATAGTCCTGGTAATTGCAGGCATATACGGTTTTTCCAGGGCCGATAATATACAGGAAAAGCCTTCAACAGATATACAGAGACCTGTCGTAAGGATCCCGACCCCGGATTTTGGCACTTCAGTCATTGCAATAGTCGCAGAAAAAAAAGGATTCTTCGAACAGGAAGGCATAACGGTCGAAAAAGTGGGTGCTATACAATCCTCTGTTGTGAAAACGGTATTGGCCTCAGGAGATATTGATGTTATTCTTGGATGGCATACGGACACGGTAATCAAATCAAGGCTCTCAGGGATGGATTTTAAAATAATAGCCGCAGGAAGCGATGCCACACGGGATCATCCGCATATGTCAGCTACAGTCCTGGAAAATAGCACTATCAGGAGCGCAAAAGACCTGAAAGGCAAAAAAATCGGCGTATCCGTGATCTTAAATGAAGGGTGCATGTATTATTCCCTTGCTGATTATCTAAAGACCGGCGGATTGACAGTTAACGATGTCGAACTGGTGACAATGCCTGATTCTCAGCAGTGGCAGGCTTTAAAACAGGGATTGATAGATGTTGGTATTTTGCACGCGCCATATTCGGGAATAGCCGTAAATACAGGCGGAAGGAGATTATTCACGGATTATGATACGATGAATGGGGCTGTCTCCCTTGTCATATCCTCTGACAGGGTCATAAAGGAGAAGCCTGCTGCCCTGAAAGGATTTGTATCTGCGATCGCAAAAGCCGAGGACTGGACCAATGCCCATCCTGATGAAGCAGATAAAATAATTTCCGAGGAACTGGCGCTGGATCCTTTAACGAGCCGTTATATGGACCGGCGCGTATGGGTCGGGCATGGGCTGATGACAGATGGGATTGTCCAGAAATGGATCGATATCATGGTTAAATATGGCAACTTAAAAGAAGGAGAGATAAAGATCTCAGACGTTTATACCAATGAATTCAACCCGTATAAATAACTGATATGACTTTTCCAGAAGTCAAAATTTCAGCAGCCTCAAAGGATCTTGTAATCCTGTCGCTGGCGCATTTTACCAATGACGGGCTTGTATTACTGCTGCCAATACTGCTGCCGCTAATAGGAACAGATCTTGATCTATCTTACATTGAAATAGGAGTCCTGGCAGGTTCGATACTGATCAGCCACGGGATCGGACAATTCATATTCGGGTACTATTCGGACAGGATCAAACGAAGAAGCGACCTTGTGACCTCCGGGCTGGTCTTATCGTCCGTGAGTATTTATTTAGTGGGGGTATCAGATTCTTATTTCCAGTTGCAGGTTCTTGCGGTTCTTGTCGGGTTTACTACAAGCGTGTATCATCCGGTCGGTTTTTCGATCCTCTCGACAGTCTTCGGGAATAAAGGTAAAGCGATCGGGATACACGGGGCGGCAGGAAGCATAGGGCTGGTAATATTTCCCATAATAGCCGGTTTTATTACAGAAGAATATAACTGGAGGCTTGTTTTTAAATTGATACCTCTCATCGGATTGGCCACAGGCATACTTTATTTTATTCTTACAAAGAACCTGGGAGATAATAAAGCGGAATTCAAAACAAAAATAAACATGCGATTTTTCACAAAGGATATCATGGCTATTATTTTTGTTTATAGTACAACGACGATGGTCGCATTTGGTTTCACGACATTCCTGCCTGTGAAGTTGTCTCTCTTGAATTATTCGCCGTCGTTAATAGGTATTTACATTTCTGCGTTTTTTGGAGTGGGGATCATCGGGCAATATATCGGAGGCATGCTGGTCGATAAATTCAATTTGAAGATGATAATTTCAATATCCCTTGCCATAACAGCGTTCCTTCTTTTGTTCTTCATAAACTCCATTTCACCAGTCTATCTGATAATATTTCTGATCGCAATAGGATTTTTCTGTGCAGTCCTGTATCCTGCAAATATCGTTCAATATACCAATAATACGCAGCCTGATACACGCGGTACAACGCTTGGTATATTTTTTGGAATTGGCGGTTTTTTGGGGGCATTAACACCTATTATTATGGGTTATGTCACGGAAAAAATCGACCTGGAAACTGCTTTTTTATTCCTGCCTGTGATGTGCCTGGCAGGCGTGATCGTGATGTCAAGATCCAGGAATTGAATGCCGTTCATAATGTCTATTCATAGTGTTTCCCAATATTGGTATCGAATCGGAAAGAATTGCCTCTATAATTAAAAAAACAGAATAAAACCGTCTATAATTGCTGATTTCTATAATGCTATATTATCCCGTGATATATCTTGCCAAAATGAAACTAAAAGGAGGATAACAAATGTCAGATGAGATAAAACAGATCGCCATTTATGGAAAAGGCGGTATTGGCAAGTCCACAACAACTTCCAATATAAGCGTTGCCTTGAGTGAATTGGGTTATAAAGTAATGCAGGTGGGATGCGACCCCAAGAGCGATTCAACAAATACGCTACGAGGCGGGGCATTTATCCCGACCGTGCTTGATACTTTAAGAAGCGGAAAAGCAATAAAGCCTGAAGATATTGTTCATGAAGGGTATGGCGGGGTCCTTTGTGTCGAAGCCGGGGGTCCGGAACCCGGAGTCGGCTGCGCGGGCAGGGGTATCATCAGCGCAGTTGATATCCTGAAGCAGCAAAAGATCTATGATATCTATAAACCGGATGTTATTATTTACGATGTCCTCGGGGACGTGGTCTGCGGAGGATTTGCAATGCCAATCCGTGAGCAGCTTGCCAAGCAGGTATATACGGTAACATCATCGGATTTCATGGCCATATACGCTGCCAATAACCTTTTTAAGGGGATCCGGAAATATTCCAATAACGGCGGCGCGCTCCTGGGGGGAATTATAGCAAATTCCGTAAACAAGGATATTCATAAGAATATAATCGATGATTTTAGCAAAGAAACAAAAACAAAAATAGTGGAGTATGTTCCAAGGTCACTCACGGTCGCAAAATGCGAGCTCAAAGGCAAGTCCGTGCTTGAGGGCGCCCCAAAGTCCAAACAGGCCAACATATACAGGAAACTGGCTAAAAATATTATTGAGAACGGCCACAGCCATATTCCTGCTCCCCTGGAATCCGGCAGCCTCCAGCAATGGGCAGATAAATGGTCAAACCGTTTGCTAAAAGGGAATAACGGCAGTAACGGGAACAACGGGAACAATAGGAATAACTGAGGTGAATATCGATGGCAAATTTTGAAAGAGATATCGGCATTTTCCAGGGAAGAGAAAAAAGGCTTGACGGGATAGTGCATTTTGGCGGCACTGCATCGGAGCTTATTAAATGCTCAAAGGGAAAGAATATGCCCCGGAAATGCAGGACATATTCAGGCTCAGGTTCATGCGCGTTCATAGCTGCCATTATGAATACATGCGCTTTTCCTGAGGTCAAGGTGCTGGCCCACTCTCCTGTCGGCTGCACGGCAGGCGCGATATTATTCGGGCTGTTCGGGCCAATACAGCAAAAGTCAAGAGGCGTTCCTGAAACAACAACTGATATCATTACAACCGAGCTTAATGAGGAAGACGTTGTTTTTGGAGGGGCAGCCAAACTTGAACAAGCTATTATTGAAACAGATGAGTTCTTCCATCCCAGAGCGATCGCAGTAGGGATATCATGCGCGGCCGGGATCATAGGGGATGATGTGGAAGCATCCATCAAAAAAGTCCAGTCCCGGGTCAAAGCCAATGTTTTTGCTGTCCACTGTGAGGGCTATAAAACACTGCATGTGGGAACAATGTGGGATATCATGTGGCATGAATTGATAGAACATGTGCTAAAAGAGCCAAGGGAAAAGAAAAAAGATACGGTGAACATCATTAGCGGCCCGACAATAGGCCCGATAGACGAACAGCCGTTCATTGAGTTGCTGGAGAAGCTTGGAATAAAATCAAACGTAATATTAAATTATAATTCGCTGGACAGCCTTGAATATGCAACCGAATCAGCGGCATCGGTCGCCCTGTGCTCACAGGCATCCCATTATCTGGCGGAACAGCTTGAGAAACACTGGGGCATTCCATTGATCGACACGCACTATGCGGCAAGCATCGAATACACGGATGACTGGGTACGAAAAGTTGCGGCCCATTTCGGGAAAGAGAAAGAAGCTGAAACATTAATCGAAGAAGAACACAGGCGCATACTTCCGGAATTCAATAAATATAAAAAAGAGCTGGAAGGTAAGAAAGTATTCATAAGCGTAAATATCCCGAGGGCCCTCGGATGCGCAAGCCTGGCGATGGAGCTTGGAATGAAAGTTATGGGTGTCAACGCTTTCCAGTACGACCCGCCCATTAACCAGAACACGCTTGAAGACCTTGTAACAAGAGGCGGGGACTTCCCTCTCGTTATTTCAGGTATCGGGCAGATTACTGAAACGCAGAACATGGTACAGAGAGAGAAACCCGATATTTATTTCGGGGATTTCGAACCATCCATCTGGTTTGCCAAGAACGGGGTCGTAACCCTGACCACTTTTGATTTTGCAAGGCCGCATATGGGGTACACGGGCGCTCTTGAGACAGCACGAAGCCTCGCCTATGTATTGAAAAACCCATCGTATCATAAAAAAGTGGAATTATATACCAAAAAATACGGGAAATTCCCCTATAAGAAAGAATGGCTGCAATACCCTGATCCCTACAGGTTCCTCATAGATGAGGCTGATGAGGCGGTATATGGAAAAGATTTCGGGGTCAAAGGCGAGGTGAAAGCCCATGTCTAAAACACCGGGGTCCAGAAACATCCATTCCCCACTGACAGAATCCAGAGTTGCATGCACTATTTCACCAAGGTTTACCTGTGCTCTTGGTGGCGCTCTTGCAACGGTATGGGGTATAGTCGGAGCCATACCCATAGTCCATTCTTCGGCAGGCTGCTCCAGGAACCTCTATATGGGACAGTGCTTTGGCAGTGGATGGCAGACATTCGGCCATGCAAGGGGGCTTATGACCCCTTCTACAAGCCTCGTGGAAAAACACGTCATATTTGGCGGTGAGGGGCGTCTCGTCCAGCAGATGAAAGCAAGTTTTGAGATAACAGAAGCAGACCTCTATTTTGTTCTCAGCGGCTGCCAGGTTGCCCTGATAGGTGACGATATAAGGACGATAGTTGACCAGTTCAAAGAACGAAAAGACCAGACCATTATCATGGTCGAAACGCCGGGTTTTAAAGGAAACAGCTATGCAGGTTATGATATGGTCGGCAGGGCACTGGTTGAACAACTGGTCGAACCTCCGGATGAAAATGATGAACAGATCTCGGTCAATTTATTTGGTATCGTTCCTGCACAGGACCCGTTCTGGCAGGGGAATATTATCGAGATCAAGAGACTCCTTAACAGGCTTGGGGTGTCAGTCCGCTGGTCGGGGGATTACGATACGATAGATACAATAAAGAAGTCATCAAATGCTGACCTGAATATTGTATTATCCGAGTATGTCGGCGTGTCCACAGCCGAGTTATTCAAACAAAAATTCGGCGTCCCGTGGATAAAATACAATTTGCCCATAGGCTCAGAAACTTCAAAATTCCTGAGAATTGTCGCAGAAGCACTTGGCATAGACAGGGAACTGGTCGATCTTGTCATCGATTCGGAAGAGGAACAATTCCTCAAGCAACTGGACAGGCTCGGGCATCTGTATGCGGGATTTAACCTGCAAAGGGACATTGGTGTAATTGCCGATTCAACGTATTCCATAGGCCTGATAAAATTCCTTGCGAATGATTTCGGCATGAACCCGACGTTTGTTGCTGTCTCTGATGAACCTCCGGCAGAGATTCATGATACAATCAGGAAAGAGATTCTTGGCCTGGATTACGGTTTAAAACCGCAAATAATTATTGAATCCGATGGCAATAAGATATGGAGGGCACTGGAAGAATCACACCCGACGTTCTTATTGGCCGGATCGTTTGATAAGAGAATAGCGGACAGACTGGACATTCCACGGTTAAGCGTGTCCTATCCGATAACAGATCGCGTCATATTATCCAGGGGCTATGCAGGATATCGGGGTTCAATCACCCTGATAGAAGATATTGTGACGGTTCTCATGAAGGACATGCATCTGGTAATCGATAGTACCCTTGCCAGGCATGGATACAAGAAACCGGCAGAGCAGTTCGCAAAGGTCATATGAAACCGGATCTTTCTGGCGTAAAGAGGGTTCCATCAGATATTTTACACGTCTCTCAAATACACCCCTGTTTCAGCATTGAAGGTCACGGCAGGTCAGGCAGGATACACCTGCCTGTTTCCCCGGCCTGCAATATCCAGTGTAAATTCTGCATGCGAAGTTTCAACAAGACTGAGAACCGACCCGGAGTGGCATCATCAGTGCTTGCGCCGCAAGATGCGCTTGAAATGCTTGAGAAGGCGCTTCTTCTTTGTCCTGGGATCACCGTTGCAGGCATTGCAGGACCCGGAGACCCTCTTGCTACAGACCATGCCCTGCGGACATTCGAGTTGATAGATGCTGCTTATCCTGATATGATAAAATGCTTAAGCACGAACGGGCTTAATCTTCCTGATAAAGCCGAAAGAATTGCAGAGATAGGGATCAGGACTGTAACAGTCACAGTTAATGCGGTACAGCCTGAGATACTTGCCAGACTCTGCTCCCATGTAATAATAAATAACAGGGTGTTAAATGGGATTGATGCTGCAAGCCATCTTATCGAAGCGCAGCTTCAGGGCATTGGTAAGATAACGACGCTTGGGGCTGTGGTGAAGGTCAATACTGTTCTTGCACCCGGTATTAACGATCAGCATATCAGCGAAATAGCAAAAGCGACCGCCCGGGCCGGGGCATCCATGATAAATATAATCCCGCTGATACCCCAGTACGAATTGAATGAACATCCCGGACCTGATTGCCATCAAGTGCAGCAGGCAAGGGATGCCGCAGAGAAGTATCTCCCTGTGTTCAGGCATTGCATGCAGTGCCGTGCGGACGCTGCCGGTGTCCCTGGAATTAGCGAATTCAGGCATTTGCTTTATACTGATTCCCCCCTTGCATTTTCTCACGGGTAAAAGGAGGAGATGATAAATGAGAGTTGCAGTTGTTTCAAGTGACGGCAAGGTCATCAACCAGCATTTTGGGAAAGCATCCAGGTTCCTGATATTCGAAATTGGTGATGGGAAAACAGAATTGGTGGTTGAGAAAAAACGGTATCCTGCCCCTGGAAGCTCCTTATTTCATTCAGGATGCTTTGAAAAAATTGGAAAATAAAAGTCAACGGAGGCAATGATTTTGGCTATAGTTCCGGAATTTGAGTTAGATGTGCGGGGTGAAAAATGCCCCTATCCCCTTATCAGGACGCAAAATGAAATAGAAAAAATACCACAGGGTTCAGTACTTGAGGTCATAGCCAACGACCCTGAAGCATGGCAGAATATCGATGTATGGATCACAAAATCAGGTCATGAGTTCATCGATGTTGTAATAAGAAAGGGGGTATATCACATATTTATCAGGAAAAACAGATAAACCGGCCCAGTTTTTTATCATGTTCTGGTTTGATTCTCTTTGCCAGGGCATGATTATCTTTCTGAGACATTTTGCCGCAATCTTTCCATTTCCAGAACAATTGGAACAATAATTGTCGGTTTGTACACTGTTTTAAGCAAGTATTTCCTTTAACAAGCAACCAGGAGGATTTTATACGGTTGAAAATTATCGATTGAACGGAAAAGAGATTGATGCAATTGAACTTAAGGCAGAGCTGCTGGTCAACGGCGTGACGCTGGAGGATCCCGCAATCAAAGGAGTGGGTAAGAAATATAAGGAACAGATACACTGGTTGTTTGAATGGGATTTTGAGCGACACGATACAGGAAAAATACCGGATGATTTTGAGCTGCCGGACGGGACCATCGTACAGCTTAGAAAGCATAGCAAATCACCTTTTGATATAAAAGCAAACAAGGACGCCCTTGAACTTCTGCATGAAGGAAAGTTCGTTACTGAGGTAAAATGGCTTCCCAGGCCGGAATATTATTCAG
Source organism: Candidatus Methanoperedens sp. (assembly GCA_012026835.1). GTDB lineage: Archaea > Halobacteriota > Methanosarcinia > Methanosarcinales > Methanoperedenaceae > Methanoperedens. Next base: position 6,484 of record VEPN01000001.1, on the reverse strand, counting down.
ACAAAACAGATGACGGTACTTCGATGTCAAAAGTTGCGCAGATACGGGGCACTGATTGCCTGAGCATCTGCTATATGAACTATTGCGGCTACTTTAAAACAGGCGACCAGTGCAGGTTCTGCAATATAGTTCCCACAAAGATGGAAAAAAAAGGCGATGTGGTCAGCCATAAATACGTGGAACAGATCGGACAGACTGCCTCGGCTGCGTTCAAAGATGTGGCAAAACATGCAGTCCTGACCGGCGGATGGCTTCCTGATGGAAAAGAGATAATTCAGTGCATAGAGACAATAAATGCGATAAAAAAATATACCGGAGGAAATAATGTGCCGGGCTGCGCCATAACCAGCGCGCCTGTCAATGAATCTGAGATACATGACCTCCATGATTCAGGAATTGCTCTTCTTGCTTTTGATCTTGAGATATGGGATCCTAAACTCTTTAAGGAAATATGCCCTGGCAAATCCAAGGTCATCGGGAGGGAGAAATGGCTTGCTGCACTTGTTCAGGCTGCAGAAATCCACGGGCAGGGCAAAGTTGCGGCGGGTTTTGTCACAGGTCTTGAACCCAAGGAATCTTTCCTTGAAGGCGCGCAATACCTTGCAGGTAAAGGCGTAGTGCCCATAAACTTTGTATGGAGTCCGGGACCGGGCTCTGCTTACGAAGGCCAAAAACCTCCCTCTGCGCAATGGTATCTTGACCTGACCACAAAGCTTGTGGATATATGGGAAGATTACGGTCTTGGGAGTTATAACGCAAGTGCACCCGTGTGGTGCTACAAATGCACTAACAATACCCTGTACAACGATGAACTCAGGAGAAGGCACAGCGAATGAAAAAAATTTCATCGGATGCTGTGAAGCGCTTTGCTTTAAAAGAAGGCGCGGATCTTACAGGGATAGCCTCGATAGACAGATTTAAGGAATATCCTGAGGAAAAACGTCCCGAGTACCTTCTTTCCGGGGCGAGATCAGTGATAGTAGTGGGAGTGAGGGTACTTCATGACACGGTCAAACCTAATCTTCTCCTGTCCGCGCTGCATCATATCACCCTGAACATGTATCATAACCAGATTGCATATGATATAGGCAGGTTCCTTGATGACAGGGGATACAGTGCGGTCATAATACCTCACAGGATAGGGAATTTAGATCCTGACCTTCGCAAAAGCGGGGACTACATGAACGTATATCCCAGGCTGTTTGGCATCTCGACAAGGCATGCGGCTGTTGAAGCAGGCCTTGGCATCCTTGGCAAAAGCCGCCTCCTGATAACCCCGCGCTTTGGGCCAAGACAACGCGTAGCGGCTGTGATAACAGATGCACAGCTTTCCCCTGACAGGAAAATAACGAAGAAGGAAGCAGAGAAACTATGTCCCCCCTCATGCCAGGGATGCATAAGAGCGTGCCCGGGAAATGCCCTGTCCGGTGAGGGGATTGCGTGGGAAAAGTGCAATGAGGTTATTAAGCCTCACAACGGCATGTATGGATATTCAGCATGCTGCGAATGCATGGTAGCATGCCCGGCAGGGAGGAATTCATGAAACTGCTGCTGATAAATCCTGCATTCTTTAATAAAGATGAATTCAAGGAAAGATACCTGTCTTTCAACGACTGGATCAAGGGAGGGAACCTGTATCCCCTGGCATTTGAGCCGCCGCTTGGGATCGCTTCTATAGTAGCATATCTAAAGTCAAAAGGCTTTGATGCATCACTGCTTGATATGCAGGCATTCCTCATGGATGAACGCGAGCTTGCAGAGAAGCTGCTTGAGACAAGACCCGATGTTATCGGCATCACGGCCATGACCACAACGTTCCCGGCTGCACTGAGAGCCGCAAAGATTACAAAGAATATTCTTCCGCGGGCAAAAGTGGCGCTTGGAGGGGTGCATCCCACTATTGAACCCCGGACCACGCTTGAGAGCGGATTTGTTGATTTCGTGGTCAGGGGAGAAGGTGAAGTGGTTATGGAGCAACTGCTGACAGAGCTTGGAAAAGGAGGCAATATCGACCAAATTGAAGGATTATGCTATAAGCAGAACGGGGATATCATAATCAAGGACAAATCCCCGCTGGTAGATATAAATCTGCTTCCCATGCCGGATTACGGTTCTTTCCCGGCCAGGGAGTATATAAAACATAACCAGTCCCTAAGGGATATAAGATGTATCTCAGTGCTCGCAACCCGCGGCTGTCCTTATTCCTGCTCATTCTGCGCTGTGAAACAGACCATGGGAGTGAAGTGGAGAGCCAAATACCCGGAAAAAGTGGTAGACGAACTTGAGTATCTCAAGAACGAATACGACCTCGAAGGGTTCTGGTTCAAGGACAGCATATTGAACATGAACTGGAAATGGACATCGAAGCTCTGCGAGGAGCTAATAAAAAGAAAGCTGGACATAGTATGGCAGTGCAATACGAGGGTGGATCTCATCAGGGAAGAAGAACTGAAGCTTATGGTGAAGGCAGGGCTCACAGAGCTTGACCTTGGGATAGAGACCGGAAGTCCCAACAGCCTTAAGACCCTAAAGAAAAACGTGACAATAGGGCAGACAAAAGAAGCTGTCAGGCTTGCAAAAAAGTATGTGAAAGTCTTTGGTTTCTTCATGATCGGCATTCCGGGCGAGACCATAGACGACGTGAAACTGACCTTTGACCTTGCCCGGGAACTTGAGCTTGACCGCAGTACATGGAGCATATTCCAGCCGCTTCCAGGCTCAGAACTGTATGAGAACTCATTGAAAGATGGAACTATCAAGAAAGAGGACTGGAGATGCGATAATATCCATTTTACAAAATGCAAATATAATCTCAGCAGGATACCATCTGAGGAGATTGAGGGAATATATCAGCAGATTAACGACTATTTTTATAAAGGCGGAGCAGTAAGTTTCTAATTTTTCTCATCCGTGTAGATTTGTGCTTATCTGTGCAATCCATGTTCTGTTCTTTTACCAGATAGTTATATGCTCTTCGGACAAATATCCGAATTGATAGAGAAGCATATCCGGATGCGAGATAAATATCATGCAAAAACGATATGTTCAGGCCTCATACATTAACAGGCTGTCCGACAATTCAAAAATCATATCGGGAATATATACTTTCCAAGAAAAAAGGTAATTTTGGGAGTGTAATCGTATTTGCTGAAACTTTGAATCTTCATATCTCACCATCTCTATAAATATCCATCCGCTCGTTCATCGAAGTACACCCTAAGCTGATTGAGGATCATACCCCAATTCTGAATAGGCATTGTCCATTTCTCGGTGGCGTCCATGATTATCAGATACAGAATTTTGAACAGTGAATCGTCAGTTGGGAACGAACTCTTGGTTTTAGTGACTTTTCTAATTTTCCTGTTAAAGTTCTCTATCGGATTCGTGGTATAGATCATCCTTCTGATCTCAGGGGGATACTTAAAGAATGTACATAAACCCTGCCAGTTACTTCTCCAGCTCTTTATAGCATATGAGTATTTACTGCCCCATTTTTTCTCAAATTCGTCCAGGGCTGCTAATCCTGCCTCTTCATTAGGAGCAGTATATATCGCTTTCATATCATCACAGAACTCCCTTCTATCCTTGTAATTGACGAATCTCGTTGAGTTCCGTATCTGGTGAACTATGCACCTCTGTATCTCTGTTTTTGGAAACGATGCTTTGATAGCCACTTCAAATCCAGTTAACCCATCAACCGAGGTGATCAGAATGTCCTTTACTCCGCGGTTTTTCAGGTCAGACAATACATTCATCCAGAATTTGGATGACTGTCAAGTAGCCGGAGGTCGTTGCCGACCCCAAGCCCTTTAAGAACCGTACTTGCGACTTTCACCGCATACGGCTCAAGCATTCGATAACCCTTTAAGTCGGGCAGCAGTTATTTGTCATGGTCTCAGTTTCAGGTTGCAAAACCTTCCCTGTTTTCTCCAATACTTTATTAGCCATACCTTTTAATTTCCTGACTCCCAATCTTATCTTTCTTGAAACAAAATAGTCTTTATCAAGGTGGGGATCCATGTCTAACTTCAATTTTGTATGCCTGACTATCTTTGTATCAGATAGAAGATTCAGTTGTTTGTCTCCCTCAGAAAAGACCCATTTCCTTTTCCTCGAGGAATGCCAGTATTTGCTGACAATCCAGTGTTTAGGTTTATTAGGATGTCTTCTTTTAGCCCAATGCCATAGCATATTCCATATTTTATGATCTATTTTATGGAATATTTCACTTGATACAACAGAACGGTGATAATTTGCCCACCCCGTTATAATTGGGTTGAGGGTGTCAATCAGTATTTCTTGTTTCCAGTTTTTCCCAATATCGATTGTGTTACTGATTTTTTCAGTAATTTTATCAATGGATTTCTTGGACGGTTTGACAAGAAGTTTACCATTATATTTTCTGAAATTCCATCCGAGAAAGTCAAAACCATCTTTAATATGGGTGATCAACGTTTTTCCTTCAGATAGTTCAAGACCTCTATCTTTCAGGAATACCTTAATCAATTCTTTAACTTCTTTAGCTATTTCCTCTGTTTTTGCAGTGACAATGAAGTCATCGGCATAGCGCAGATAGTTGACTTTGTATTTTGATGCTTGTCGATGAGAGATTATTCCATTTATGCCCGTGTGGTATTTATCATTCAGTGACTTTTCAATACCGTCCAATGTCAGATTGGCCAGGGTTGGTGATATTATACCGCCCTGTGGCGTTCCTGCATCTGTAGGAAATAACTGGCGTTCAAATACATAACCAGCCTTTAGAAATTGTTTCAGAATTGATTTGTCCATCGGGATATTGTCTATCAGCCACTGATGAGATATATTGTCAAAACAGCCTTTGATATCTCCTTCCAGAATCCATACAGGCGATTTTTCTCTGCATAGGTAATGGAAAGCTTGTTCACAGGCATCATGAGTGCTTCTGAATTTTCTGAAGCCAAATGATGCTTTGTCTCCAGTTGCTTCTGCAATTGGTTCTAACGCCAGAACATAGAGCGATTGCATTGCTCTGTCATTCATTGTCGGGATACCTAAAGGTCGTTTCTTCTTTGACCCATATTTTTCAATGTACACTCTCTTTAATGGCTTTGCAACATACTTTTTGTCAGTTAGACTGAGAGCGGCTTTCATTTTGGTCTCCGGTGATGACCATGTTTCACCGTCAATCCCTGCCGTTCTTTTGCCTTTATTTTGAGTTGGGTTTCTTGTTGCTAACAGTTTCGCATAATACGAATGCGTTAACATATATTGGAGTCTTTTTACCAAGTACCATTTACCTTCTTTAACTGCTTTTGTGATCCTGACCTGTAACCGATTTACAAGTTTTTCAACTTCCTTCCAGTCGATATTATCCCACTGGTTTTTCAGTTGCTTGTTTGCAAGCTTCTCATCTTCCGATGTAATTGAATTTCTTGCTTTCATAGGTTTACCTTCATTCACACAATCAAATACCAATGATAAGTCAGCACATTTTCATGTTGAGGCAAATTTTGAACCTCTATGCAACTTATTACCAGTTGCCATTTGCTTTTTATCATATCCTCTATCCTCTGCGTTATTGTCACTCCTTGCAGAGTCACTACCCATATTTGGGAACGCAACGGATTTACCAAGTTCTGCATCGTAAATAGTTTGAATGCTTTAGAAGCCACCTATGAGCCGAAAATCGCACGTCCATTTCCTATAATGTAAGCCGAGCCATTATAGTCTGATTTTATACCTTTTGGTTAAGCGTATCAGTCTTATTTCGCTTATTATCGGTGACGACTCTTGCAGTGGTTTAACATATGTTTCTTCTTGGCATTCTTATCCTAACAGATTGTTTGATTTAGACTTTCAAATTTCTCCATATTGTCCTGAGGGCTTTACACCTCAGCGTTGCCGCTGACGCATACCTCAGTAGGATCACCCCAAATGGAAGGGGAGACACATTGATAATTCATGATGTAGCTTCTTGTCGCACCGGCTTCACCAATCCAGATGCCCAGTATCTCTTTTTTGCCCTCTATTGTTATTGCAAACACTGTGTACGCTGTTTTCTTTGTTACGTGGCCATCCTGGTTCACATTGAAGACAATGCCGTCCAGATAAATTATGGGATACATTGGCTCAAGCTGTCTGCTCTGCCATTCCTTTGCTATGGGAAGGATCTTGTCGGTCATCCTTGTCACCATTTCAGGCGATACATCGATACCGTAGATATTTCTCATATGGTGCTCGATATCCCTGTTGCTCATCCCTTGAGCAAATAGGGAAACGATCATGTCCTCAAGCGAATTTGATATAGTTCTTTCATGTTTTTTCACGATCACAGGTTCAAATTCGCCATTAGTGTCTCTTGGAATATCAAGAGGTATTTCCCCGAACTGGCTTTTTACTGTCTTTTTGGTGTGCCCGTTGCGAGAATTGCTCGTTGTTTTATTCTTCCAATCGTACCTGGAATAGCCAAGTTCGGTTGTCATCTCTTCTTCCAGTGCCTCCT